>NZ_JACJIQ010000019.1:0-103989 GCF_014138425.1 Rufibacter ruber
GCTTCCATTGAGTTAGGGCTTGGTGAGAAATGTTGTCGCAAACACTTTTACCTCCCTAATTCTTTGGAAGTTATTAAACTCTAAACAGCTTCATACATAAACTCATAGAGATTTACAGTATTTGCACTCAAATTCAGTATTTATACTTATGTATGAAATTGAGTAGAAGTATCATTTTTTTGCGGTTAATTGATCGCTACTTTTGTAAGGGGGGAGTAGAATAAAAAAGACACCTTTAGAAAGCAGATGCATCTGTACGGCCATGGAAATTCAAACGAAGGTAACAGGTGGGGCTTTGTTTGCTACGTTAAAAGGTACGCTAGACGGTAGTACGGCAGAGGCAATCATTAAAAGGTTGCAGTTGGAGGCCCTCTCACCCCCCCGGCACCTCCTGATAGACATGACAGGGGTGGAGCACGTCACCGCCACCGGCCTGCGGGGCTTGCTGCCGTTTGTGCAGCAGATTCAGAGACAGAAGAAAATGTTACTTCTCTGTGGTTTGAACAAAGCCATAGAAGCGCTTGTCAATAACTCAGGGTTTGATTCACTGGTAAAGGTGCTGGATTCTCCAGAAACAGCTGAGTTGTATTTAAAGAATAATTAATAAATTAAATTGTGTTTTGTGATCCTAAATTACTTACTTTAATAAAAAAAAGCCAATGAAGATCACATATGAGGAGGGGGAGCAGGCGTACATCTTGCGTTTGAACGGCGAGTTAGATGCATCTACGTGCCTGGAGTTAGACAGAGAGATTGAAATGGCATTATGCAGACCTATTGAACAACTCTGGATTGACTTTGAGGAGTTGAAATATATTTCCTCAGCTGGGTTGGGGGTGATGATCTCGCATCTGGGGTCATTTGAGGCAAGAAACATTAACCTGGTGCTTTACGGCATGAGTGACCATGTCAGAAATGTGTTTGAACTCTTGGGCCTGCACATGCTCATGACCATTGTCCCGTCTAAAAAAGAAGCCGAGCTGCAAGTAAAATAACCTCTGCGGCCGTTCTATATCACTCCTTTCTGCCACCTGTCACACCAACTTTATAGGGAAACATTTACGCGCAGTGCTACACGCTCTTCAAACGGGCCTTCTGTGTCTGGCGCGGGCGTCTGCGGGTGCCAAGGGTTCTGATTTTAAGGCGTTTTACAGAAAGTAGCCCCTATCCCTAACCCGGCATTGCCGCCGCGGGGCAGTACCAACGGCAAAGCTGTTTTTGGCCTGTTTTTCTGAAAACAGGCCAAAAACGCAATATAACCTAATGAGGCAGATCAATGGTGACGGTGGTGCCTTCGCCGGGGGCGGAGTCAATCTTAATGGTGCCCTGTAATAGTTTTACCCGGTCTCTCAGGGTAGCAATTCCCATCCCTTTCAGGTTTTTGGTTTGCCATTCTGCCGGCATTCCCTTTCCGTCATCTACCACCCGTATTCTAATGGTAGGGCCCTTGTCTACCACCTGCACCAGGGCAGAGGTGGCCTCTGCATGCTTCATCACGTTGTTGAGGAGCTCCTGCACAAACCGGAACAGGTGCGTCTCCAGGGTATGGTCTACCGGTTGGTCAAAGCCCGTGACCACGCACTGTACCGTAAAGGAACCGGTGGTAAGCCGCGTGGCCAGGTCTTTCAGGGCAGACTTCAACCCGAAATCCTGCAACACCCTGGGTATGAGCTCATGCGCCAGCGTGCGGGTTTCCTTAATGGCCTCCTCCAGGAACCTGGAGACCTTCTGCAGGGGCAGTAACGCTTCTTTCTGCACATTTCCTTCCAGCTGAATGTCTTCCAGGTTGAGTTTGGCGGCGTACAGCAGCTGGGCCAGGCTGTTGTGCAGGGCTTCGGCAATGCGTTTGCGCTCCTCATTCTGGGTGGTGAGCACGGCATCCATGATCCCTTTCTGCTGAGACAGCTTAAAACGGGTTTCTTCGGCCTGCCGCTGCCGCTGTTGCGTGATGTCATGCACAATGCCCAAGGCACCGGCCACTTCTTTAGCGGCATTGGTGAACGGCACCAGGTTCACCTCAAACACACGCTCGGTCTCCAATCCGGGAATCTCATAGGTGGTTAGGTGCTCGCCCCGCAACACCCGCTCTGCCTGCTGCTGCACATAGGTCTGGTGCTTCTTTGCAAAGAGCAACGGCAGTGGCTTGTCTAGCACGTGCTCTTTAGAGACCTGCAGTACCTGTTCCATGGTTTTGTTCCAGGAGGTGACACACAGGTTCTGGTCAAAGGCCATAATGCCGTCAATGCTGTTCTCCAGCAGATTCTCAGAGAATTCTTTCTGGTTGAGCAGGTTTTCCTGCGTTTCAATCAGCTCGGTGATGTCAATGGCGAAGGCAATGCCGTATTCCCTCTTGGGGTCAAACAGCCCGAAATTCTGGTAATAGGCATAAAGGCCGTTAAATTCTTTGCGCTCAATAAAGTTTACCGCCTCGCCGGTCAGAATTTCTTCCAGTGAATTCTCTAGCTGGGGGAAAAATTCAAACAGATTGTGCCCCACCAGTTCATTGTCTGCAATGCCCAGCCTTCTTAAGCCCTTGCCCCGCAGCTCCAGATAGGTGCCGTCTTTGTTCAGGATGCCTAAAATGAGCGGAAGCTTCTGGATGAGCTGGTCTAAGATGAAGTTGCGCCACTGCACCTCGGCCTCCACCCGTTTCTGCTCAGTCACATCCAGACAAAAGCCAATGGCTTCGCCCGAATTGGAATCCTGAAAAAGGTACACCTGTTTGAAGATTTTCTCGTTGTCAATCTCAAATTCGGCCAGGGTACTGATTTTGTTTCCCTGCAAGGTGTCTTTGATCTGAGAATCCAGTTCTTTGTGCACGGCGGCAAAGGTCTGGCCTATCAGTTGGTTTTCTTTGAGCCCCAGCGCCTTTAGCCCTGAGCCCCTGGATTCCAGCACCTGGCCGTCTTTGGCAAAGCGCCAGAGGGTGATAGGCAGGTTTTCCAGAATGGACGTGACGGTTTCATGCATCTGGCGCAGTTCCTGTTCTGCCCGCAGCTGTTCAGTGATATCCTGGCTCACCCCCACCACTTGAAGCGGCTGCCCGTCTTTGTTGCGCTTAAAAATGGTTTCCCGTATAAAGAAGGTTTTCCAGGAGCCGTTTTTAGCTTCTGCCCTGAACTTTAATTCCAGGAACTTGCCGTCTGCCATCTGGGCAAAGTGGTGTTTACGGGCTAAGAAGTTGTCTTTATCATCTGGGTGCAGGCGGCTCAGGAATATCTCCCTGGTGCGTGAGGTAACCTCTGCTGGGGTAAAACCTAATTTCTGGAGAAAGAAATGGTTGCTATAGATGGTGTGGCCCGCCTCCAGGTCATCTACATAAATAAAATCAGGGACGGCTTCAGCCACTGCTTTCACAAAGTGCTGGTTTTCTTTCAACTGCTCATGGGCCACGTGCTGTTCAGTGATGTCTTCAAAGGTGAGCACAAAGCCGTCGTCCATTTTCACGGCCACCAGGTTGAGCCAGTACTCCCGTTCGGCTTTTTTGAAGTGGGCGGTAAAGGTCTGGGTTTCGCCGGTCTCCACCACCTGCGCGTACCGGATAAACCGCCCCGACGTAATTTCTTCCGGTGACTCCTGCGCCATGGTGGTTTGGCTCAGTTGCGCGAAGCTGGTGTGCATGAACTCCTCGGCGGCGTGGTTCAGGAGCAGCCATTTAAAATCTTCTATCTGGCCCTGGCGGTTCCTGATGGCCTTGAACACCTGTATGCCGTTAATGGCGCTGTTGATGATGCCGTTGAGCAACTGTTCACTCTTTTTGAGGGCCACCTCGGCTTTTTTGCGCTCGGTCACGTCCAGGAAAACCAGGCGGAAGAGCGGGGCAGCCCCTTGTTGCGGCAGTTGCACGGCCTCTATCTGGGCGCAGATACGGTCGCCTTTGGGCGGAAACAATTCCAGCTCCGCCCGTTGCGGCTGGGTGCCATCCTTTAACTTCCGGAAGAGGGAGTAGAAGTCGGCAATGCTGTTGGGGTGAATGAAAAAACTGAACCCAATGTCATACAGTTCCATGCGGGGGTGCTGGAGCAAGCGGGCCGCGCTGCGGTTGGCTTCTACAATCACGCCGTGCTCATCTAAGGTAAGGTACCCGAAGGGCGCGGTGTCATACAGGTCCTGGTATTTGTTGCGGGCTTGTTCCAGTTCGGCGGCGTTCAGTTCCAGCTGGTGGTTCTGCATCTCCAGTTCAATCTGGTAAATCTGCAGCTGCTGAATGAGGTTGCGCACTTCCTCCGGCGACATCTTCTCGGCTTCTTCCACCGTGACCAGACGCTGCAGTTTCTCGGCGCGCTCCCGCAATTTTGAGTTCTGGTGTGCCTGCATAGGAAACAAGTCTCGGTTCATCTTAGTGGGGGAAAATGGGTGAACGGGCTGCGTTATGATACAACTCTTTTTAGCGGAACACAAAGTGATAAACTGGTTTTGGTGCTATCCACCAGAAGTCACGCGGCCGTTTTTGGCCTGTTTTCCGGAAAACAGGCCAAAAACGGAACGGCTTCCCAAATCTATTGGCCTTTGTGAACGTTCCCCCTTCGTCACAAAAGCTAAGGCCTCATTTTACCAGGCAGGTTTCTGCCCGAATGTGTACGGAATCCAGAAAGCCTTGTTCCCCATCATCTGCTGCCGTTACCCCTGAAAACCAGCGGCTGTAAAGATTTTTCTATCCTGAACAGGCGGCGGCGGGGCAGTTTCTGTTTTCGGGCTGTTTTGGCCAAAACAGCCCGAAAACAGAAAGAAGTCTCTGGCGGGCGCACAGGCTTACGGTGAATGGTCAACGCAGCGCCTGACTGCCGCTCTTAGAATACGTCAATGGCCAGAATGACTTTAAAGGTTTTGTTGTCTTGGTACGCGACGCGGCGGGTGCTCAGCTTCAACTTTTTGGTGCCTAGCATGGCAAAATCATGCTCCAGTTCAAAATCACGCAGTTCTTTGGCTTCAATGAGGGTTTGCTCCATAGCCTCATGCAGCGCAGGAATGTCCCACTGGCCGTTGCCCAAATGAAAGAGCCATTGGCCGCTCACTTGCTCGGGCACCAGCTTGAACGTCTCAATAAAGTTTTTGCTGGCCATTTCTACCCGCAAGAGGTGGTCTAGCACCACCAGCGGCTGGTGCACCATGTCCACCACCGCCGAGGCGTACATACTGGTGGCCCCCAAATTGATTTCCATCTCTTTGAACGCGGTGATGTTGGTGAAGGTGAGCACCGCGCCGTTAATGAAATTCTCTACCGTGCGGTACGGCATAATGCGCATAGAGTACCACTGCCGCTCATCGGCAGTCTGGATATGGATTTCCTTGCTCTGCAGCTTGGCCAGCACCTCTTTCACGTCTTTGGTGATGTTCTGGTACTTAAGGTTAGAGGCAATGTGGGTGATGGAGCGCCCCACATCTGACCTGATGAGGTTGAAAATCTGGGTGGCCTGCGGCGTGAAGTTCTTGATGTTGTGGTGCTGGTCCAGGAAGATGGTGGCAATCTCGGTGCTGTCCAACAGGTTCTTCATGTCATTGTTGGAGTTGATGAGTTCCTCGGTCTTGGTCTGGTACTGCAGGTTAATGGTCATGAGCTCCTCATTAAGGCTTTGCATTTCCTCTTTGTTCGTCATGCTTTCCTCATTGGTGCTTTGCAGTTCCTCGTTGGCGCTCTGCAGCTCCTCATTGGTAGATTTAAGCTCTTCCAGGCTAGAGTGCATTTCTTCTACCGTGGTTTGCAGCCGCTGTTTGGTGAACTGCAGCTCCATCTCCAGCTGGCCAATAATCTCGTCTTTCTGGGTATTGGTTTCGGCGGTGCCTTTGGGGCTGCGGCGGGGCTTCTTCTTTTCGGCGGGAATCTCCTCAAACACCACCATCAAAAAGTTTTTCAGAATCTCGGGCTCGTGCAGGGGCTTTACGGTGAGTTTTATGAACTGGGTACCCATCTCGTTTCTTACCTGTACCTGTTCTACCGTGACCACCTCATGCAGCAAATGTGCTTTATGAATGGCGTTGTTCAGTTCATAGTTCAGGCCTTCGCGGGCCATGTCAAAAATGTTGAGCTTGGCCTGTCCGGGGGCGGGCTCCAGGTAACGGCCCGTGCGGCCATGGATGTAGAAAATATCGCCTTTGGCATTGACAATCACAGACGGCGGGGCAAACTGGTCCAGCATGATGCGGTGCACCGCCGTGGACATGGTTAATTCTCTATTCACTTGGGAGGCAGGTTCTGGCAAAGGTTTAACAGGTTCAGTGGTGGAAAATGAAAACGGGAAATCAATGCGGGACATGGGCACCGCCGATTCTGACCGCTGGTAGATTTTCCATTTGGCGTCTAAGGTTTGGAACAGGTCTGGGTGCCCGCCAATGGTCTCTGAAGACCCTAGCATTAACAGGCCGCTGGGGTTCAACGAATAATGGAACACGGGGAACACCTTGCGCTGCAGTTCCGGTGACAGGTAAATGAGCAGGTTACGGCAGGTGAGCAGGTCTAGTTTGGTGAAAGGCGCGTCACGGGTAACGTTGTGCAGGGCAAAAACCACTCTTTCGCGCAGCTCTTTTCTGATGTGGTATTGGTTCTCAATCTTAACAAAATACCGTTTCAAGCGTTCCTGTGACACATCGGCGGCAATGTTCTCTGGGTAATAGCCGCTGCGGGCCCGCTCAATGGCCACGGGGTCAATGTCTGAGGCAAAAATCTGTATCTTCAGGTTCTCAATCTCCGGGTATAGCTCAATGCACTCCTGCAGCAGAATGGCCAGGGTGTACGCTTCCTCGCCGGTAGAGCAGCCCGCCACCCACACCCGTATGGTGTCGCCTTCTTTCTTTTCCTGCAGCAGCTGCGGCAAGAATTTGTGCTTGAGCATTTCAAAGGCTTCCTCATCTCTGAAGAAGCGGGTCACGCCAATCAGGAATTCCTTGAACAGCAGTTCCACCTCATTGGGGCTTTCTTTCAAGTAAGCTGCGTACTGAGAGAACTGTTTTATCTGGTGCAGGTTCATGCGGCGCTCAATGCGCCGAAAAATGGTGTTGCGCTTGTACTGGGAGAAGTCATGCCCCGTCTGGTTCTTGATGTAGTAGAATACCTTCTGCAGCGTTAGTTCAGATTTCTTGCTGTCCAGCAATGGGCGGCCTTGCTGGCCGGGGGTGTTGGCGTAGGCCAGCAGCTTTTTAGGCATTTCCCCGGGGGCCAGCACGTAGTCCACAAAATCGGTCTTGATGGCGTTGCGGGGCATGCTGTCAAACAAAGCGGTTTCGGGTTCCTGCACCGTGACCATGCCGTAGTTCTCTACAATGGCTTTGAGGCCCTGCGTACCGTCTGAACCCAAGCCAGACAGAATCACCGCCACCGCCCTTTCGCGCAGTTCACGGGCCAGGCTCTGGAAGAAAAAATCAATGGGCAGGCGCTGGTGGGCAGGCAGGGTAGGCGGCAGCAATCGGAAAGCGCCGCCTTTCAGCCCTGTTTCCTGGTGCGGGGTTACCACGTACACGTTGTCCGGCTCCAGGGGCAGGTCTTGCGTCACTTCATGCACGGGCAGCGGGGTGTGCCGTTGCAGAATCTCCACCATGTTGCTCTTGTACTCAGGGGCCAAATGCGGAATGACCACAAAAGCCATGCCCGTGGTGGGCGGCAGGTTCTGGAAGAAAGCCTCATACGCTTCCAGCGAGCCCGCTGAGCCGCCAATGCCCACTACCAGAAAATTGTCTGGCGCAGCCGCGGCGGTCTTGGCCACGGGGGCCGAAGTCTCAGAAGAAGAGGGTGGGGGAGACGAAGAGGAAATGGGGGCTTTGCTTTCTACCATAAGGTTGTGATTCATGAAGGTAGGCACCCCCGCAAATTCCTCCGCCGTTTCAAAAAGCCGGGAAGAAGAATACGGGTTACTTCCTCTCGGGGGCATACAAGTTACATATTCTGGGGCTCTTTCATTCCTTTAGGGAAAGCTGCGCCGAAAGATACCGTATAAATTCCGGTTACCGTGTATTAATGCTATAGCGGTAAATGCTGAAAAAGTTGCCAGCTCTGCGTTCACTGCCCGGTTCAATGACTTAAATGCAGAAACGCACGTACAACCCCCTGATGCGAACCCACAAAACCCCAACACCACAGCACCACGACATCGTGGTCATCGGCACCTCGGCGGGCGGCATGGCCGTGCTCACCAAGCTGGTCAGCCAGTTGCCCGCAGACTTGCCTGCCTCTATTTTTATTGTGCAGCACCTGGCCCGTGAGTCTAATGTAGAAATTCTAGTCAACCGCCTGCAGATGAACACGCAGCTGGTCTGTGAAGTGGCCGAGCATGAAAAAACCTTTGAGCCCGGCCACCTGTATTTCTGCCCCCAAGACCACCACCTGTTGTTGCAGCGCGGCCGCATGCTGGTGACCAAAGGCCCCCGCGAAAACCTGTTCCGGCCCGCAATTGACCCTTTGTTCCGGTCGGCCGCGGCCGCCTATGACTCCCGCGTGATTGGCATTATTCTTACGGGCATGCTGCAAGACGGCACCGTGGGCATGCAGGCCGTGAAACGCAGCGGCGGCCTTACCATGGTGCAGCTCCCCGCCGAAGCCGAGTACCCCGACATGCCCCAAAGCGTGATGAACGAGATGGAGGTGGACTATGCCGTGCCCGTGGGCGAAATGGGACTGTTGGTGCAGGAACTGGTCTCGGTGCCCGCCTCTACAGACCACCAGGTACCCCAGGACATTCAGTACGAGGCCACCATTGCCGAACGCCTCATGACCCAAGGCAACGGACATTCTGAGGAGATGGGCGTGATGGGGCCGCAGGTACCCGTGACCTGCCCAGACTGCGGCGGGGCGCTCTGGGAAGTGAAGAACGGTACCTTAAGCCATTTGCGCTGCCACGTTGGCCACTCCTTCACCCCTGAAAGCTATCTGCAAGGCAACCTGGAAGCCCTGGAGGAAACCATGTGGGTGGCCCTGCGCATGCTGGAAGAACGCCGCACCATGCTCAGCTCCCTGGCAGACCAGGACCGCAAGCGGGGCAGCAAGTACTGGGCCAGCACCCAGGAAGAACGCGCCGAGGAACTGAAGGTGCACATTGAACGCATCAGGCAGGTGCTCCTGGCCAACGCCAACGCCAAGAACAACCAGCAGTCAGAAGATGAGGCAGACGCCGAACGGGCGTAACACTGTTTTTGGCCTGTTTTTGGGAAAACAGGCCAAAAACGTTACCAACGCCACGTTATTTGGTAAACCGGCATCGCCTCCGGCGGAAAACCAAATAACTTTAAAGGGCTGAGAAATGCGCACTCGTGTGAAGCCGGTGCTTTGGCTACTCAGCTTGTTGCAGTAGGTTTTCCAAAGATTCAAAGGTGAGCGGTTTATTCAGGAAAGCGTCTACCTGAAAATTCTTCGCCCGTTTTACGTCTTTCACGTTCTGAGAGGTGGTCAGCAGGGCTATGACCGGAGTTGAAGGGAGCTTTAACACTTGAAGCGCCTCCAGAAAGGTAAAGCCGTCCATCACGGGCATGTGAATGTCTACCAGAATCAAATCTGGGCAGACAATGCCCGAAGCAGGCGTGCACGCCGAACGCATCAATTTAATCGCTTCCAGCCCGTTGTGCGCCGTAAACACTTGATTGGCTACGTGCTGCCGTTTAAAAATGCTTTTCGCAATAAACAGGCACGCCGGGTCATCATCTACAACTAAAACAGCCTCTAACTTTCTCATGCTGGCGTTGCGGTAACTACTGAATGTGGTGAGATAAATACGTATTTAAGTTTGGAGTCTTTTACCTTCCAGAGGCTATTTGGTTTAAAAATTTCGTTGGAAAATTCACTAAGCAAAAATAAACTATTAGCTATATTGATTTTAAGTGTCTGATAATAAATGGTTTAATTTGACTTTCTTAGTTCAAATGCTAGGTAAAACTTCTTGATTTTCTTCCAATAGAATCAGTATTTATACAACCTTCTAAAAATAAATACCGTTAAGAATCAAGTTGTTAAAATTGGAATGACTATGAGAGCGGAAGAAAAGGTGCTGCGGATAATATATAATTTAGTGAAGGGAGACGGTTCACCCGTACATTTGCCGGTAGCACCAGAGACAATTTGCCAGACGGCGGGGCTGCCGTTAGAACGGGTGCAGGCATGTTGTAAAGTGCTTGAGAACCATGGGTACGTTACCAGCAGCAGAGGCATCAACGGGCCCGTGTATTATTATATTACCAAAGCCGGAATGGCAGAGGCGAAGAAGTCAAATCTCTCCCTGTACTTCTTTTCTCAGGCCAACCCTTCCAGGCGAAGGGTCTGAGAAAGCTTGTTCTGCGGGTAATGATCCTTGGGCGAGACGTCCGTTTTTGACTTGGTTTCTCAGAAACAGCTCAAAAACGGACGTCTCTTTTATTTAGGCTCTACCTGCGCGGGTGCTCTTTGCGCCAGCCCACCACCAGTAGAATAACCCAGACTGGGAAGAAGGAGTTAAAGATAGCCGCAAAATATGGGTCTACCACAAAGGGCAGCACCAGCACCAGTAACAGGTTAAGTACCAGCCCTGTCACGCCAATACGGTAATAGTTGTTCCACTTCTTCATCATCTGGTAAACGTTCTGCGCCTTCCTTTCCTTCGGCATTAACGGGGAAGAGGTTGTGGTTTGGTGCGGAGGGCGGTAAAAAAAAGCTGCCCCTTCCCTGGCCGTTGAAGCAGGTTGAGCCCTGAGGATGCAGCATAGAAGACCCCTCTACCCAGTAAACCTGCTTCTAGATTTTATTGGGTAATTTCTCTGGCACCAGCGTCTGCCTGGGCCTCTGTTTCTGGGCTGTTTTTAGAAAAACAGCCCAGAAACAGAGGCTGCCTTACCGGTAAAGCACATCAAGACGTGCCGGCTACTGGGAGAAATAGAGCACTCCAGACAGCTTTCTGCCCTAGAGGCACATGGGTTTTGCTATCTCCTGCTGGTGGGCGGTTCAGCAGAACAATTATTCCTTCTCCCAAATAACCTGCTCATCTGGCCAGATAGCCACATAAACGGGTTCAGTGGCCCGTTTGCAGGCCCTGAACATGAGGCTGGTTTCAAAGGTGAACTCCACGTTGCCTTGGCTGTCCAGGGCAATGAAGTTGCGGTCTCCCTCAATGCGGTCTTTGTAGAGATGCAGGGCCTCCTGGCTGGCCTCTTTGAGAGACAGCCCTTTGTACTTCATGAGGGCATAGACCTCATGGGCGGTATTGGCGCGCATAATGCCTTCGCCGTCACCGGTGCAGGATACGGCGCAGACGTCATTGTTGGCGTACGTGCCAGCCCCAATGATAGGAGTGTCGCCCACGCGCCCCTGGTACTGGTTCACCAGCCCGCCGGTAGAGGTGGCGGCGGCTAAATTGCCCTGTTGGTCTAGCGCCACGGCGCCCACGGTGTCTTTGCCGTAGGTCGCTTCTTCCTTTTTGGCCTCTTTCAGTGCTTTTTCTTTTTCTGGGGTTTTAAAGTAAGCATCTGCTTTGAACTCCAGTTCCTGCTCATGCGCAAAATCCTCAGCACCGCTGCCGCAGAGCAGCACGTGCTTTGACTGTTGCATGATGGTCTTTGCCAGGCTGATGGGGTTCTTCACGCGCTTTACCCCGGCCACTGCCCCGGCCTGCATGGTCTTGCCGTCCATGATGCAGGCGTCAAACTCGTTGCTTTCGTCTTTGGAGAGGCTGCCCCCTTTGCCCGCGTTGAAGAGCGGGTTGTTTTCCATGCTTTTAACGGCGGCCTCTACCGCGTCTACCGCGCTTCCGCCTTCGTTCAGAATGTGCCAGCCCGCCATCAGTGCGTTCTCCAGCCCCTGCTCATAGGCCGCCTGCCTGGATTCACTGAGATCGTCTGGGCTTTGGTTTTCGGCGCCGCCGTGAATGGCGATCACCCATTTATTTTCCATAGTTGTAACGTTAGGTCGGTTTAGCTGCCCTGTCAGCAGGAGAGCGCTCCTGTGTACGGCTGGGAGCGCCTGCTGTTGACCGGGTTTCTACGGGAAAGGGAGGGGGTTTTTACGGATGCTTTCTTTTTTTTGCCTTCTCAAAAATTTCAAAACCAGGACGTATAGTCTGCTTTTATATGGATTGAGGGCCGGTTGAACACCTGAAAAATCTGGGCGGCTGCTTAAAATCAGTGTTTCCCCTATGTCATTTGCCGTGTTTGTTCCGGCACTTTCTATATAGGCAAAAGCGTATGAAGGATAAATGCTTTTATAACCCTATGGTAGCCTTTGTTCCCCCACTGAAAGAAAAAGAGATGATCCTGCACCCTAAATATTTGAAAAGCTGGAAAGCACAGAAGCCAAAAGCTCTGCTGGGGAGGCGTACCAGCAAGGGTAAGACCAAATAGATTCTATTTCAAAGTCCTTATTAGTTGTCAGAGAAAAGATATATGCAGAAGATCATCACAGAAAAAATTGGAGATAAGTTAATTGTACTGTTGCAGGGAGATGTAAACGCGGCCGATGTGCGCCTGAGCCGCCGTCTGCAGCCACCCCGCGCCGCCCCGCTGGAGTGCCACCTCTGGATTGACTGCGCCAGCATACAGTGTGTCAAAACCCATGGCTTCTGCCATTTTATAAACCAGTTGCTGCTCCTGAAAAGCCCCCAGGTCAAGATCACCTTGCTGAACATGAGCCCTCTTCACCAAAAGCTGCTGCAGGCCATGCACCTGACTTCTTTTTTTTCGGTACTGCCAGATTTTGAAGAGGCGTACCATATGGTGCAGGCTTGTTGAGGAGGCAATAACGGTAGATGTACCTGGTATGGAGAGGGTGATAGATAGAAATCTGGGCGGTTTCCAGGACCTGGAGGAGGCCCTGGGTTATTTGCGGTCGCAACGGTACCGCCACACGTTTCAATACGGGGGGCAGGTGCCCTGAAACCGGCTACAGTTACCTGCCTGAAGAGCTGGTCATGCATGCCTGCCACCGCTTCAGCCAACGCGGCGGCACCAATACTGTCACGGTTCTGTACGCCGTAAGTACCCAAGACGGGCAGAAGGGGTTGATTCTGGACAATTGCAGCACCTACGGAAATCTGTTGTTTGGGGAGTATCTGGTCAGGATGAAACGGCAGCAGCTGTTGCCCACGCCAAGCCAGCCGGAAAACAGAAAACGAGCGTAAGGCAGCGGGGCCGGTTTCCTATAACTTCCTGACCCTGGCCAATTATTTGGGAAGGCCTACTGCCACTGCGTAGGAGAACCTGGGCAGGAAAAGGTGGGGCATCTCTGTGAAAGCCTACTACCTTTCTGTTTTGGGCCTGTTTTCTGAAAAACAGGCTCAAAACAGAAAACGCTAGGTACGTGACCTGAGCAACCAGTGGATAGGAGCGGTTTGCCTGCCCCGTGCCCACTGGGGAGGCACGGGGCAGACGAGCAGAAAAGACCGCAACAGGAGTTGGTTACCCAAACGGCACCATCTCGGCCCACAGCTGCTCAAACTGTTTACTATATGCCGCGGCCACGTGTCTGTCTGCGGTGACCAGCACATTCTCATGGTTATACAGGGCGGCGCTCCTTGTCCAGTTGTAGGAGCCGGTAAGCACGTGGCTGTGATCAGCAATGGCAAACTTATGGTGCATGTGGTTAGAGGTGTTGTCTACCCTGATCTCTAAGCCTTGGTTTGCCAGTTCCCTAATGTCTGAGCCTTTGTCAAACAGCTTCTCATTGTCTGTGAGCAGCAGAATTTCCACACCGTTTTGGTAGGCGTCTACAATGGCCCGGGTAATGCGGTCATCTGAGATGGTGAAGACACAGATATGCAATGACTGTTTGGCTGATCGTATGAACTGCAGAATGGCGTTCAGGCAATCATCGCCGGGGCTGAAATACACGCCGCTCCTGATTGCGGAGGAACCGGAAAAAGAGGAAAAGAAGCTCATATTGGGCAGAGGAAATGGTTGTTTACGTTTTTCTAAAAGCGCAGAAACTGCGCAGAAGTACCAGGGCGCACCTTCTTCATTTATTCATGGGCTCAGAAGCATGCTCTACTCCTATAAAGGGGTGCTTTTTCTGTTTTCGGCCTGTTTTCCAGAAAACAGGCCGAAAACAGAAAGCTTCTTACCCTAAGCTACCCTGTAGAAGTTGGTGCATCTGTATTCCTGAAGGCCCCACCTTCCTAAGACGGAACCTTCGCCTGCCACCTTCGCAGGTACTTCCCTGTTGGGGAAGGGCAGAGTTCAAAGGGGGTGGTCAATTGCTTTCTGATTTCTTACTCCCCCATCAGTTTTTTCACCAGGCTCTCCAACTTGGTAAGCCGCTCCTCCAGGGAAGAGGGTGATTTGAGATACGTGCTGTAGAACCCGTCTACGTGCCAGAATTCCGTTACTTCCTCCAGCGGCTGAAGGAGGTGGTCATAGTCGGGGTTGTCGGCCTTGAGCAGGAGGGCGCCTTCATCAGTGAGGCCCTGAAAGCGGCGGGTGATGAGTTTGTTGGCGGTCACCACCACGTACACCTCATTGGGTTTGAGCTGAGAGGCGTCAACGGGCAGGGTGGTGCAATACAGGAGATCCCCGTGCCTGAGGCCGTGCTGCTGGTACTGCATCTCAGAGCCGGTGTGCTCAAACGCGCGGTGCAGCACCTGCTGCTGCCCTGGCAGCAGCAAAGTGGGCAGATTGTCTAAAAACTCCCGTTCCTGCCGCCGTACAAAGTAATTGTCCTGCTCACTGGCCATCACCAGTGCCGCCCGCAGAACGGGGGCTTCTTCTGCGTCTGCTACTTTTATGAGCAGCTGGTTCTGGTGAAGGTCCCGCTTGAAGATGTCGAACCCATACAAGTCATTGACGGTGAGTTCTTTGGTGATAAGCAGGTCCAGGCTTACCCCAAAATGCCTGGCAATCTGAATCAAGGTGTCAATCTTAGGTTCAGATCTTCCTTCTTCATACGCCCCCACGCTAGGACGCGCCAGATCAAAGAGTTGCGCAAAGGCGGCTTGGCTCAAATTCTTAACCGTCCTGATCTTCTTGATGTTTTTCCCGATGCACGACATGTAAAAATATTTTTAAAAATAAACCTGCTACAATTTTGAGCGTATCTATTTTTTGTAGTATACTTGTGACGAATTCTGGGCAAGATAAGGAGAGATTCTTAAAGTTGTGCTACAAGCATGAGCAGCGGGAGCCAAATTCTTCTTATCTCGGCGCAATTGACAGAAATAAAAGAAGCAGGAGCAGTGGTCAGGATTATGAGCAGCGGTTATTTGTAAATTCTTTTAAAAAGAATACCCTTGCCCCGGCCGAAGGGACGGACAGGAAAAGTTTTAGAAACAACTCCATAGCACCATGAAAAATAAGAACCTTTACTACGCTTTGGCAGCCTTTGCCCTGATAGTGGCCGTTGTGTTGAACCTTTTGCATGTGGCCTCTTCATCTGTTCTGCTGGGAGGAGCTTATGTAACAGGCAGGCTGCTGATGCTGTGGCACGCCAGACAACTGGAAAAGCAGCTGCCGCAGACGGTAGTGGCGAGCAGCAAAATGGGGGTTCAGCGTATGGCCGCCCTTTTAATACTGGGTGTAGCCGTGCTGCATTTAATGCATTGGCCTTTTGCGAACCAACTGCTGTTGATCGCCTTAGGGTTTGATCTTTGGGCGCAAAGCCGTTATCTTAAGAAGCTGGAGCAGCAGCAACCTTTAGAAGATACACATTAAGTACACGCTGTTCAGAAACAATAAGACACACTCGGCTTGCCAGGCCGCTTATATAAAAAACCATGAAAAGTAACACCGCACACCGTTTTATAGCACTCGCTGTCACCTATGTGGTGGTGAAGCTGCTCCAATACCTGGCCGGGTTTGAGTACAGCCCTTTTGAAGAAGGTGTGTTCACGTACAAATTTCTGGCAGATGTGGGGGCATGGGCCCTGGTGTATGTGCTGGTGTATTCGCTGTTGAAAAAAATCTATGCCCCAAAGAAAGAGGCTGCCCAGAAAACAGAGATCTGAAATTCATAGCTTGTAGCTGCTTATTTAATAAACTATGGGAAACCACTACTTCCACAAAGTGAAAGAGTTTTTGCTGGAACTGGATTTCACCATCACCTTAGAAGACCCGCGCGACCGCGTGTTGGTGGTGGAGAAGGAAAGCCTGGGCATTAAGAATCTGGTGATTGGCTGCACAGACCCGCTCCTGATCATGGAGCAGTACCTGCTGGAACTGCCCAAGGTCACGGTGGAGATCTGCCAGAGCCTGCTCCAGAAAAACCGCGATATCATTCACGGCGCCTTTGTGCTGGATGAATCTGGCCGCCGGCTCATCTTTAGAGATACGCTGCAGATGGCCAAACTGGACCTCCATGAGCTTGAGGCGAGCCTCAACTCCCTCGCGCTTTTGCTGAGCGAATACTCAGACCAACTCATCACCTTCTCAAAAAACTAAAGCTTCAGAACTATGAATATCCTGAAACGCATTTTCAAAATCGGCCAGGCCGAAGCCCACTCGGCGGTAGACCAGCTGGAGAGCCCCATCAAGATGACCGAGCAGGGCATCAGGGACATGAAAGAAGACCTGGACAAGAGCCTGCGCGCGCTGGCCGAGGTCAAAGCCATGGCCATCAGGTCCCGCAACGATGTGGAGAACTACAAAGCCAAGTCGCAGGACTATGAGAACAAGGCGGTGCAGCTCCTGCAGCGCGCCCACCGCGGTGAACTGGCTTCAACGGAGGCCGATAGACTGGCCGGCGAGGCGCTGGTGAAGAAAGAGGAGAACATGGCCCTTTCTGCCAGTGCGCAGGAAGACCAGCTCAAGTTTGAGAAATCTGTGGCGCAGATGGAAGGCAACATCAAGACGCTCAAATCAACCATCAGCAAATGGGAAAACGAGTTGCGCGTGCTCAAGTCACGGGTAACGGTGAGCAACGCCACCAAAACCATCAACAAGCAGTTGGCGCAGATAGACTCCTCTAGCACCGTGGCCTTGCTGGAGCGCATGAAAGAGAAAGTGGCCGTTGAGGAAGCCCTGGCTGAGTCTTATGGTGAAATTGCCAACGAAAGCCGCAGTATTGACCAGGAGATTGACAAGGCCCTTGAAACCAGCTCGGCCCAAAAATCAGCCAAAGAAGTAGAGGCACTCAAGGCAAAGCTGGGCATCAACGCGGGAGCCGCAGACGCAGCTGCCGCTCCAGGAACTACCGCTTCGCCAGAGCAGGCAGGCTAATGCGTTTTCGGCCTGTTTTCTGAAAAACAGGCCGAAAACGGAAACGTCCGCCGGAGGCGAGCAGAGGGGGCAGGCGAATTTGTCTTCTACGGTTTGCTCTCCGGGAATTATAGTCCCGAACCCTTCTGTCGGGGAGTTGTAATCCCCGTTGCTAGCCAGTAGCAAAAGCGCAGGCCTGGGGATTGATAAATCCCCGACAGAGGACTTTCAATACTGCTGTTCGGGATTTCTAATCCCGAACTAATCATCCGGGGATTTCCAATCCCCACAGCAGACAAGTTAGAAAAGCAGTGGCGCTGGGATTAGAAATCCCCGACTTAAGAGCGATGGCGATGAAATTCGAAAGAGCGATGGCCCCCTGCCCTTCCGGATTGCAAATCCGGAAGGGCTTGCTTTCCTCTTGAAAGCGAACGGACAAACCACAGAACCACCACCTGTTTTAGGGCTACTTTTTCAAAAACAGCCCCAAAACACACGCTTGCATTGACTCAGAACTCAGGACTTAAGACTCAGAACTCCTTTAACAAGATGGGAAAGATTGGATTTATGTTTTTCGCGGCGGTTGGTATTTGGGTAGTGACAGCGGGGAGTGGGGGATACCAGCAGCCGGTGGCGGTGTGGCCAGATTTTACGGAAGCCAAGGCAACGGTGGCCGCCGCCAGTGCAGAGGTGTGGCAGACGGTACTGCTGGAGCTGCTTCCGGCCAAGCTGCTTCCATAACAGGAACACCGCCGGCCGAGCCTGAAATTGTCCAAAAAAAATCAGGAAAGCCCTAGGAAGTGCCTGGGAATTTGTAGATTTAGAAAGTGAAATAGAACGGTGTATGGTAGAACTTGTACAAGCCTCTTTTGCGCCCGCCAACGTGCTGGCCACCGGTTTGCTCATTTTTGTGATGCTTTACTGGGTCATTGTGATTGTGGGGCTGCTGGACATGAGTTCCCTGGACGTGGAGGTTGAAACAGACATTGACGGAGAAGGCATTGGCGCAGTGGCGTGGCTCAACTCGGCACTGGCGTTTTTCAACCTGGGCCGCATCCCGCTCATGTTCTTCCTGTCGTTCTTCGCGCTGCCGTTCTGGTTTCTGAGTCTGGGCGTGAATGAGCTGCTGGGCACCCATGACAGCTGGCTGGGGTTCACCTTCATTCTTCCGCTGGCGGTGGTTTGTCTTTTTGTGGCGAAACTACTTACCTGGCCGTTTGTGAAGCTGTTCTCCGTGATGGAAAAAGAGCAGGCTCCCAAAACTACCGTCATTGGCCAGGTGTGCACCATCATGCTGCCCGCCAACGCCACCCAGATTGGGCAGGCCGCCGTGCAGACCAACGGCTCGCCGCTTTTGCTCAACGTGAAAACCACGCAAGGCCACCTCGTGAAAAAAGGCGAAACCGCGCTGGTGATTGATTACCTCCCAGAAAACCAATTGTATTTAATAGAACCATACGAATCTCTTTAACCCTCCAGTTTTATGTTTGAATCTCTTACTCTAGCCACAACCGTGATGTTGGCGGTGGTGGTGTTCGGTATCTTCATTGTCATCATCAAGATGTACCGCAAGGCCATTCAGGGCGAAGCCATGGTGCGCACCGGCATGGGCGATACCAAAGTCTCGTTCTCCGGCATCTTTGTGGTGCCCATTATCCACAAGCTGGAAATGATGGACATCACCCTCAAAACCATTGTCATCTCCCGCACCGGCACCGAAGGCCTGATTTGCAAAGACAACCTGCGCGCCGATATCAAGGTGAACTTCTTTGTGCGCGTAAACAAAACCGCTGAAGATGTGGTGCAGGTGGCCCAGAGCATTGGCTGTAAGCGTGCCTCAGACCCGGCCGCCCTGGAAAGCCTTTTCGACGCCAAGTTCTCCGAGGCCTTGAAAACCGTGGGTAAGCACTTTGACTTCGTGGAGCTCTACCAAAGCCGCGACGACTTCAAGCGCCAGATTCTGCAAACCATCGGCACCGACCTGAACGGCTACGTGCTGGACGACTGCGCTATTGACTACCTGGAGCAAACCCCACTCAGCAGCCTGAACGAGAACAACATCCTGGACGCCGAGGGTATCAAGAAAATCATAGACCTCACCGCCAAACAGAAAGTACAGGCCAACCTCATTGAGCGCGAGCGTGAGAAAACCATCAAAAAGCAAAACGTAGAGGCGCAGGAGACTATTCTGGAGCTGGAGAAACAATTAGCTGAGAATGAGGAAAAGCAACGCCGCGAAATTGCCACCATCAAGTCCAGAGAAGCCGCTGAGATTGAGAAAGTACGCCAGGAGCAACGCATGATTGCCGAGCGCGCCCGCCTGGCCACCGATGAGGAAGTGCAGATTGCCGAGCAGAACCTGGCCCGCCAGGTGTTGGTAGCTGAACGCAGCAAACAGCGCACCGATGCCGTGGAGACCGTGCGCGTAGAGCAGGCGAAATTGCTAGAAGCAAATGAGATGGAGCGTATTGTCTCCCTTGCCCAGATTGAGAAAGAGAAGGCCATTGAAGAGGAGCGCAAGAACATTCAGGCCATCATCAAAGAGCGTGTGGTGGTGGAGAAAGCCGTGGTGGAAGAGGAAGAGAAAATCAAAGACACCAAAGCCTTCGCCGAGGCCGAGCGTCTGAAAGCCGTGGCCATCAAGAATGCCGAAATGGAAGCCGAGGAAGCCCTGGTGAAGGAAATCAAAGGCGCTGAGGCCGCCCGTCAGGCAGCTGAGTTCAGAGCCGAGCAGTTGCTGATTGACGCCGAAGCCGAGAAAACCTCCGCTACCAACCGTGCCCAGGCCATTAAAGTAATGGCCGAGGCTGAGGCCACCCAGGCCGCCGCCATCGGTCTGTCTGAGGCGCAGGTGATGGAAGCCAAAGCCGCCGCCCGCCAGAAAGAAGGCGAAGCCGAAGCTGTAGTCACCGAGCGCCAGGCCCTGGCCACCGCTAAAGCCACCCGCGCCCAGGCAGAGGCACAGGCCGAAGCCGACGAGAAACTTGGTCTGGTTGCCGCCAAAGTAACCCAGGAGAAAGGCTTGGCAGATGCGTCTATCATTGCCAACCTGGCTGCCGCCGAAGAGAAACGCGGTTTAGCCGAAGCAAGAGTGAGCGGGGAGAAGTTTGCCGTGGAAGCCAAAGGCATTGAAGAGAAAGCCGATGCCATGAAGAAACTGGACGGCGTGGGCAAAGAGCACGAAGAGTTCAAACTTCGTCTGGAGAAAGACAAAGCCATTGAACTGGCCCACATTGACATCCAGAAAGAGATTGCCGCGTCACAGGCCAGCGTGATTGCCGAGGCCCTGAAAGCGGCCAAGATTGACATTGTGGGTGGTGAGACCATGTTCTTTGACCAGATAGTAGGCTCCATCACCAAAGGCAAACAGGTAGACCGTCTGGTCACTAACAGCGAAGTACTGGGCACCGTAAAAGAAGCCTTCTTCCAGAAAGACAGCAACGGCCACATTGACTTCAAAGCCAACCTGCAGCGCTTCATCACCCAGTTCGGCATGGACACCGAAGATGTGCGCAACCTGAGTGTTTCTGCCCTGCTCCTGAAAATGATGCAGCAGAAAACCCTGGATGACGCTACCGCCAACACCCTCAAAGAACTGACCTCTACGGCCACCGCGCTGGGTCTGGGCGACAAGCCAGTCTATACGCTGAATTAGGGACCTCACCCCCAGCCCCTCTCCAACGGAGAGGGGAGTTCTGGAGAACTGTTTATTAACAGGCTTGTGGTATAGATACGGTTTTGAGGCTGTTTTAAGAAAAAGAGGCTGGAAACGCAAAGTCGTAAGTTTTAATTTCAGTAGCTCTTTCCTCGAAATGCTGGTCCGCATCCTAAATTGTCATCCTGAAAGGAACTTGTGGGCGAACTAAAGAAGCCGATTGTAGACGTTTCTACTGTTCGTCCACTAGATTCTTTCAGAATGACAAAAGAGGGAAGGATAGGCGAAATGAAAGCAACCAGCTGTTCGGGAGTTCTACTCCCGAACCTGTCTGCTGCGGAGTTCTACTCCGCTGGGAACCACGGGCAAAAGAAGGGGAGTAGAACTCCCCGGCCCGGTGCTTCCGGAGTGGAACCCCAGAAGAGCGATGTGCTTCCGGAGTGGAATCCCAGAAGAGCGGTGAGCGGTGGATGTCTTTTGGGCAAACAGTAATAGCATTTATGACAGCGCTTTTCTCGTTCGCCCGCAAGATTCTTGCAGAATGACAGGAGTGTGGGTGGGCTAAGAGAGTACAGATGAGGGCTTCCTGGATAGATGGCTCCCTCCTGGGAGGGATAGTGACACACCCACTGGACACAATCCTGCTGAGCTCTTCCGTTTCTGACCTGATTTCTGAAAAACAGGCCAAAAACAGAAAAGAAGCAAGTTGAAATGGTACTACCCCTGAAAATTGGGGGATTTGCGGCAAAAGAGACGGGTTTATCTTTCGCCCTTCAGCGGAAATCAGTAATTTTATTTTTACAGGTAACATTATTGACTTATTAAACGCGTATGAAAGCCTTATCCCTCTCTTTGATTTTCAGTGCTGTTGTAATGTCTTCGGGCATGGCCCAAACGCAAACGGGTACTTCCCCCGCTAAACCAAAAACTGCTTACACCATTCAGCAGCAGTTCAACTCTTTGAAGTTCCGGTCGTCTCCCTACAAAGAGTTTGGCCATGATTATAGGGTAGTGCGTGAAAGCGGGTTAGATGCCTTGTTGAAAAGCGTACAGGACACCCTGAAAGCCCGGGAACTCAGCATTAAGAATGCGGGCAAAGAAACGGCCGTGAAACTGGAGAAAACCCAGCAGGAACTGGCCGCCCAGCAAGCCCAGGTGCAGGCCCTGCGGCAGGACAACGCCCGCAAAGAGCAGCAGATTCAGCAGATTGACCATGATATCTCCCACCTTTCAGTGCTGGGGCTGGACATGGACAAGCAGGTGTATGTGCTTGTGAGCATTGCCATTATTCTGGGTTTAGGTGCACTGGCTGCCGTTTTTGCCTTCATGTACAAGAACAGCAACAGCGTGACCCAAGAGAAAATCAGAGCTTACGAGGAAATTGACCAGGAGCTCAAAGACCACAAAGCCGCCGCCCGCGAGCGCGAGGTGAAGCTGAAGCGCGAGATGCAGTCTGAGGCCAACAAAGTAGAGGAGCTGAAACAGGAATTGGCGGAGTTGCGCAAACGGACGGCGGTGTAAGGGATGAAGGAAAGGTGCTAAAGGATATTGCCTTGGTTGATACTTGGTGTAATAAAATGAGTAGATACCTGGAAGGTTTCTGATTAATATTCTTCAGGTACTCTACCCGATACTCTCCCTTTGAAGGGGGTAGGGGGATGTTTACACAAGCTGATCTACGTATTCCAAATCTAGGATTAACCATGCCAAACCGAATCATCCCATATCGACAAGACCTAAAGGTGAAGGCGAGGGAGTTGCGGAATAACAGTACGCTTGGGAAGATATTGCTCTGGCAAGAGATAAAGCAAAAGAGCCTCGGCTATGAATTCCATCGGCAAGTGCCATTGCTGGATTTTGTAGTGGATTTCTTCTGCCATGAATTACTGTTAGCCATAGAAGTTGATGGTGACAGTCATGACCATACTTTTGACTATGATAAACAGCGGCAAAAGGCATTGGAAACTTATGGCATTAGATTGCTCCGGTTTGATGATAAAGAGGTAAAATTTGAAATGAGATATGTCTTAGAAGAAATTACTCATTTTATTGAAGAGCATCAGAAAAGTAGCAATGCGTGCCCTCCTGTGTAAACATCCCCCTGCCCCCTTCAATGGGGGAGTATCGTGAATGCGTAGGGGAAATTGAAGTTTCAAAACAAAAAATAGCAACCTGACCTCGTAGCGTCCGGAAGACCTGCGAGCGTCTCTCCACCAACTGCGTTTCCAGCCTGTTTTTACAAAATCAAGCCCAAAACGCATAAAGTACCATATCACCACTTCACCCCGCACCAGCGGATAAACCCCCTCTCCGTGGGAGAGGGGGTTGGGGGTGAGGTCCAACACTACCACCATGACTTCTACCACCCCATTCCCCAATACCCCAGAAACCACCGCCCCCGTGCAACTGGAAGGCGGTACTTACGAAATCCTGCGCAACCGCCTGAGCAAAAGCGGCGGAGAACTGCGCGGTTTGCTGGACCAGCTGAACCAGGAGCGGAAAGAAGTCTTCGGGGCGATTGAGACCAAGTTGCTGGCGACCGAGCGAGTGACGACCGAGCACAACTGCGTGCCCTGGGACATGGTGCCGGTGGGGGAGCAGCTGTTGTTTGGGTATAACGTGCATTTAGGGCTGAAGACCGAGGTAGAGCTGAGCGACGTGTTCAGCGTGTACACGTATGAGAACCACCAGTTCCACCACCAGTCGCTGGAACTGATTAACCACACAGAGTTCCGGGACGAGTTTCAGAAGCTGTATAAATACTACAAGAACACGCAGTTTGTGAAGTTCGCGGTGCAGGGCGTGCACCTGTTCATGGTGTTCCGCATTGGCAAAGGTGTGAATGACATTAAGACGTTCAAGTGGGCCATCCAGGGCGCAACGCTCACGTACCTGGACAACCGCTCCGACCACGAATACACCTTCCCCAACCAGCACGATTTCGCCTGGAAACGGGTTACCCGCGAGGCGCACCGCAAAGGCAAGCACCCGCACATCTCCATTGAGGACAAGGTTTTTGTGGAGACCATCGGGGGGGATTTGACCATCAAGGTAGAGGACAACACCGAGACAGGGCAGGGCATTTACGCGGAGCCCGTAGAAGACAAAGACCAGACGCTGGACGACTCGGAGCTGTACTACGCCCTCATCGGCAACCTGATTTTGCTCAAAATCAGGCCGTACCGCGAGAACAACTACCGCTATATTGTTTATAATGCTAAACTGAAGGAGGCGCGCCGCATAGACGCCATCCAGGATTGCTGCGTGTTGCTGCCCGAAGACCAGGGCATCATCTACGCCTACGGTTACTACCTGCAGACCGGCGAGTTCAAGAGTTTTGACAACGGCTTGCAGGACATGCTGTTTGAGAAGCGCATCGCCTCGCCCAACGGTGAAGATTTCCTGTATGTTTTCTACAACAAGCTGAGTGGCGTGTACTTGCTATTGAGCTACAACCTCATCACCCAGAAGATTGAGAGCCCCATCATCTGCCACGGCTACGCCATCTACGAGAATGGCGAGCTGTGCTATTTTAGAGGCGATGAGGAACCCAAAAAGCACCACGCGCTCCAAATCTGGCAGACACCGTACATTGGCTCCAACTACACCATTCCCGTCACCAAAGAAAGTTTCCTGTACAAAATAGGCAACAAAGAAATTGTGCGGGCGATGGCCGAGTGTACCGAGATTCTCACGTTGGTCAACAAAGAAGATTCCTATGACAACCTGTACCTGGACCTCATCAAACTTACCACCGATTTGCTCGATAGCTATCACTGGCTGGACAAAAAGGAGACGTTTGAGCTGGCGCAGCCCCTCTCGGCCATCCGCCAGACGGCCACCGCGGCGGTAGAGGAATTTGAGAAGGTCATCAGCATCAGGAAAAGTACGCAGGCGCAGGTAGACCAGGTGCTCGGCACCGCCGATGCCTTGCTTTCGCGCCTAAAATTGCAGAGCAACGGCCACATCAACGACTTCGTGAAAGCGCTGGCCGATTTGCGGTCGGTGCGGGGTGAGGTGATTTCGTTGAAGGAACTCCGCTATGCGGATGTGGCTCGCATTGAACAGTACGAGACGCAACTGCAGAGCTTCAGCCAGGACTTGGCGAACCAAACGGTAGACTTCTTGCTGAAGCCCGATGCACTGGTTCCCTACGAACAGCGCGTGGCGCATATCACGGCGGGCATAGACCAGATTGCCAAAGTAGTGGAGGCCGATGCCACCGAAAAGGAAATTTCGGGCGTGAGCGCCGAGCTGGAGATGCTGATTGAGATTGTAAGCAACCTCAAGATTGAAGACGCCACCCAAACTACGCGCATCGTAGACGCCAATTCCACCATTTACGCATCGTTCAACAAAACCAAGGCTACCCTCAAGCGCAAGCGGCAGGACTTGTTAAGCTCGGAAGGTCAGGCCGAATTCAACGCCCAAATCAAGCTCATCAGCCAGAGCGTCATCAACTTCCTGGACGTGTGCGATACGCCCCAGAAATGCGACGAATACCTCACCAAGCTCATGGTGCAGCTAGAGGAGTTGGAAGGCCGCTTCTCAGAGTTTGACGCCTTTTTAGAAATAATAGCCGATAAACGCGAGGAGATTTACAGCGCGTTTGAAAGCAAGAAAGTAGACCTGCAGGAAGCCCGGAACAAACGCGCCACCACCCTGCAACAGGCCGCCGACCGCATACTGAAAGCCGTACAAAGCCGCCTGAGCAAGCTGGGCACCGTGGCCGAAATCAACGGCTACTTCGCCTCTGATTTGATGATGGAGAAGGTGCGCACCACCGTGGACGAGCTTCTGGCCATGGGCGACACCGTAAAAGCCGATGCTATCAGAGTCGCCTGAAAACGCTGCGTGAAGACGCCGTGCGCCAGCTCAAAGACAAGAGCGAGCTGTTCGTGGACGGGCAGAACGTGCTCAAGTTTGGCACCCACCATTTCACCGTGAACACCCAGCCACTGGAGCTCAGCATTGTGCACCGCGACGACGACATGTACTACCACCTCACCGGCACCAGCTTCTTTGAGAAAATCACCGATGAACGTTTCGTGAGTTACCGCCCCGTGTGGGAGCAATCGCTCATCTCTGAAAATAACCAAGTGTACCGCGCAGAGTATTTGGCCTTCCAGATTCTGCAAGCGGCGCAACAGGCGAAGAACGTGCCTTCTGCAGAGGGAGCCTCGGAAGGAAGCCTGCACCTGTTGACCCTGGATGAACTGCACAAGCTCCGTACCGAGGAACTGACCGCGTACGTGCAAAAGTTCATGGGCGTGCGCTTCAGCGAGGGCTACCTCAAAGGCGTGCACGACCATGACGCCGCCCTGATTGTGAGCGCTCTGGTGCGCCTCTTCAAAACCGCTGACTTACTGCGTTACCCCGCCACCGACCGCGCCGCCGCCCGCCTTTTTTGGGCCGTTTTCGCGAAAGAAGGTCAAAAACAGTTGTTCCATCATCAGCTCAAAGGCGTGGGCGCCATTCTGCAGGTCTTCCCCCAGACTCACCAGTTTGACAACCTCAAAGCCGATCTGCAGCACGAACTGCAGGCGTTTCAGCAGGAGACAGGCTTGTTCCCGGAGGCAAATTCCGTATCGGCAGGCGAGTACCTGTTCTATGAATTGACCCGCGGCGATCAGTTCATCTCCAGCGCTCAGGCCGCCGAGTTGGTGCAGGGTTTCCACCAGTACCTCACGGAGAAAAAGGCATGGGGCTTGTTTGAGTCCTCTGCAAAGGCGCTTGAGGAAAGCCAGGTAGAACGGTTTGAGCTGATGCAGCATTGGCTAAAAGCCTTTATGACGCAAGCCAGCCGCGCGGAGGATTTGGAATATGTACCCGAAGCCGCGGTGCTGTTGCTATTAGAAGAATTAAAACCCACCCATCTGGTGCACGCCAATCTGCGCGAGACGCTGGCGGGCATGCAGGGCAGCCACCCGCTGTTGCAGGAGCAGCAGTATCCGTTGCATTTCCACCAGTTCCAGCAGAAACTCAGTCATTACGAAACGCACGTGGTGAGCCAGTACAAGGCCTTTCACGCGCTCAAGCACCAGATGACGGTGGCCTTTGAGGAAGAACTACGCTTACAGGAATTCAAGCCGCGTGTGATGTCTTCATTTGTGCGGAACAAGTTGATTGACCAGGTGTACCTGCCGCTCATCGGTGCAAACCTGGCTAAGCAGATGGGCACGGCAGGGGAGACCAAACGTACCGATTTAATGGGCATGTTGCTCTTGCTGTCGCCGCCGGGTTACGGAAAGACTACGCTCATGGAGTACATCGCCAACCGGTTGGGCATCATCTTCATGAAAATCAATGGTCCGGCCATCGGGCACCAAGTCACGGCGCTGGACCCCACCGAGGCGCCCAACGCTGCCGCCCGTGAGGAACTGGAGAAGCTGAACCTGTCCTTCGAGATGGGCGACAACGTCATGATTTACCTGGACGACATCCAGCACTGCAACCCCGAGTTCCTGCAGAAGTTTATCTCACTCTGTGATGCCCAGCGTAAGATTGAGGGCGTGTACAAAGGCCGCAGCCGCACCTATGATTTCAGGGGCAAGAAAGTGTGCGTGGTGATGGCTGGTAACCCCTACACCGAGACGGGCGACAAATTCCGCATCCCCGACATGCTCGCCAACCGTGCCGACATCTACAACCTGGGCGACATCATTGGCGACACCGAAGACGTGTTTAAACTCAGCTACATCGAAAACTCCCTCACCTCCAACGCTGTACTGGCGAAACTGAGTGCAAAAAGCCAGAAAGACGTGTACGCCTTGGTGAAGTTAGCCGAAACGGGCAGCAACGAGGGCATGGAACTGGAAGGCAACCACACCGCCGCCGAAAGCAGCGAATATGTGACCGTGCTCAAAAAGCTCCTGTCCATCCGCGACGTGATTCTGAAGGTGAACCTGGAGTACATCAGCTCCGCCGCCCAAGCCGACGAGTACCGCACCGAGCCACCGTTCAAACTGCAGGGCTCGTACCGCAACATGAACAAGCTGGCCGAGAAGGTGATGCCCATCATGAACGACCAGGAACTGCACACGCTCATTCTCTCGCACTACCAGTCAGAGTCGCAAACGCTGACCACGGGTGCCGAGGCCAACATGCTCAAGTTCAAGCAGCTCATCGGCGCAGCCACCCCAGAAGAAACCCAACGCTGGGAAGACATCAAAGCCGCCTTCGTGCGGAACAACAAGCTCAAAGGTTTTGGTGACGGCAACCAGGTAGGGCAGGTGCTGGCACAGATGGAGAATATTTCTGAGGGTTTGGCGGGGATTAAGCAGGTGTTGGGGGAGAAGAAGGCAGAGCAAGTTCTGCCTAGCCCGCTCTCTAACTAAAGCCCCACCCCAACCTTTCCGTGGAGAGGGGCTTCACCGGTAATGCGTTTTCGGGCTGTTTTGCTGAAAACAGCCCGAAAACGCTGGAAACAGGTTTAGGGGGCAATGGTATAATCACCAAACATAAGATTGTTCAGTAACAAAGACTTTCGTGCATAGCTTAGATATTATTCCGGTTGAGGCAATTCTGGAACGGGATATAGACTTACTATTATTGGAGGAACTGTCCTGTAACTCAGATTTCCTGCATTGGTTCCTTTCTACAACAGAACTGCCTGCCCTGCAGAAGTTGGAAGGCGTTTGGAGAAGTGTCTCAGCTTTTGGATTGGGAGAAACAGATATTCTGGTTTCTTACCTGTCTGAGAATGAAAAAATATACCTGTTGATTGAAAATAAGATTGACGCGGGATTTCAGGAAGAGCAGCCACAGCGATATCAGCAACGGGGGATAAAATATGTGGAGGAGGGGTATTGCCATAACTATTATCCCTTGCTAATTGCGCCTGAAAAATACCTTAACACGCAGCTGGACTTCGGTAAAGCCCTATCTTATGAGCAAATCAGAAATTGGTTTAACGGGCGGGAAGAACCAAGATTTATGTTCAAGGCTACTTTGCTGGAGATAGCCATTGAAAAGTTGAGGCGTGGTTACAAAGCGGTGAATCATGTAGCAGTGCAAAAATTTATGGTGAGCTACTGGGAGAGGGCCTTGCAGCAATTGAATGCACTACTGATGAATAAGCCAGAAGTGGTGCCCGCCGGAAGCGATTGGATACAACTTTCCAGTAAACTCTTGAAGCGCTTGAATATTATTCTATACCATAAGCTGGCAAGAGGACACATAGATGCCCGCCTGGGCAACTTTCAAGAAAGCCAGGTAAATGCCTTAAGGGGTATTCTACCACCTGTGCTAGTGCTGGATCAAACCGGGAAATCATGGTCCATCAGAAAAGAAACCGTAACCCTGGACAGAATGCAGGATTTTGCGGCGCAGTATGAAAAAGCGCAGCAGGCATTTGATGATATCAATCTGGTAAACCAATGGCTTGAGGCGAATAGCAACTATCTGGCTTCCTGATTTTTTAGGGCTAATTTATTCCTGTTTCATAATCAGGAACATGAGTTGTGTACTTAGCCTGGTACTTATGTATGCTGCTACTGTTGTCTCTCCAACACAACCGCAGAATACAATTTGAGTAAAAGTATACATGCGAGGTAAGATTTTTTTATTCATCATTGTTACTGTGCTGGCTTCATGCAAGACAAAGCAGGAACCTCAGTCTGACAAAGCCACTCCGGCCACTGTAGAAGACAGCCTGCCCAAAGATTCGGTTGCTACAAATGATAGTACTGGAAATCAGGTAGCTGAAACTGAAAAGGCGCAAGCACAAGCCTTTCTTTCCTTATTCAAACCTATGAACCCAAAAGGCTACCATGCCTACTCCCCGGAGTTCACTGGCGACATGAAGGTGAAAACCACTCAATTCAGAGGAGTGGCCATAGATGCGGAGAAATACCAGGGTCTGCTCAATGAAAAGGCGGTTCCTTATCTGGAGAGTATTTTGAAAGGGTACGGCGGAATCTTTGCCATTGGCAAGTTTGACATCAACCCCCGGTACACGGGCCTTGTGGTTAGACAGCACAGCCAGTACAGTGATACCCAGGTTGCTTTGTTGCTCTGGGACAAGCAGCGAAATCAACTGATTAAAGGGCTGGAACTGGCAGATACTTTTGGAGACGCTGGCTGGTTCTTTGATACCGAGAGCTGGATTATAGAGTATGCTCCAAATGGAAAACTGGTGATTGTTTCCAGAACGAAGAATTTTGACCCTAATGAAGATTTTACCTCTGGTACGGTCTCAGATTCTACCAAAGTGAGTAGGTTTAACGGTGGCAAATTTGTCTCTACCACAACTGCTACTTCTGACACTACCAAGTATAAACTGAAGCGTTGGAAACAGTACAAGGCAGATTAATTAGTTGGAGTAGGGCAAGGCGTTTACGCCAGCGTTTAAAGTGCAACAACTAAAACTCTGGCAATTTCAATCTGCTGCTTTACTAATTTGCTTTTCTCATTCTTACCGTCCTTACATTCTCAGGTAATAGGTGAATGGGGATCTGCTTGGAGCAGTTCCGGGTTTTGCTGTTGTGTTTCCAGAACAATGCGGCCTAAGTCGGTGAGAATGCTGCCCATGTCACGCAGAGTGAAGAGGGAGGTGATGCTGGAAAGGGTATGCAGGCAGAGATCCTGCTCTTTCTGGGCTTTCAGGATGGCCTCCGCCAGGTGTTTTTCATTTTCGGGGGAAAGCTGCATGCGGGCCTGGCCGTAGGCGGCAATGCAGCGGGCGGTGGCTTCAAGTGCAAGGTGCAGCTGCTGAGCGTAGGGTTGGTCCCGCCGGAAAACCTGATCTGCCCGCAAATCTACCAGGCTTCTACGAATGCCCCTGATCTGGATGGTGATGCGCTCCAGTTGCACAATGGTCTCGGTCAGATGGCTGAGCCGGACGCGCTGGTGGGTCAGCAGAGGGTTGTACTTGAGGCTCTGCTCTCCCAGCTTCAGGGTTTTACGGCAGTCTTCCGCCTCCTTTATTAGGGCATCAACTTCTGAACGGCCGGTTTTCCAGCGGGGGCCTGTAGTGTCTAGCAGAGCAGTAAGGGTAGTGAGGGTGGTGGCCGACAGCTCCGTAAAGCGTAAGATGCTCTTCTCTACGTCTGGTACCGCATTCTGCGGAACAATTAAAGCGTTTATGAGCACAGCCATGCCTGAACCCAACACCGTTTCAATAATTCTCTCAAAGGCGTAGGCCTGGTTGGTCTGCCCAAACGCCAGAACCAGCAATGAGCTGATGGCTACCTGTGAAATGATCTGCGGGTTCATCTTTAAGGCTTTGGCAATGGCCATACCAATGAAAATGACCAGGAAGATAGAGACCGCGCCCACCTGAAACCAATGCCCCAGCAACATGCTGAGCAGTACTCCGCCAATAATGCCCACTATGCGCTGGGTGGCCTTGTCTACAGAGTCTGCCACCGTTACCTGCACCGTGATGATGGCCGCCACCGCTGCAAAGTACGGGTACTGCGAGTGCAACAGACCCGTAGCCACCCACCAGGACAGTGATGCCGCCAAGGCAGTTTTTACTATCTGCAGGGTTAACCCCCATCTACCCAGTATGTCTATGTACCTGTTCACGGGTTCTTTTACTTCTGGCGTGGCAATAAGTTAAGTAACAGGGGTGGCGGTGAATCAATGACAGATTTACTCCATTCCCACTCCAGGGTGTAAAACTATCACAATTTCTATCCTTACGCATTCGTCAACCCAAGTAAGAGCTAGACACATTGAACCCACCCCGCCCAGAAGGGGAATTCTCTGCAAAGACGGAAGAAAAAAACTCTTGTGAGGGGTAGGGGTGGGTTAGTACAGGCAGACCGGAACTCCCTTGATGATTATTTTTTTCAGCCACCTTCTTCCGTTTCTAGCCTCTTTTTCACAAAACAGCTCCAAAACAGAAATCCTGTCGCCACTCTAAAATCCCGTCACAAACGTGTAACTTGTCAGGTCAATAACTGAATCAAAACTCCGTTTACCACCTGATATGGATTTAACTGAACCCCAGATCCCGGAGGCGCCTGCCTCTACAGGCCACCCCAGGCAGCTCTACATGCTTTTCTTCACTGAGATGTGGGAGCGCTTTTCTTTTTACGGCATGAAGGCCCTGCTGCTGGCCTACATGATTTCTGAACTTAAGTTTGATGAACCCAAAGGCTACGCCATTTTAGGTTCTTACGCGGCGCTGGTATATACCATGCCCATGTTTGGCGGCATGATGAGTGACCGGTTCCTGGGCGGCCGCAAAGCCGTGATGTACGGCGGTATTCTCATGGCCATAGGGCACTTGGTCCTGGCCTTGCCGCAGGACTGGAGTTTCTTCTACGGCATGGCCTTCATCATCTGCGGAAACGGATTTTTTAAACCCAATATCTCCAGCCTGGTGGGTACGCTGTACGCTGACAATGATCCGCGCAAAGACAGTGCGTTCTCCATCTTCTACATGGGCATTAACATCGGGGCCGCCATGGGCGGGTTACTCTGCGGCTATGTGGGGCAGCAGATTGACTGGCACTACGGTTTCGGGCTGGCAGGCATTTTTATGATTCTGGGGCTGGTGGTCTTTGCCATTGGCAAAAAGTCTTTGAAAGACAAGGGGCTGCCGCCTAACCCTGCTGATCTGAAGAAGCCTGTGTTTGCCGGTATCAGCAAGGAGGTGGTGATCTATGCCGCCACGCTGCTGGTCATTCCTGTGATTGTTGCCTTGTTCAACCGCTATGAGATCATGGACTTTATCATGTTCGGGCTGGGGGCGCTGAGTGTGCTGTACATTCTGTTCATTGCGTTTCAGATGGATGCCAGCGCCCGGTACAAGCTGTTTGCGGCGTTGGTGATGATTGTCTTCTCTACGCTGTTCTGGGCGTTCTATGAGCAGAATGCGGGTTCTCTGAACCTGTTTGCCATGCGCAATGTAGACATGCACGTAGGCGGGGTGGAGCTTCCGGCGCTGGCCGTGAACAATTTTCTGCCGCCGGCCTGGGTGGTAATCCTGAGCTTTTTCTTTGCGTGGCTGTGGCCTGCCCTGAACCGGAAAAACATGGAACCCAACACACCTGTCAAATTTGGGTTGTCGTTTGTGCTGATGGGGCTGGGGTTTTACGTGTTCTACCTCAGCTCAAAAATGCACGCAGAGACCGGCATAATTCCGCTTTTCTCCTTTATTGCCGGCTACTTCTTCATTATCTGCGGCGAGATGTGCATTTCGCCCATTGGGCTGTCTATGATTACCAAACTGTCCCCGGCCAGGATTGTGGCCATGATGATGGGCATCTGGTTTTTTGCCAGTGCGGTAGGGGAGTTCCTGGCCAGTAAGATTGGCGCCATGATGAGTGTGCCAGAAGGGGTGGTTGATAATCCGGTGCTGTCCCTGCCGTACTATGCCCAGGTTCTGAACCAGATTGGTCTCTGGTCCTTGGGCATTGGGGTGGTGCTGATTCTGTTCAGCCGCGTGATCAGAAGCTGGATGGGCCAGGTGCGCTAGTTTTTTGTCAAAAGCCTGAGAAACGGGAGCGGGAAGTTGTCCTGCTCCCGTTCTTTTTTTTATCTTACCGCTACAAACTAACAGGAAACCAGAAGAAATATGGAATTGAACCACAAGCTACTGAGGCAGTTTGAGCAGGAGGCCGCCAATACCAGAAAGATGATGGAGCGGGTACCGGCAGAGCACTTTGACTGGAGGCCCCACCCCAAAAGCATGACCTTGCGGCAGCTGGCCGCCCACGTGGCGGAGCTGCCCCGCATTTTTATTGCCCTGGCCTTACAGACCGAGGAGGTGGACTTTGCCAAACAGAAGCCAGCCCCTTTTACCGGTTCCACCCAGCAGGAACTCATGCAGTTGTTTGAAGACTCTTACCAAAGTGCCGTCAAGGCCTTGAATGACACCAATATTGTGGAGATAGCCAAGACCTGGACCATGCGTGCCGGAGACAAAGTGCTGATTTCCCTGCCCCGGCAGGTAGTGATCAGAACCATGGCCATGAACCACCTCATTCACCACCGCGGCCAGTTGAGTGTGTACCTGCGCCTGCTAGACGTACCGGTGCCGGGCATGTACGGGCCTTCGGCCGATGAAGGATTTGGTGGTTAAGCAGCGTTACAATTTTACATACACCTGCGGGAGCTGTTTTGGGCCTGTTTTTACAAAAACAGCCCCAAAACAGCTCCTGTACTTGATAAGCCTACTTATGAAACTGATTCTTGCAGTGCTGTTGCTGGGAGTTCTGTTTGCCTTCTCCTCTGCTTCTGTGTACAGCCAGACCAGACCCATGGAGCTTCCTTTGTATGAGGGCCCGGTCCCCAATGAAGTAGCCGGTAAAAATGAAGAGCAACTGGAGGTGCGGCCCAACAAAAGCCAGAGCATTACCAGGGTGAGAACCCCCACGTTGACGGTATTTCTGCCCGCCCAAGGCAAAGCCAATGGCACGGCGGTGGTGATCTGCCCGGGCGGCGGGTACGCCAAACTGGCTTTCAGCCATGAGGGCACAGACGTGGCCCGGAAGTTTGCGGAGCAGGGGGTGGCGGCCTTTGTGCTGAAGTACCGCCTGCCAGATGCCACGGTTTCCTCTAAACCAGAGGTGGCACCCCTGCAAGATGCCCAGCGGGCCCTACTGGTGGTACGGCAGCGGGCGAAGGAGTGGGGCGTAAACCCGGAGCGGGTGGGGATTATGGGCTTTTCGGCGGGGGGGCACCTGGCGTCTACCGCCGGTACCCATTTCACGCAGGCACAGGTGGCAAACCCGCAGAACCTGTCTGTGAAGCCAGATTTCATGCTGCTGCTCTACCCCGTGATTAGCGGTGACTCTGCCATGAGCCACAAAGGGTCTTTCTCCAACCTGCTGGGGAAAAAGCCTACCGCAGAGAAGTTAAGAGAATATTCAAATGAGCGGCAGGTCACCGCCCAGACCCCGCCTGCTTTTTTAGTGCACGCCTCTGATGATAAAACGGTTCCTGTTCACAACAGCCTTGTATTCTACCAGGCGCTGCTTCAGCACAACATTCCGGCAGAACTGCACCTCTACCAGAGAGGGGGCCACGGATTCGGGCTGAACAACAAGACGACCAAAGATGATTGGTTTGCCAGCTGCCTCCACTGGCTGGACAGTAACAGCCTTCTGGGCGGCACTAGGAAATAAGGGCACCTTTGTACTTCCTGTTTCTGGGCTGTTTTCAGAAAAACAGCCCAGAAACAGGAAGTACAAATGAGGCATAAAAAAAGCCTCTCCGGTGGGGAGAGGCTTTTGCTTTTTATGGGGAGTGGGGTTACGCCAGTTGCACGTTTACGGCGTTCAACCCTCTTTTACCTTCTTTGATCTCAAAAGTAACTTCGTCGTTGTCTCTGATCTCATCAATCAGGGCTGAAATGTGCACGAAATACTCTTGGTTTGATTGGCTGTCTTTAATAAAGCCGAAGCCTTTTTCATCATTAAAGAATTTTACTTTTCCTTGGTTCATATTATTGTTCATTGTGTTCTTATGACACGGGCCAACCCGTTTTCGTTCCTTTAAATTTAAACAAGCTCTTAAATGGTAGAGGTTTTCTTCTCAGGGGAGGGGCAGGCCCGCTTTAGGTTTTGCGGCGGGCGCAAGAAAAAAGCCCCTCCTGAGGGAGAGGCTTTTTGGCAATGTGTCTTTATAGCGAAAGACTAAGCACGCTTAACGTTGATGGCGTTTAGTCCTTTTCTTCCTTCTTGAAGATCATAGACTACTTCGTCGTTTTCTCTGATTTCATCTACTAATCCAGATACGTGTACAAAGTACTCCTGATTTGAATTGTTGTCTTTGATAAAACCGAACCCTTTAGAGTCGTTGAAAAATTTTACTGTTCCTTGATTCATAACACTTGTTAAATATAAAGCTACTACGCTCAAAGGTAGTCATTAGTTCAAGAACTGCTAGAAAAAGTTAAATTTTATTTTGGTTAAAGAAAAACGGCCGCCGCGCAAGGAGCTAGGAAATGGTGCGTAAATCTTGTACCTTTGTGGTAGAAAGACAAAAGTATAACCTCTTATTGTCTTTAGAATTCCGCCAGCGGCGGGTTATTTCTAGAGATCCATAAAAAGGCCTACCTGTTAGGCTTTCTGCCAAAGCCCCACATCTGTTCAAATTTCTACACCTGAAAGGCTTTTGAATTTTTTTAGGAAGGTGTTGTTCCTGTAGTTGTATTTGGCTAAGCAGCGCAACACTTTTAAGACAGACAGGGCCGTACCCGCTGGGGCGGGCTCTGTAACGTTTCACACCGCCTTTGGGTACACGTAGTAAGCCACTCACAGGCATTTGTTCCATTTAAACCTTATCTATGGCAAGATCCCAAAACAGTTTCATGAAGAAACAACTTGAACAAAAAAGACTGAAGAAGAAAAAAGACAAAGAAGAGCGCAAGCAGGAGCGGAAGGAGAATTCTTCTGGCGGCAGCCTGGAAGACATGATCATGTACGTTGACGAAAACGGCAACTTCTCCTCTACCCCTCCTGAGAAAGAGAAGAAGAAGGAATCTTAGTGGTCTGGCGCAGCGGGCACCTGGAACTCTGTCTAACGTGCCCCATGCCCGCCACGCCCCCTGTTCCTGAATTTTCTCACCTCATTTCAAATCTCAGGAATTAATACGTACGTAGTAAGCGTTACTTAGTAGAACGTTATAGATGTAATTGACGAGAACCGTTGAGATAGCTCTGTAGCCTTTTATCAACCTAATCGTCCTTTATGGCCACACCAAAATTCATAGCGCCTTCCAACTCTTTTTATGCCGAGTTGAAAAGCCGCACCAATGCCTACTTTGCAGAAGCTGGGGCACACCCCACGGGCAACTACAAATTGTATATCAAAGCGGCTGTGCTGATGGCCAGCATGGTTTTTCTGTACACCCACCTGGTGTTTTTTACCCCGCCCATCTGGCTGGCCCTCATTGAGTGTATTCTGATTGGCGGCGTGACGGCGGCTATTGGCTTCAACGTGATGCATGACGGCGGCCACGGCAGCTTCAGCAAGAAGAAATGGGTCAATGAGCTGGCCGGGTTGTCTCTGAACATGCTGGGCGCCAACATTCACATGTGGACCACCAAGCACAACATCATTCACCACACCTATACCAACATTGACGGGGTAGATGATGACCTGGACGCCCGTCCGTTTCTGCGGCTGTGTGAGAACCAGCAGTATTTAAAGATTCACCGGTACCAGCATTTCTATTTCTGGGGGGCTTATTCCATGCTCTACCTTTACTGGATCTTCTTCACAGATTATGTGAAATATTTCACCCAGAAGGTAGGCGATATTCCTATCAAGAAGATGACCCGCAAAGACCACCTTTCTTTCTGGGGTTTCAAGGTGGTGCACTTCATCCTTTTTGTGATCGTGCCCATTTATACGGTAGGCTTTCTGCCGTGGCTGCTGGGGTTCCTGCTCTATGGCATGTTCACAGGCCTGGTGCTGAGCATAGTATTCCAGCTGGCCCACACGGTTGAGCACGCGCATTTCCCAATACCCACGGTAGAGACAAACCGGATTGAAGATGAATGGGCTTTGCACCAGCTGAAAACCACTGCCAGCTTCGCCACTAAGAACAAGCTGGTGTCTTGGTTAACGGGAGGTCTGAATTTCCAGATTGAACACCACCTGTTCCCTAAGATTTCGCACGTGCATTACCCGGCCATCAGCAAGATCATCAAAGAAGCCTGCGCCGAGTTTGGGGTGGCCTACCATGAGTACCCTAAAACCAGAACGGCTATTCTTTCCCATATTGCGCATCTAAGACAACTGGCCTTGCAGCCGGTTCTGGTGCAGCGGTAGACAATCCCTAACCTACAGTAAAAAGCTGTTTTGGGGCTGGTTTTCAAAAACCAGCCCCAAAACAGCTTTTTACTTTTTAGGCAAGGCAACCGGAATGACTATCTAGTGTAAGCCTTTAGGCAACAAATACACTAAATACATTAAGGATTACCTTTCAAGCAGGGTGTGGCCACTGTAAGTGACTATATGCTGGTCAATGGCTCTTTTCGCATTCAATTCCCTTCGCCGGGAAAGCACTCCCGTGCGGGGGGAAAGGGCAATCTGGCAGTTCTAGTAGCGCTGCAGTCGCCGCAAGCTGGCTGCAAGGCTATTGAGCCTGCTCAATCTGCTGCACCATTTCTTCATCTGATAGAGACTCAATCCAATCCTTGGGCAGTGCCAGCCGTACGGTTTGCGCCTGACCGCTGGGGGTGCAGACTACGGTGACAGTGCCTGCTTCTGATTCTGAGAGTTCGGTGGCTTTTTCTGCGGCTTCGCCTCCCAGGCCGGCATAGGCTTGCACACAGGTCCAGGTGAGGTTGTTTTGGTCAGTAACTTCGCGTTGGGTCATTGCGGTAAGATGTAAGTTAAAACTGGTGTAACGGATACCGCCGCAAAAGGGTGGAGCCATTAAGAAATAGCGTCTGTTTTTGGCCTGTTTTCGCAAAAACAGGCCAAAAACAGACGCATCAATTAAAGTGGTGCGGCAAAGGCTACCGGGCGTCATTCAACTTGGCGAAGATATCAAGGCTAATGTAGCGGCCGTTCTTTATCTCGCAGTCAACCATGGTTCCTTCATGGGTGAAATGTAATTTCCGCACGGCTTTTTTACAGATCTCATTCTCCGTCTCCACCAGCCCTTCAATACGGTGGAGCCCAAGGGGGCCGAAGGCATACCCAAAAATAAGCGGCATGGCTTCGGGCATGATGCCCTGGCCCCAGTACTCTGGCAAAAGCCAGAACCCTATTTCAGCTTTTTTATGCGCCAAACTTATGCTGCTCAGCCCGCCCGCCCCATAGAAAAGCTGGTTGTCTGCAGAGCACACGGCCCACCAGATACCGGTCTGGCGGCGCTCATTCTCCCAGAACCAGTCCAGCTGGGTCTGGGTATCTTCCAGGCTGGTGTAGTTGACGCCGTAGTAGTTGATCACGTCTGGGTGGGAGAGGCCCCGGAATACATTCTCCAGGTCAGAGGGTTGGAACCGGCGCAGCAACAGGCGCTCGGTTCTTAGTTCCGGAAAGGCAAGGGGGAGAAGACTCTCTGGCAAGGCATTCATATCTCTGACACGTTCATTCCCAAAGGTATATTTTTCAGGGGAAACGCAGAAAGTATCACCGCCTACGTCACGCTGTTGAGAAGGTAGCCTTTATTCCATAGAGCAGATGACCGCGTTCAGCTGCTCCAGGAACAGGTGGAGATGGTAACCATCGGCTAAGGCATGGTGCAGGGCAATGCTCATCGGCAAGGTTACTTTCTCCGCGTGAACTTCTATTCGGCCGAAGGCGATTTTAGGCACCCCCGCCTCCTGCGGATTGACGGAGGTGGCATGCTCCATTCCCTTGAAGGGGAACCAGGGGAGGGTGGTCATGTGCAGCAAATCGGGGCCCTGGTGACCAATAAACACGTCTTTGCTCTTCTTGGCATCATCAATCAGGGCGCGGGCGTGCGCGCAGAAGGCGGGCAGTGAATCTTGATGCGGCAGGCTCACAAAGGCAATGGTGTGGTTGTCTTTGAGCACGGTGGTAGAAAGGTCCAGCCCCTCATACAACACTACCTGCCCGTTCTCCAGCCGCAGCCGGAAGTTCTCCGTGGCGCGGGCGGCCTGGAGCGTGGCATAGAGGTACGCAAGGAAAACAGAGGTGTTTTCTTGCCTGCAGAACCGGTGTAGCGGCGTAAGGTCTACCTGGGTGTGTACATTGAAAAAGGGCTGTGTAAAGGTTCTAAAGAAGTTGAACTGCTCTTCCCGCTCCCAGCCCTCAAGTGGAATTCTCTTTTTATTGTATTTCGAAATCATAGGTTGCTAACCGTTTCTCAATGCCTTTTCTGTTAGTGTGCACCACCAGACTGCCTCTGGTTTGCAGGAGCTGCTCTTCCTCCAGCTGGGCCAGCAGCCGGTTGAGGTTGCGCTGCGAGGTGCCCAGCAACTCAGTGAGCAGAGGCTTGGAGATCTGCAGTTCATTGAGGCGGGAAAGCTCCCGTAACACAATAAGCAAGGTGTAGATGAGGCGGTTTGTGCTCTGGATAGACGTCTGCAGGGAGGTGTTCAGCAGTTTAGAGGCCATGGAACGGTGCACCAGCAGGTTAAAGTCTGCCTCCTGCGCCAGCATCTTCAGAAACTGCACCGTGCTGATGTGGTAAAAGGTGCAATTGGTAAGCGCCTGTACGGTGCAGAAGTAGGGCATGTGCATGATAGCCTCCACATCACCCTCCACTTCGCCCGGGCCGAAAACCCCCAGCGTAAACGAGGAGCCGGCGGCGGTGGTTCTGGTGACTTTCACCAGACCGGCGGCCAGGATATAGACCCCTTGGGGAGTGGCGCTTTGCTTCAGGAGAACCTGCTGGGCGGCGGCATGCACCTCGGTGATCTGGTAACGCTCCAGCAGCGCCGGGTGCGCCTGCATAAAGAGAGTGACCTTGGTGCGGTACTCGGTATAGAAATGCTCATCCATGCTGCAAACTTAGGTGTTGCGCCCGGCGCAAGAAAGGACATTTGTCTTCCTCTGAAAAGGGGGGAGAGAGAGTACCGTTGGGTTTTCTGTTTTTGGCCTGTTTTCCAGAAAACAGGCCAAAAACAGAAAACCCAACGGTACTGGCTGTAAGAGGCACTTCAAACGGGATAGAGCAAGGGTACCAGTGTCTTTTGGGCGGCTTACATTCGCCAGCAGAGTCAAATTCCAATCAACTTCCAGCAGGGCCAGAGAAGGAACTCTAGTAGCCTGTTCCCCGCTGCCACCTCAAAAATCCTGCACCTCAATAGAACCTACATACGGCTCCAGTACCTGCAGGGCAGGGGCGGTAGGCTTGAAGTTGGTGATGACCTCCAGCCCGTCTTTCTGCCAGACCTCTACCAACTGGTGCTCCAGTGAGTAAAGATGAATCTCCCAGCCTTTGTACTCGCGCTTAGACAGAAAGCTGCCTTGCTGCCTGAGCACCTTTGACTGCATCCAGCCGGGGAGCTTTTTAAAGAGATTATATTCAAACATGAGGTTTTCAGCCTAGGGTTACTTTCTAAAGGTCAGCCAGACCAAATAAGTTTCCTGCTGAAAGATAAACAGAATCTGCCTGACAGGCTACGGTTCTGCTGACATGGAAAGGAGTGCGGGCACGTTCTGAAAGATGGCAAATCCTTGTTTGGGTGCGGGCATGTTTCCTATATTAGCCCCATGAAAACCGAATTAATCTCTTCCCGTTGGAGAGGCGCCCGTGCCTTTTCCCGGTCCCTGCTCCTGTCTTGTCTGCTGTCGGCGCCGCTGGTGCAGGCCCAGCAGAAGCAAGACCCCATGGTGGCCAACATTGTCAAAGAAGCCAACCAAAACTCACAGCTTGAAAAACTGGCCCATGAGCTGGTAGACGTGATTGGCCCGCGCCTGGTAGGCAGCCCGCTGATGATGCAGGCGCACAACTGGGCGGTTGAAAAATACAAAGGCTGGGGCATTTCGGCCAGAAATGAGAAGTGGGGCGAGTGGCGCGGCTGGCAACGGGGCATCTCCCACATTGACCTGGTGCACCCGCGGGTAAGATCCTTAGAAGGCATGCAATTGGCCTGGAGCCCCGCCACCAAAGGCAACAAACCGTTGGTAGCTGAAACCATTGTGCTGCCAGACCCCGCTGATTCCCTGGCGTTCCAGAAGTGGCTGCCCAACGTGAAAGGCAAGCTGGTGCTCATCTCCATGCCCCAGGCCACCGGCAGACCAGACTACAACTGGCAGGAGTTTGCCACCAAAGAATCTTTTGAGAAAATGAAGCAGGAGCGCACCGCCCAGACCAATGCCTGGAATGCCCGCTTCAAGAAAATGGGCTACACCAGCCGCACCCTGCCCGCCGCCCTGGAGAAAGCCGGTGCGGCCGGAATTGTCACCTCTAACTGGTCAAACGGTTTTGGGGTGAACAAGATCTTCAGTGCCTATACCAAGAAAATTCCCGCCGTAGACATAGCCCTGGAAGATTACGGCCTGGTCTACCGCCTCACTGAGTCTGGTCAGAAACCCAAACTGAGCATCAAGACTGAGGCCAAGGAGCTGGGCATGCAGCCCGCCTTCAATACCATTGCTGAGATCAAGGGAACAGAGAAACCAGACGAGTACGTGATCCTTTCGGCGCACTTTGACTCCTGGGACGGCGGCTCTGGCGCCACTGACAACGCCACCGGCACCATTGTCATGATGGAGGCCATGCGCATTCTCAAAAAGCTGTACCCTAACCCCAAGCGTACCATTCTGGTAGGCCACTGGGGCAGTGAGGAGCAGGGGCTGAACGGTTCCCGCGCCTTTGTTGAAGACCACCCGGAGATTGTGAAGAACGTGCAGGCGCTGTTCAACCAGGACAACGGGACCGGCCGCGTGGTGAACATCTCCGGACAGGGTTTTTTACATGCCTATGACTACCTGGGCCGCTGGCTGGCCAAAGTGCCTTCTGACATCAGAAGCCAGATTGAGACCAACTTCCCCGGCTCACCGGGCGGCGGCGGCTCTGACTATGCCTCTTTTGTGGCGGCCGGTGTCCCTGCGTTCTCATTAAGCTCCCTCAACTGGTCTTACTTCAACTACACCTGGCACACCAACCGTGACACCTATGACAAAATAGTGTTTGATGATGTGCGCAGCAACGCCATTTTAACGGCTATTTTAGCCTACATGGCCAGCGAAGACCCGGCCAAGACTTCGCGCGAGCGCATTGTGCTGCCGGTTAACCAAAGAACCGGTGAGCCAATGAAGTGGCCTGAGCAGAGAAGCCCTACCCGCAAAGGTGGCTTAGAGTAAATCCTGCTTCGGCTTTGCCGAAATCAAGAATGCTATGAGGGGCCGGGTCACCAGACCTGGCCCCTCTGTTTTTGGCCTGTTTTCTGGAAAACAGGCCAAAAACAGAATATGTTATGGAGTAGTTACGCTTCTAATTATGCAACGCAGGTAGGATCTGGGTGATGAACAGGGTAAGCTCCTGCTGACCGCTGCGGCCATTCACCGCCAGAATTGTTTCAAGAAGACTGAGCGCAGCAAAAGTGCTATTTCTGATAAGGGCTTCTGTTTTGCCTGAAGGATATTAAAAAAGCCCAGCAGAAGGAGAACAGGCAAACTTTTCTTTCATCTCCAGCCTATTCTTTGTAAGTTGAGAGCTATTTCTCACCAACCACCCCTGCATGATGTATAGACTTTTGTTTCTGATCCTGATGGTAAGCGTAGGACTCTCTGCTTCGGCCCAGCAACAACACACCCTTCTCTCCCCAGACGGGAAAATCACAGTAACGGTAGACCTCAAAGACAAAATCACCTACGGCGTGCGCCATGAGGCAGACGTGGTACTTGCACCCTCTCCCATTTCAATGAAACTGGCCGGCGGCGAAACCCTGGGCACTAAGCCAAAGCTGCAGAAAGCCCAGAAAACTGCCGTCAACCAGACCATTCAGGCGCCAGTGTACAAGCGGGCTGTGATCAACGATCAGTATAATGAACTGGTCCTGACTTTCAAGGGCGACTACCGCGTAATTTTCAGGGCTTACAATGACGGGGTGGCCTACCGGTTTGCAACTTCTAAAAAGAAAGACTTCGTGGTAGAGGGAGAAGAAGCCACCTTCCACTTTCCGGCTGACCAGACGGCCATTGTGCCCTACGTGAAACTGGAAAAGAAAACGTCTACAGAGAAGAAGTCCTCTATTGAGTCTCAGTTCTGGAACTCGTTTGAAAACACCTACATTCACAGCCCTTTGTCTAAGCTGGACCCTAAGCGGCTGGCGTTTCTTCCGCTGGCGGTAGAGGTTACCCCCAAAAAGAAGGTGGTCATCACTGAGGCTGATCTGGAGAATTACCCGGGCATGTTCCTGGCCAACCAGAATGGCGGCACCTCCTTGAAAGGGGTGTTTGCGCCCTATCCTAAAAAGGTGGAGCAGGGCGGGCACAACCAGCTACAGCTGCTGGTGAAGGAGCGGGAGAACTTTATTGCCAAAGCCAAGGGCACGCGCCTGTTCCCGTGGCGCACCCTGGTAATCTCGTCACAGGACAAAGAGCTGGCAGACAGTGATATGGTGTACAAACTGGCTTCGCCGTCACGGGTGAAAGACGTGTCCTGGATCAAACCGGGAAAAGTGGCCTGGGACTGGTGGAACGCCTGGAACATTGGCGGGGTGGACTTCAAGTCTGGCATCAACAACGCCACCTACAAACACTACATTGACTTTGCGGCGGCAAACAAGATACAATATGTCATTTTAGATGAAGGCTGGGCGGTAAAACTGCAGGCAGATCTACTGAAGGTGATTCCTGAGATTGATTTGAAAGAAATTGTCAGTTATGCCAGACAGAAGAAGGTAGACATTATCCTGTGGGCGGGCTACCACGCCTTTGACCGGGACATGGAGAACGTGACGCGCCATTATGCCAGCATGGGCGTGAAGGGGTTCAAGGTTGACTTCATGGACCGCGACGACCAGCAGGCGGTAGAATTTTACAACCGGGCGGCTGAGATTGGGGCTAAATACAAGATGCTCATAGATTTTCACGGCGCCTATAAACCTACCGGCCTGCAGCGCACGTACCCCAACGTGATCAATTTTGAAGGCGTGCACGGCCTGGAACAGATGAAGTGGTCTGACCCTGATGTTGACCAGGTGACCTATGACGTGACCATGCCGTACATTAGAATGCTGGCCGGGCCCATTGATTATACCCAGGGCGCCATGCGCAACGCCACCAAGGCCAATTACCGCCCCGTGTACTCAGAGCCTATGAGCCAGGGCACCCGCGTGCGCCAGCTGGCCATGTACGTGGTGTATGAGGCCCCCCTGAACATGCTGGCAGACAGCCCCACCAACTATATGAAAGAGAAAGAAAGCACGGCTTTTATTTCGGCGGTGCCGGAAGTATGGGACAACACAGTGGCGCTGGACGGAAAGATAGGAGAGCACATAGCCATTGCCCGCCGCAAGGGGAACGAGTGGTACGTAGGTGCCCTCACCAACTGGGATGCCCGTGACCTGGAGCTGGACCTGTCCTTCCTGGGCGAAGGTTCTTTCCAGGCCGAGGTTTTCAAAGACGGGGTGAACGCAGACAAGCTGGCCTCAGATTACGTGCACCAGACCGTAGAGGTGCCGCAGAACCGCAAACTGAAGATCTCCATGGCCCCCGGCGGCGGCTACGTGTGCAGAATCTACAAAAAATAAAGGGGAACATCACGTACCCAGGAAAGCAGCGGCTGGCATTTGACCAGACCGCTGCTTTTTTTATTCAGAAATGGGGTGGGCTGCCCAGCAACCGTCGCCAAAAGGTGGAGTGGCTTTTCAGGCTGGTGGCGGGGCAAACTCACGGCTGCCGGTACAGCGGGTCCTGTCTTTCTGTTTTTAGCCTGCTTTTTTGAAAGTAGCCCAAAAACAGATGAGGCGGCCCCCAGTAAGGCGCAGACCCCGCTTGTGACAGGAAGTAATTCTCCCACTAGTGGCAGTAGGCTGTTTCCTGTTTTCGGCCTGTTTTTCTGAATACAGGCCGAAAACAGGAAGGAGGTCTCTCTTGCACCCGTGTCTTTTTTGTGATGGTTTTCTTGTAAAAAGGCAGGAGCAGTTTCTTCTTCTACTTTCTTCCCCCTGAGAAAAAGATCAGCGAACATATGCAGGAGGGGCGTCAACCAGCAAGGCGTTCCTGGCTGGCCCGCAGGATCTATGCAGGAGAACAGAGCGGTTTCTCTGCTTTCTTAGGCATATTTACTCCTTTAGGGCAGATAGTGCGCGCTCCACTTTTATCAGGAGGGGTTGCAGCTCGTGCTTAAGGGCGTGGCGGTTGGCCAGGTAAATAAATACACTCATGCCCAGGATAATCCCCAGATTGAAGATCATCTTCCCCGGGCTTAACGGGAAACCACAGATAAACAACACCATGCACACGGTGAACGGGAGAATGTACCAATACCAGGCACTCTTCAGGAGCTGCGCCTGCCGCAGCAGGTACTGGCGGTACTGGTGCAGATACTCCTGGAGCGGGGCCGAAAAATCCTGAACCCGGTTCTGGCGGGCGCGCTTTAACTGAAAGACAATGAGCAGGCACCACGGGATCACCAGCCCGGCACCCAGTTTGGTCAACGGGAAGGGCATGAGCCAGGCGGTGAGCGCAAACACCGGTAGTACCACCAACGCCACCCCAATTTCCCGCCGGTCACGGGTTTTAATCTTTTGGTCTGTTGCCGTAGCCTCAGCCCTTATTTCCTGTAACAAGACCTCCTGGTTGAGGTGTATCTGGCTTGGCGAAGGCCCCTTCTGCCAAAGGTTTTTCAGATCCTGGTCTAGCATAATGTTGGTTGTAAACAGGTGAACAGTTTCTCTCTGATGCGTTTCATTTTCACGGCCACGTGGTTTTCAGTGAGGCCGGTGACGGTGGCAATTTCCTTGTAGGGCACGTCTTCCAGGTACAGCAGCACCAGTGAGCGGTCAGTCTCGTTGAGTTTCTGGATGCAGGCCTGCAGGGCCTGGAGCTGCGCCTCCTTTTCCGGCTCTGCCGAAACCTCTGGCAGGTTCTCAAACCGGATGCTGTCTAGCTGTACTTTCTTTTTCTGCTCCTTCTGGCTTTTGTGCCGGGCCTGCCAGCAGACATTCAGGGTGATGCGGTAGACCCAGGTGCGCACCTGCGCCTGACCCCTGAACGTGGGCAGCGACTTCCAGATCTGGAGTACGGTTTCCTGGAACAGGTCCTGGGCTTCTGCCTGGTCACGCGCATAGGAGCGGCAAATCCGGAAGAGGCGGTCTTTGTCGGTTTCCAGGAGTTGCAGGAAAAGCGTTTCTGGTTGTGGTGGTTCCATGGGCAGAGAATTGGCCGGTACACCAGATTAGTGGGCGCATCCCCTGAAATATGACAGGTTAAGTAAACTTTTTTTTTGCGGAAAGGGCATGCGTTTTGGGGCTGTTTTTGGGAAAACAGCCCCAAAATAGAAAACCGCTTTTTGCTGCCACTGCCTAGGGCGCAGCCCTGCGGGCTGAAAGCGGCCAGGGCAGTGGTACCCTTAACTTGGGTAAACGGTAGAATGTGTTCACCGGCGGCTGCAACAGAGCAGAAGCTGTTCCTGAGGCCTTGCTTTCATAGGCGCGTTTGGGGTGTGTGGGAAACCTGTCTTTTCCTAGTCCTCCTTGCCCTTGGCTTGTACGTTCTTCTTGGCTTCATCATAAGTAGGGTTGGGCGAAGGGAGTTGGGCGTTGCTCTGGGTGAGCCAGGTTTGAAGCTTACGGTACAGAGCCTCTGCGTCTTTGGGGTGGGTGGCGTAGAGGTCTTTCTGCTCGCTTATGTCGGTAGACAGGTCATAGTACTCTTTCTGGCCGGTTTCATAGTGGTAGACCAGGCGCTTGTTTCCTTCTAGCACCGCGCTGTACATGGTAGAACCGCCCCGGTGGTAGTGGGGGTAATGCCAGTACAGCTGGGCATGCAGCGGCTTTTGATAGGGAGCCCCGGTGAGCACCGGCAGAAAGTTGGCCCCGTCATAGGTTTTCACGTCTGTGGCGCCAGCCACGGCCGCCAGGGTGTTGAACAGGTCCATGCTGATGATAGGCTCTTCTGAGGTAGTGCCGGGTTTTATCTTGCCGGGCCATGAGAAGATGGCCGGAATGCGCACACCGCCCTCATAGGGCCCGCCTTTGCCGGCGCGGTAGGGCAGGTTGGAGGTGATCTGCTTCTCGGTGTTTCTGGCACCAATGAGGCCGCCGTTGTCGCTGGTGAAGATGACCAGCGTGTTTTTCTCCAGGTTCAGCTTTTTGAGGTGGACAATTACGCGGCCCACGTTCTCATCCAGCTCTTTGATCATGCCCGCGTAGGTGGGGTTCCGCTGCTCACCCGTGGCTTTTTTGGCTTTGAAATAGTCAATATCGGTTTGCCTGGCCTGCAACGGCGTGTGCACGGCGTAGTAGGGCAGGTACACAAAAAAAGGACTGCTTTTTTTCTCGGTGATGAAGTTCAGAGCGGCATCTGTGAGCTCTTTGGTGTCTTTGCCACCCGCGTTGGGGTCTGTGCGCTCTTTGGCGTTCTGGCCCTCCACGTACACATCAAAGCCCTGGTGCTCCGGCCCGTATTTCTTGTCGCGGCCCAGGTGCCACTTGCCCATGGCGCCGGTGGCGTAGCCCTGTGTTTTGAGCACTTCGGCCAGGGTGGTTTCGTCTAGTGGCAGGAACATGGTCCAGTCTGGCACCTGCAGTTTGGCGTACGGCATGTTCTGGCCGGCAATCCAGTCAGTGAGGTGCAGGCGGGCCGGTGATTTGCCGGTCATGAGCGCCGCCCGGGTGGGCGAGCAGACGGTGCAGGCAGAATATGCGTTGGTGAACCGCATGCCCGAGGCGGCCAGTTTATCCAGGTTGGGGGTCTCGTAGAAACTACTTCCGTAGCAGCCCAAATCTGTCAGGCCCAGGTCATCAGCCAGAATTAAGATGATGTTGGTTTTTTGAGACTGGGCCGGTGCGCTGAGTGCCGCAAAAATGAAAAAGAGAACAGACAGAATTTTTCTCATGGGTTGCCTCTGGTTATAGCCGCTACGTTGGCTGGTTATTCTACAGGGAAGGTAGCAAATGCAGAGCGTTTCTTTTTCTGGTTGGTCAAGCCGTCTACAATATTGTTATGATTCGCTACTTCTTTTTTAGAAAGACACCGTTGAAAGCAAGAACCAAACGGTGTGCATGCGGCTGGGCATCTGGTTTGGACCTGTTTTGGAAAAAGTAGCCCATAAACGCCTGTGGCGCGGAGGCGGTCTGGGCAGCGGCTGTTTACTTGGGTTGTTGCCCCAGATACCCGCTTAACGGGAGGCCTTTCGCCCTTGTTCGCGTAGGCTACTTTCGGCTGAAAGCCACGTTGTTCTGCCTCTTTTCTCCCGCCTGCGGCCTGCGGCCGAAAGCAGCCCCGCTTGCCGGCAGGGAGCGGGAAACAGGGGAGCTTTTCAGTAAATTCCCTTCGGCCGCAGGCCGGGCCATTTATTAAACAGACCTTAAAGAAGGGGTAGGGCAGCGGGGGCAGAGGCCGGACCCCGCGCACCCTGGACAGTGGCAAGCGGGAAATTTCTGTTTTTAGCCTGTTTTCTGGAAAACAGCCCTAAAACGCTTGCTGTCTCTGGACCCGGTTTCCTGAAAGTGACCAAGCTGTTTGGTAATAATTGCTTTTACAACCATCTGGTTTCCACTAAATTCGTTCAACAGAGGAGACTTCACTCCAACCCCATTGAACTATGAACTATACTCTTTTAGGCGACACCGGCGTGCTGGTCTCTGAGCTTTGCCTGGGGGCCATGACCTTTGGCGGAGACAACGCGGGCATGTGGTCACACATTGGCAAACTGCAGCAAGACGAGGTCAAGGAGCTGCTCAAACATTCTATAGATGCGGGCATCAACTTTGTTGACACCGCCAACGTGTACTCGTTTGGGCAGAGCGAGCAGCTGCTGGGCGAAGGGCTCAAACAGATGGGCGCCAACCGCCATGACCTGTTCATCGCCACCAAGGTGCGCGGTAAAATGGGCGAGGGCGTGAACCAGCAGGGGCTCTCCCGGTACCACGTTTTCCAGTCAGTAGACGCCAGTCTGAAGCGCCTGCAGACAGACCACATTGACCTGCTGTACGTGCACGGGGTAGACGTGGCCACGCCGGTAGAGCAGATTGTGCAGACGCTGCATGACGTGGTCATGACCGGGAAAGTGCGCTACGTAGGCGTTTGCAACTGGCCCGCCTGGATGGTTATGAAAGCCATTGGCATTGCCCGGCAGCACGGCTGGCACCGCTTCAAAGCCATGCAGTATTTTTATACACCCGCCAACCGAGACGCAGAGAGAGACCTGCTGCCGCTGGCGCTGGACCAGAGCCTGGCATTTCTGCCCTGGAGCCCGCTGGCAGGTGGTTTTCTGTCAGGCAAATACACCCGGGAGCAGACCAACACCGGGGGCGAGTCACGGCGTGATACCTTTGACTTCCCCATCATTGACAAAGAGAAAGCCTATGACATCATTGACGTGCTGAAAGAGATAGGCCAGAGGCACCATGTGTCTGCGGCAGAGGTGACGCTGGCATGGGTACGGCAGCAGAAAGGCGTGACCAGTACTATTATAGGTGCCAAAAAAGTAGAGCAGCTCAAATCAAACATTCATTCAACGCAGGTGCACCTGTCTCCAGAAGAAATTCAGCAGATCAACCAGGCCAGCCAGCATGAAACCGGCTACCCCAACTGGATGGTGGAACGGCAGATGACTGGCCGGTTCCCGGAAAGAAAATAAAATCAATGGTTTTTCCGCCTTGCGGAAGAGGGTCAGCGCCAAAAGCGTTTTTGGGCTGTTTTTTGAAAAACAGCCCAAAAACGCTTTGATAGGTGCAGATCACAGGGCTTGGCTGGGAAGCAACCTGCCCCCCAAAGTGGGCGCACCTGGAGGTTGCGGTTGGCAGCGGTTCTTTGGGAACTAAACGTACCCTGGAAAGTAACCCCGTAGGCTCTTACTGGCCAGATACAGAAATCCTGCTGTGAGGCAGAAACTATTTTGCAGAATTTGATCCGGCCCTTTCCGCTGGACAAACCCCAGCCACCCGTAAGTCAGGTCAAAGAAGCTACCCTAGGCAACCGCCCACTGGGGGAAACTACTGGAAGAAGACCTCAGCCAGTCCAGGGCATCTGCGGTGGTATGAAAAAATTTGAGTTCATAGCAGGCATCGCCGGTCATGAGGCAGGACTCCAGCTCCCGGGCATGGTTGGGGTCTTCAGGCACAACCAACGCCAGTTGCCTTATGTCTTTGTCACAGAGGTTAGGAACCAGATAGTGTGTAATCCAGAGGTGGTCTTCTGGTAAGGAGTACCCCCGGGCGCGGCTGTCTGACACAATTTTTTTAATGCGGTACTGGCCAATGAAATCAAGGTACCGCCTGTAGCCCTCCTGATATTCCCGGGAGCTTGGTGCCTGCACCCAGGTGTGCATCAGTATGTGATCTTGGGGAAACAGCTGTACCTGGTACTGCTGATTTTGCTCTAGCGTAATAGGACCCTTGTTCATAACAAAGTAGATCATTCGTATTTAATTTTCTATAAGTAGTCAGTAATAGTACAAGTGTCGCTTGCTGTCAGGTAACCTGCTTGCGCTGAGAAGAACACACAGATACCTATTCCTTATACTTCAGAAATAGTAAAAAGGTAGGTATGACGAATACTTTTTAAAGAAAAATAATAATTACGAAACCTTTGGGGCGGGAGAGAGGGCCGGGGTTTTGAAACTGGTAGCAGCAATCAAAAATCTCTTCGTTTTCAGCACGTTTAAAAGGCTGGTCTTTGCCCTCACCCACTGCTATTGGTCTTTCCATGGTTTTTAAAAGACTTATTAAACCTCATTGTCTTTTTAAATGCCTTGGCTCCGGTAGCCCCCTCAAACACGGGAGGCCGTGATCTTCTCCCATACGCTATATGAGCATGTTTGCATTTCAGGCATCAGAAGAACCTGATCTGGCGGTTGCCTCGCACCATAGCGCTGTTATGCTGTCTAAAAATGCTGCCAGAGCCTATTGTTTCCACGTTTTCGCCTGAAAAACCAACATAGACAAGCTCTAACAGGCAAAGCTGCTACCCTCCGTTTCACAGGAGGAATTGCACCGGTACAGGCCGCGGGCCTGAGGGTAGGCATGGGGTTATCATAATTAGCTTGTAAATACTCAGGCAAGGAAAACGAAACAGTGAGATGGTGCTGCCTGTTTTGAAAACTGAAGCGAGTTTATCAGAATATAAACCAACCGGCTTATCTTTGGAAAACAATAAATGAAGTGCCCCCGCAAAAAGAGGGTGCCTGGTTCGCGAAAGAACTGGTGCAGATCTTCTGGCGGGGAAAGTAATCTTCCAGCCCTAAGGAACCCGCCATGATCACCATCTACCATAACAACCGGTGCAGTAAAAGCAGGGAGGCACTGGCCTTATTGCAGAACTCAGGACAGCCTGTGCAGGTGGTCCCTTATCTTACAGATACGCCCTCTGTAGATGAGCTTAAAGCGTTACTGGCTAAACTTCAGCTTGGGCCGGAGGACCTCATCAGAAAAGGGGAGAAGCTGTACAAGGAAGTATATGCGGGGCAGCACCTTACCACAGATCAATGGCTTCAGGTACTTCAGGAGAATCCTATCCTCCTGGAGCGCCCCATTGTGGTAAACGGTGACAGAGCCGTGGTGGCCCGGCCACCGCAGGTAGCCCTCACTATTCTGTAAGACCAGGGGTAACAGCCGGAGCTTCGTCTGGCGGGGGTAAAAGGTCTGCTGGCGGGGCGGGTGGGGCAAGCCGAAGGTCATGCCGGGAAAGGGACCGTACCGCCAGCACCACACTCACCACGGTCAGAACCGCGCCCATCAGAAATGGGGCGCCAGGGAAGTACAAGTCGGCTCCACCACCGGTGAAATAAGCGAAGAGGTACGTCATGAGGGGAGGGCCCACAATAGAGGTGACGCTGACCAGGCTGGTAAGCCCGCCCTGCAATTCGCCCTGTTCATTGGGGGGCACCTGGGTAGAGATAATCCCCTGAATGGCGGGGCCGGCTATCCCCCCCAGGCAGTAAGGCACCAGAAAGACAAACATCATCCACCCGGCCGGGGCAAAGGCAAAGAGCAGAAACCCCACCGCATATAGGGCCAACCCATAGTAGACTGAGCGCTTATTTCCCAGCCAAGGGTTAATGTACCGGATGAGCCCTCCCTGCACAATGGCCACCATAAGCCCCACAAACCCCAGTGAGCGGCCTACCATTTTCTCATCCCAGCCAAATTTTTCCATGGTGACATAGCTCCAGGTGCTCTGGGTGGAGTGGGCGGCAATGTAAATAAAGATGAGCGACCCTACCAGGCCCGCAATCACCGGGTAGCGCTTCAGGTGCAGCAGCGAACCTACCGGATTAGCCCGCTTGAACACGAACGGCCGGCGTTGTTCTTTGGGCAGTGATTCTGGCAGCATGAAGAAACCGTACAGCCAGTTTAACAAAGTAAGCCCGGCCGCCGCGTAAAACGGTACCCGCGCCCCATACTGTCCCAGTTCCCCACCAATTACGGGCCCAATTATGAACCCCAGCCCAAAAGCCGCGCCCATCATGCCAAAATTCTGCGCCCGCTTCTCTGGGGTGCTCACATCTGCAATGTATGCGGTGGCGGTAGTCATGCTGGCCCCGGTGATACCGGCTATGATACGGCCTGCAAAAAGCCAGGCAATGCTGGGGGCCAGGGCCAGCAAAATATAGTCAATCCCAAACCCGAAGAGGGAGAACAACAGCACCGGGCGGCGGCCGAAGCGGTCAGAGAGATTGCCCAGCACCGGGGAGAACAGAAACTGCGGCACAGAGAAGGCCAGCATAAGCCAGCCTCCGTACACAGAGGCATCACTCAGGCTGCCGTTAATCAACTCACTGATCAGTTTGGGGATAACCGGAATAATGATCCCAAACCCAATCACATCTATGAGCAGGGTGACAAATATAAACCCGAGAGCAGCTTTACGTTGGCCTTTCATGCTGTGTTAAATTTTAGCAATAATGCTAAAAATACTGGAAGAATTATAGAAGAAAAAAATGGGAAGTTGTTCAGCGTGCAAAAGAATCTGTTCATCCTGCAATATAAAGTGTCTGGTACTGTTGATCGAGGGAATGGCCAGCTTTGCCTTCAGGCAGGATTGACTGGTCTAAAAGGAGCCGTAGGCCTGTTTTTCTGGTGCAACTTTGCAGCATCAAATCACACAGAACTCCACACCATGAAAAAAGTAATTCTCGCTTTCGCCCTGTTCGTATCTGTTGCAGGTGTTACTACTGCGAATACCCCCGCTAACAGTTCAACGGCCACCGCTGTCACTTCGGCCCGTGAGTTAGCCAATGCCCTGCTGTTAAATGAAGCACAGTATGTAAAAGTGAAGACCCTGGAGGGTGTGAGAATAGAGGAGGTGAAAGCTGCCCAGGCCTCTTTGACCGGCGACGCCCTTACTGCCAGCCTGGCGGTCATTCAAGAGAAATTCAACAACGCCCTGCTGTTGGTTTTAAACCCGTCGCAGCAGAAAGCTTTTGAGGCTTTGAAAAGCGGGCAAGGGGTTCCGGCTATTGCCCAAGGAAAGTAGAGACAGACAAAATATATATATACAAACAACCCTGAAAAGACCCGCTCCTAAGAGCGGGTTTTTTTTTGACGCTGCTGTTCGGCGCTAAGGGAACTTAAACGTGTGCGCTGGTTGCCATATTTCTGCAATCCTCTTTCGACTTCTGTTGATCATTAAGCAGATGCCTGTCTAAAGCGGGTCAGGTAGCCAAAGATGGGGACGCAGTGAACGGCTGGGGTAAGGCCTTTCTGTCACCTGGCAAGTATGTCCAATTCCCGTCTCAGGTTTTCTTTCGCCTGCGCCTCAAACAGGGCGGTGAAATGGCCGGTTTTAAAAATCTGTTCCTGGTCCAGGAAATGTTGCAGAACCTTTCTTCGGCCGGGTTTGTAGAGAACATCTGGGTAGACGCTGTATTCTTTTCTGATTAGCTGCGTGTACTCCCAATACGTAAGCCACCCGCTCCCCAAGATGGATAAGTCCAGGTCAAGCAGCAGGTTGGTATCTGGTTGCGGTTGCCGCTGGTGCTGCTTTGTAGCCAAGATCATGTGGCCCAGCTGGTCAAGGTCTGCAGGGGGAAGCACCAGCCCTTTCATGCGCTGGCAGGCCAGTTGGGCGCTCTTCTCCTCGTTGTCATTCCGGGTGGTTTTATAGACCGCATCATGGTAGAAAATGGCCAGCTTGAGCAGAAGCGGCCCCTGTGCACGTACCTGGTGGGTTTCTGCCAACTGCAGCATACTCTGGATATGGTGCAGGGTGTGGTAGTGCCTGTTTTTACCAGAGTACGCAGCCTCCAGTTCAGCCCATAACTGCTGGATACGCGTTTCCTCCTGCGTAAAGTTCAAAAGCAAGTCTTGCCAAACAGGATAAAGGGCGGGCGTCATCTGGGGCCGTTCTAAAGGTTACTCATAGGTCAACGTAATCTGTAAGGGGAAAGCCGAAGTGTCAACGGGCACCTCCTGAACGGTGAACCTGGGGTGTTGAATCAGGAGAGAGGTGTTACCGGCCGGAAGCGTAACGTGAAAGCCCCCCCCGGCATCTGTCACCCCCAGAGAATCCTGATTGCCACTTAGCACAAGAGCGCCAGCCACCGCTTCGCCCAACGGGTTCACCACGTGCCCAGACACCTGTATCGCCTGAGCGGCCGCGTGGGTGGTGCCGGGCCGTTTCTTCAGGTTCTGGATCTGATACTGCTGGTAAAACGCGAAGGCAATACAAAGCAGCACCACTATAATGACCGCCGCGGTTTGCCAGACCGGAAGCAGGAACGTTCTTTTCTTGCGTTTCTTTGCCTGGATCAGTTTCTTTAACCGTCCTCTGGTTTCTTTCACTGCTTTCTGCACGCGCCGGGGCGGGGTCACGGTCATTCCTTCCACCAGGTCACTGCAAAGGTCACAGGAAAGCAGGTGCCGTTCTATCTGGTGGTGCAGATGGTCTGGCAGGGTATGGGCCTGGTACTGTCTCAGCAGTTCCAAAGGAGGATGTTCCTCTGTTTCCAGTTGCGGAAGTTGGTTACTGCTCATAGTTTTTCTTCATGTAAATCATCAGGTTGCGTTTGCCGTTCTGGATGTGGCTCTTCACTTTGGCCAGTTCAAACCCTGTACGCTCCGCAATTTCCTTATAGCTCTGCTGTTGCAGGAAAAACAGTTCCAGGCAAATGCGTTGCTCTGGGCCCAGGGTGACCAGGCCCGCCTCCAGCACCTGCAGCATTTGCTCTTGTTCCGGCTCCTGTTCTGTAATAGTCAATGCCCAGGCGGCGGTTTCCAGCTGGGCGGGATTGCTTTCGTCTAAAGGGGCCTCCAGCCGGTTTCGGCGGGACCTTAGCAGCATGAGGCAATGGTTGCGGGCAGTGCTGTGCAGCCAACTCTTGAAGTTGGCCACCTCATGTTTGCGCAGAGAAACGAGCAGGTTCTCAAAGATCTGCATGGTAGCGTCTTTGCTTTCCTCCTCCTGCTTGAGGTATTTGAGGCAGACCAGGTACACCATTTCGGTATACCGCTGAAAAAGTTCTCCCACACAGTCTACGTCACCCGTTTGCTGGTATTGCTCTACCAGTTCCTGGTCGCTGGGTGGCTTGGAGCGGGAGAAGAGTTTCAGAAACATGCGGCAGGGGTAGCGTTAGGTCATTAAAGAAACTGATTATTTCCCAGGGGGAAAACAAAAACCTGTTGGTTTCTATCTGGTAGATGCAGCGGCGGGTCAATTTCCATAGGGTACCCCGGAAAATAATCCCCCTTGGGCAGAAAAGGCCAGAAAATGGCAGGCAGATGGGGAAAGGCCGCCTGGTCTGTTTTTGGCCTGTTTTCTGAAAAACAGGCCAAAAACAGACCAGGGCAGGCTAGGAGAGAACCCGCTGGCGCCTGAGCCATTTAAACACTTCCATGACCACAAAAATGATCATGGCGGTGGGCACCAGCTTGAGCCACTCCTCAAAATAAATTGGCTCCAGTTGCAGGGTAGTGGCCAGAAAAGGAATGTAAGAGGCGGCAATGTGCAGTAGCTGGGACGTCAGAATGCCGGCAACCAGGAGGTAGTTGTTGCGCAGGGGCGTCTTGAAGAGCGATTTGGTCTCAGAGCGGCAGTTCAGCACATGGAAGTTCTGGAGCAGCACCATGAGCATCATCAGGGTAGAGCGGGCATGCGCCATCTCCAAGTGGTTCACTTCGGTAAGGATGTACCACACCACCAGCGTGATGCCTGCAATGAACACCGCAGAGAGCAGCAGCTGCTTGATCATTAACTGGTTAAAGATCCCTTCTTCTGGTTTGCGCGGCGGGAGTTTCATGACCGAGGCGTCTCCTTTCTCAAAAGCCAGCCCCACGTCCTGAATACCGTTGGTGACAAGGTTGAGCCACAGTAACTGCACGGCAATAAACGGCAGCTCCAGCCCCAGGATGAGGGTACAGGCAATCAGGAGCAGTTCAGCGGCCCCCGTGGAGAGGAGCATGTAGATGATGTTGCGCAGGTTGTTGTAGGTAAACCTTCCTTCTTCTACCCCAGCCGTAATAGAGGCAAAATTATTGTCGGTAATAATGAGCGAGGCTGTGTCTTTGGCCAGGTCTGTGCCGCTGCCCATGGCTATGCCAATATGGGCGGCCTTGAGGGCGGGGGCGTCATTGGCACCGTCACCGGTGACGGCTACAAAATGGCCGTTCTCCTTCAGGGCCTCTACAATTTCTTTCTTCTGCAGCGGCGTTACCCTGGCAAAGACATGTTTCCCTTTTAGCATCTGGGCAAAGGAGGCAGGCTGCTGCTCCTGAATCTGTGCCAGCTCTTTGCCGGAGATGACCTCCTGTGCGGTTTGAGCCAAACCCAGCTGGCGGGCAATGGCAAAGGCCGTTTCTGGGTGGTCACCGGTGACCATGGCCACCTCAATCCCGGCGGCCTGGCACTCCTGAACCGCTGCTTTGGCCTCTTCGCGGAGGGGATCTATAAGGCCAATAATCCCAGCCAGGGAAAGTTCTGGAAGCCCCTCCAGATGCACCTCCCTAACGGGCCCGCCCGCCAGGGCAATCACCCGGAAGCCCATCTTGGCCAGTGCCTCTGTTTTCTGAAACAGCAGCCCCTGCTGGGCGGGCGGGAGTTTTTCAGCAATCACTTCTACGGCTCCCTTCATCCAGAAGCAAAGCTCCCCCTGCTGCCGGTAAAACACTCCTGAGAATTTGTTCTCAGACTCATAGGGTACCATTTTCTCTACCTCTACCCCCGTCAGGAAATAGGCTGGGGAAACCCCTGCCTTATAGGCCAGCGCCAGCAACGCCACATCTACCGGGTCACCGGTGTATTCCCAACCGCTGGCGGTTAGCTGGAGAGAAGCCTCATTGCACAAGACGGCCGCCTGCAACAGGGGTTGGAAATGGGGCAGGGTGAGGGCGGCGGGGCTACCGGTAGAAGTTGATATCTGGCCGCTCCCGTTATACCCTTGGCCGGTTACGTCCAGGTGCTGACCGTCTGGCAGTACCAGGGCCTGTACTGACTGCTGATCCATGGTCAGCGTACCCGTTTTATCAGACGCGATCATGGTGCAACTGCCCAGACCTTCTACGGCCGGGAGCCTGCGCACAATCACGTTGCGTTTGGCCATGCGGCTGGTGCCAATGGAAAGCACTACCGTAAGGGCCACCGGGAGTCCTTCCGGAATAGCTGACACGGCAACGGCAATCATAAATAAGAAGATTTCCATGACTTCCATGCCGCGCCACCAGCCAATGCCCCCCAGTAGCACGCACACCACCAGCACCACCTTGCTGATGGTGCTGGCAAAGCGGTCCATGCGTTGCAGGAGCGGTGGCCGCTCAGCATAAGAAGAGGCCAGCGAATCAGCAATCTTGCCCATCTCTGTCTGGATGCCGGTACTGGTGGCAACACCCCAGGCGCGGCCCTTGAGCACGGTGGTGGCGGCAAATGCCATGTTCACCCGGTCGCCCAGACTCTGCACTTCATGGCTCAGGGCGGCCTCCTGCTTCATGACCGGCAGGGACTCACCTGTCAGCAGGGCCTCTTCAACGGTCAGCTCGTTTACCTGTGCCAAGCGCACATCACAGGGTACTTTCATGCCAGACTCCAGCAGTACCACGTCTCCGGGCACCAGTTCCTGGGCGTCAATCTCAACCATCTGCCCTGCCCGCCTTACCCTTGCCCGCACCCGCACCATGTTTCTGAGGGCAGAGGCATTGTACTCCGCCTTTGACTCCTGCCAGGTGCCCAACAACGCATTGATGACAATGATGGACATGATAAAGGCCGCATCACCGGCAGTGCCGGCAAATAGGGAGATTACGGCAGCAGCAATGAGTACATAGATGAGAGGGCTCAGGAACTGGCCCAAAAAGATCTGGAGCAAGGTCTTGCGCTTGGGCTCGGGCAGCTTGTTCAGGCCATACTGCTGTTGGCGTATTGCTACTTCCTGCATACGCAGACCTTCCGGACTGGAGCCAAGCTGTTTCATGGTTTCTTCCGGGGTGAATTTATACCAGGGGGTGAGCATAGGCTTGGTTAAGTTTAGGAATGAATGAAATAATGTGGAACAATAGGAATACTGATCTGGTAATTCTCTGCCGGTCAGGCTGGTTTCTGCTTTTTCTGTTTTCGGCCTGTTTTCTTGAAATCAGGCCGAAAACAGGCATGTGAGGCAAGGAGACACCAGCTACTGAAGGAGTAGGCACCCAGGATAACTACTCCCGCAACCTGCAGCTTGACGGCCTTGTAGGCAGCGGGGGCAATCAGGTGGGGGTTGACCCGCAGAGATCGTACGCCTCCCGCAAGATTCTCCTGAGCCGTTCCCCGCCTATGCCTAGTTCTTCCAGCAGGTAGGGTTTCTGGCAGATATCTTTGCACAGGACCATCTTCTCCTGGAGCAGGTGCTGTTTCTCAAAGCTGGTGAGGGTGGTGAGGGTGGTAAGAGGGTAGATGCCGGTTTTCTCTATCAACTCCTTGAGGCTGTTGCCCTCAGGGTAGTTCCAGCCCAGCAGGTGCAAACCGGCACATTGGCCGTAGGTGATGGCATCTAGGGTGAACCGGGTGTTGGTGACCACCCAGCCCTGGTAAAAGAGGTCTTCGCGGCCAGATTTTTTCCGGAGCTCGGCCTCTACATCCCTGAAGCGCGAATGGATGTAAAGCGGGATCTTGACATCACACTGGTAGGTGGACTGGTTATGGAACTTGCACTCAATGATGAAGTACTGGTAGCCTTTGGTGGCTATCACATCAATCTCATGGTTCACACATTGTCCCTTCATGATCTGCCCAACAGACACCTGGTACCCCTGGCTTTTGAGCAGCTCCCCAATAAAACGCTCAAACGGGTAACCAGACGGCCCCAGCTCCATGATGGCGTTCTTGAGTTTGTACCGGGCCGCCAGGGCGCCGGGTTTGCCTTTGAGCAGCGCAAAGGCTTTTTTGTAAATCTGTCTGGTGGGGATTCCCTGGTACAGCAGGCCTTCTACCTGCGGAATGATGGTGTTGATGATGGCTTCGCTCGCCCCGGCGGCCGCTAAGGACTTCTTCAGTTTCTGGTAAGAGAATGCCGCGGTCTCGCCAGAAGATTTGGTCACCAGTACGTTCTTGGGTTTGGTCATAGGCTAATGGGCTATTGGAACATTTCCGGTTGGGGTGTAGTGAGGGCGTCCAGCTGGTAGAGGTCTCTCCGGAACTGCACTTCTCCGTTATCATCTACCCAGCTGGTGTAGTAGGCCAACTTTACGGGTATTGGTTTCGGCAAATAAAAGTTTTTTTCCGGACTTGTCTGCTGCAGTGCCTTTGCCGGCTGCAGGCCGTCTGCCCAGTTCTGGTCAAGGAGGTAGGCCCCCAGCTTTTCTGGGTTCTGCACCCGCACACACCCGTGGCTGTAGGCCCTGATAGGGTGAGAGAACAGGCTTTTAGCCGGGGTGTCATGCAGGTAGATGGAATGCTGGTTGGCAAACATGAACTTGATACGGCCCAAGGCATTGTGCGGGCCAGGCTGCTGTACTACCAGAATATTCTCCCGGGCGGCATCAAAGTTCTCCCAGTTTATGGCAGAGGGGGAGACGGGTACCCGCGTCTTTCCTTGCAGCCGGTACACCACCATGTTGTTCTGGGCCAGGTACTGCGGGTTGGTTTTAAGCATGGGGGCTATTTCCCTTTTGATAATGCTTTGCGGTACGGTCCAGGTAGGGTTGACCACCAGGTAACTGATCTTGCTTTCCAGAGGCACGGTCTGGTAGATTTTTGGCGTCTGGCCAATGACCACCTGTGTCTCCCAGACCTGTGTGCCTGTTGAGTCAAGCAAGTGCAGCATGAACTCCGGGAGGTTCACCAGGACCAGCGGCTGTGGGGTGCGGGAAGAGTCAGCTTGCCACCGCTGCAGGTTCAGTGCCAGTTGCGCCCGCCGCTGGGCCGGGGTGATGTTGAGGGCTTCTAAGGTGGCCTGACCGGCCACCCCGTCTGCTTCCAGCCCGTGCCGGCGCTGGAATTTCTTTACGGCCTGGGTGAGCAGTTCATCAAAAGAAGAGTCTGTGGGCGAGGCGAGGCTGGGCAGGTCCCCCATCAGAAACAAATTAGTTCTGAGGCCGGAAATGAGCGGGTCTTTTTCGCCGGGGCGAAGGCAGGTTTTGTTCGGGAACGTGGTCCACAGGTTGTCTTCATCCAGGTGCTGGTATTCCTGCAGGGCGGCCTTTAGTCTTTGTATCTGAACAGCTGGAACAAAAGTTTTAGTTTGTCCCCAGGCAGAAGCGCAGAACAGGAGCAGGAAAGGTAGCAATAAGAGACGTGCCTGAACATTCATTTAGGGGGAATTAGGAGGATACTGGTTACTGCACTGGTTGCGGTTTTAACTTTCCAGACCAGGAGGAAGGCAAGGTTTGGTAAGGCTCCTCCGGAAGCGCCAATAACGGAATAAAGGCCTGATAGGCCAACTCTTTGGTAATACTCTTGTGGAACAGCTGGTCCCAAAAGCCCCGTTCATGGATTGAGACCGCCAGAAGGTCCATGTGGTGTTCTGCTACAAAGGTTTTAAGGCTTTTCACCACATTGCTCCCCGGGAGGAGCACCACCTGGTACTCATTGCCAGGGTAATGCTTGGTGATTTCCTTTAGCGGCTTATAGTCAGAGACCAGTTCGCGCTGTTCCTCTGGCCTTACGTTCACAATACTTACCTCAGACTTGAAAGGGGCCGCAAACTGGAACAGCTGCTTCAGAAACACCGTCTCCTCCCCTTCAAAATCTGTGGCATAGGCTATCTTATGGAAGCCCTTAAAGGTGACATTGGCCGGAATGGCCAGTACCGGGCAATGGGCCGCCTTGATAAACGAAGCGGTATTGGTGCCAATAAATCTGTCAATGAAATTGCTGGCCCCGCTGGTGCCCATCACCACCAGGTCTACCGCCTGGGTCCGGATGAGCTCATTCAACTGCCCTACCAGTGAGCCATACAGACAGAAAGTGTCCACTTCAAACTGGAACGCATGCTGCAGCCTGATCTGCTCTGCCTGTTTCTGCAGCTCCTCCTCACAGTCTTCTACCAGGCTGGTGTCTACCGGCAGCAGAATCAACCCTTCTGGCGTGCTGGAGGCGGGTAGCTCTACGGTATGAATCAAAAGCAGCCTCCCTTTCACGCGGCGGGCCAGTGCTACCGCAAAGTCAACAGCATTGGCGGCATTCTTAGAAAAATCTGTGGGAACCAGTATGGTAGTCATGGGGAATACGTCTGTCAGGGTTTGGTGCTTTCCAAAGCCTTTACAAAAGTAGCGGTTGCGCCCGGGTGGCCAGATGATGGCGGTCAAAGGTGAAAATGATCTTCATCATGCCTTAAAAAAGTGACCTCTGCCCAAACGCCAACGTCTGTTTTAGGGCTGTTTTTCTGAAAACAGCCCTAAAACAGACGTTGGCCACAGGTAGTGCAGGCGCTCCATTTTTATAGAAGCTGTTTATAGTTTTCCCTTTTCTATGGTGATGAACCGTGACGGCACTTGGGCAGGACGCAACCGAGCGGGTGTGTTTTCATTTTGGGGCTGCTTTCCAAAAATCAGCCCTGAAACAGAAGCTTATTGACCCTAAAGGCACAAGCAGAGGCTTACGCCATACATTTAAGTAAAACGGCTAAACAGCGTCCTTTTTTAGTTGACCAGCAGAAAAAGGGTAGGAGCGGCTTTCAGGTTTTTTAGCTTGGTAGAGAGTTTGGCTGTAACCAGTTCAGCCAACCGGCCGTGAAAATGGGTGGCCACGGTCTGGTGGAGGAGCTGCCGCCAGGGCTTTCTGTCAAACAGCAGGACAGTTTGATCCGGGAGGGAGAGGGCCTTGCCCATCAGCAACCAGCATAGGAGGGTGTACAGCCGGGGTACAACCTCTTCCAGCTCAGGGGTGAAGGCAGGAGAGTAGGGTAAACGGTAGAAGGCCGCCGTAAACGTGTCAACCAGTTGGCTAATGTCCTCCTCCTGTAGTATTCCCTGGAGTATCTCCTCCAGATGGGCAGTGGGAGCCATAGGTCAGCAGTGGGGTAAGGAGGGAAGGTGCAGAAGACGGGCCAGATTAGAGGCACGGGCTTTGGCAATGTCTGCCAGGCTGCCGTTGAAGTTTTCCTCCAGTGTCTCATAAAACAAGTGAATCCATCTGCCTATGTGGCCGGCCGGAATCTGCAGGAAGGCATAGGGCGCCAGAGGGTGCTGCAGGTACGGCTTGGCCTCCAACAGAACTGAGCGCCAGTACCTGAACATGAGCCGCTCCTGCTTTTCCTGCTCTGCAACCGGACCGGGAGTAGCTAAGGCGTGTTGCTGGGCCTTCTGCTCAAACACCTTTACCAGCAGGGCAATGTCAGCATCGGTTTTAATATCAGTGGTAGGGAAGGAAGTAGTGGGCATAGTGGTGGGTTTGGAGGTAAAGGATTGGGGAAGGAGGGAGGGCAAAGAATGTTCCTGCGTTCTCAGTTTTTTCTGAAAGAAAACCACCCGTGGGGCAGCACTTGAAGAAATACCTGCTTTTCCTGAAAAGGAGAGAGAGTAGGTGCTGAATGGTTGGCCTGTCACTGCAATACCGTTGCGTTTTAGGGCTGTTTTGGGAAAAACAGCCCTAAAACGCAACGGTGAGGAATTGCAAAGTTCCTGCAATAAAAAATACAGGAAAGAGAGCGGGCCTAACCGTTAGGCAACGGCAATCTCTTTTCTGGCCGGGTCAATGGCTTCCTTCTTTTTAGGGAGGTGAAGAGACAGGATTCCTTCTTTGTACTGGGCATCTATGGCGTCTGCGTTCACAGAAGTGGGCAGTTCAAAGGAGCGGGAGAAGGAGTCATAGGTGAACTCCTGGCGGGTATAGTTTTCCTTCTCCTCTTTCTTCTCCTCCTTGCGCGCTGCTGAGACGGTTAAAACATTGTTGCTGAGTTCAACCCTGAAGTCTTTTTTCTCCATGCCCGGTACTGCCAGGGCTATCTCGTAGCTGTCGGCTTTTTCTTTGATATTGGCCGAAGGGGTCTTTTTGGGTCCGGCAAACCAGGGAGACTGCCCAAAGAATTTGTCTACCTCTACCAGGTCTGTGAGAAGGGAGCGGAAAGGGGTGAGTTCATGGGAGGTTTTAGGTAAGAGTGACATAGTTTTTATGGTTAAGGTGAAAGAATATGGGATTTGTTTTTATTTGTGATGGAGCACCAGCACGGGGAGGTAGGTGTGGGTAGATTCGCTCTGGAGATAGGTTGGGGGAAAAAGGTGTTGCCATGAGTTGACAGGCTTGAACCCAACTACCAGCATGTCAGCTTTCTGCTCCCGGCAGAACCGGCTGATCCCTTCCTCTACAAAGGGGCTGGTCTGCACATGGTAAGAAACATACTCATACTGTAACCGCCTGCCTGCGCGCTGTAACTCTTCAAAGGCAAAGGCTTGGGCTTCCCTGTCTTCTTTTGGCAGCACGTGCAGCAGTTGAAGCTCTGCCCCAAACAGGCTTGCCAGTTTTAGCAGGAAAGCAGTATCAAAGCCAGAAAGCCCCTGTAATTCTACCGCCACCACAATTCTATGAAGGGGTTTGAAGTCTGTGTTAGCAGGAATATGCAAGACGGGGCAGGTGGTGTTTCTAATAAGGGAGGCAGCCATGGAATCAACAAAAATCTCCTTCAGGCCCTGAACCGGCTCATAGCCCAGCACTAACAAGTCTGCCCGCTCTTGTTGCGTAACATGGGCAATGGTGTCAGCCGCCTTGCCATACCCTATGCGGGTCTCATAGCTGATGGGGATTCCCCAGTCAGTGTTCTCCAGGTAGGTTTGAATGGCCTTCAGCTTGCCTAAGTGACGAACCTCTTCCCCGTGCAGGCTTTCTGGGGCCGCCTCTGTGTCAATGCTGAAATCTTCATAGGCGGGAGCCGGTTCATGAATAGAGTGGAACAGGATGATGCGGGAATCTAGGCGCTGGGCTATCTCATCAGCATACCGTATGGCGTTGATGGAGCAGGCTGAGTAGTCTGTGGGGCAGATGATCGTTTGCATGGTCTTTAGGAGGTGAGGATGTTACATAGTAAAGATGGTATATTTAAGGGGCGTGCCAGATGATCTTCCGCAGTTCCGGAAATGAGAAATGTCATCTTTTGCAGAAGCTTAAAGCGTGTGGTGTACAACCAGGAGCGGGAGAAAAGTCTGGGCCGCAATCTGGCGGGTGTTGTCCTGGAGAAAAAGATGCTGCCAGAAGTTTTTGGTACGGTGGCCAATGACCACCAGGTCAGCCTTCTGCTGAAAACAGAACTGGTGAATTCCCTCTTCAATCTCCGGGTGCACCTCAAGGTGGGTAGAAACTTTGTTGTAGGGGAGCCGCTTGAGTAAAAGCCCTAGGCCGGCCTGGGCGCGTTGCCGGCCAGTAAAAGTATCTTCCTCTAAGATGTGAAGCAGCTGCAGTTCAGCGTTGAAGAGTTTGGCAATCTGGCAGACCAGGCTCATGTCTGTAAAAGACTCACCTTTAAGGTCTGTGGCGAACACAATTCTGTTCAGGTACTTGAAGGAAGCGTGTGGCGGTACCACCAGCACGGGGCAGGGCGCTTCATGAATGATTCTGGCGGTGAGGGAGTAGCCAAACACTTCCTGAAACCCCTCATGCCCTATGACCAGCAAATCTACGTGCTCTTTCCGGAGGGTGTGCACCATGGAGTCCAGCGTATGGCCGTAGCTGAGCTGGCACTCAACAGAAACCCCGCTGTTGAACGGCGACTCCCGCTGCGCCTCTGCCAGGGCCTCCAGTTTCTGCTGCTGCCCTTCCCTGTAAACCGGGTCTTGTACGGCCTCTACCAGCGGCGCGGTACCAAAAGGGGCCAGGTCCATGAGCACGGGTTCATAGATGTTGTGGTATAAGATCAACCGGGCGCCCATAGGCTGCCCCAGGGCGGCTGCGTAGCGAATGGCGTTTTCTGAACACGCTGTAAAATCTGTTGGGCAAAGAATAGTCTCCATGGGTGAGGGGGTTATTTTAGATAGAACATGAAAGAAAGACTGGCTGGCCGTACCGGTACCTACAGGTACTGCTCGGCAAACTGGAACAGCTCCTGGCGGTACTGCCTGTAGTCAAGCGCAAAGGCGGCCAGTTGCTCTTTCTGCTTCTGGTGCTGCTCCCGGTATGGCTGGTCCTGGAAGGAACTGTCTTCCCGGCCAAGCTTTTGCAGGTAGTTTTCATGCAGCCTGACGTCATGTGCGAACTGGTCAAGCAACTCTCCCTGAAAATAGGTGATGAGGTGCTGAAAATGGTCAATCTGCTTTTTGTCTTCTACAGCATGGGCCTTGGGGGCAATGCTCTCCAGAAGCTTTTGGAAGAAGCTGAACTCATTTCTCCAGAGTTCAATCTCCTGTACCCAGTTCTTGCTTTCCTGGTGCAGGTGGGAGATGCTGGTCTCCAGCAAGGCGGGTGTGGGTTGATGAACAGTTTCCATTTGTCTCTCAGGTTTTTGCGGTGAACGGTTTAGAATAGTGGTTCAAATTTTTTCAATTTATCAGCTTAAGTCAATGACAATCATCACCTTTGGAGGTGATGCCGGTCATCTGGCACTGGGGCTGTGCCCCGTGCTTCGTCTCTGTGTTTTTTAGATGGTTTTTCTAACGGTGCTGCGTTTTAGGCCTGTTTTTCTGAAAACAGGCCTAAAACGCAGCTGTCAATGCCTGTAATTGAGGAACCCGCATTGACAGATGCCGTTCAATTAGCTACTTTTAGACTGCCATTTATTTTTGCCTTTGGAACCACTACCACACCCTCAGAACCTGGATGACCAGATTCGGCTGAAAGCCATCATTGACACGGCCATTGACGGTATCATCACCATAGATGCCAGAGGTATCATTGAAACCGTGAATCCGGCGGCGGCCCGCATCTTTGGGTATTTGCCAGAGGAGGTCATTGGCCAAAACATCAGCATGCTCATGCCAGAGCCTGATAAGAGCCGGCATGACCAGTACATGGTCAACTACTATAAAACCGGCGAAGGGCAGATCATTGGCAAAGGCCGTGAGGTGGTGGGGCAGCGCAAAGACGGCTCCGTTTTTCCGTTTCTGCTGAGTATTAGTGAGGCACGGCTGAAAGACAAAGTCATTTTCACGGGCATTGTGCATGACATCTCGCAGCAGAAGAAGGCAGAGCGGGCCCAGCGGGAGAGCGAGAACAAGATTAACTCTATCATTGAGGCGGCGGTAGACGGCATTATCACCATAGACCCCCGCGGCATCATGGAAATGGTAAACCCCTCGGCGGCCAGGTTGTTTGGCTATGAAGCCCAGGAACTGCTGGGCCAGAACATCAGTATGCTCATGCCAGAGCCAGACCACAGCCGCCATGATGCCTACATGGACCACTACCACCGCACCGGCCAAAAGAAGATCATTGGCATAGGCCGTGAGGTCTCCGGCCTGAAAAAAGACGGGACGGTGTTCCCTTTATACCTGAGCATAAGCGAGGTGCAGCTGGAAGACCGCAAGGTGTACACCGGTTTTATTCATGACATCACCCACCAGAAGATGAGTGAAGAGCGGCTACGGCGCTACGCCGCCGAGCTGGAGCGCAGCAACGGGGAGCTGCAGGACTTTGCCTACGTCTCTTCGCATGACCTGCAGGAGCCGCTCAGAAAGATACAGGCGTTTGGTGACCGGCTCAAGAACAAGGAGAAAGACCACCTGAGTGCGCAGGGGCAGGACTACATAGACCGCATGCTCAATGCGGCCGTGAGAATGCAGAACCTCATCAATGACCTGCTTACCTTCTCCCGCGTCACCACCAAATCTAAACCGTTTGAGAAGGTGAACCTAGACGTGATCTTACAGGAGGTGCTGTCTGACCTGGAAATCACCATTGAGAAAACCGGCACCGTGATTGAACGCACGCCCCTGCCCGTTATTGAGGCGGAGCCCACCCAGATACGCCAGCTCTTCCAGAACCTGATCAGCAATGCCATCAAGTTCCGGAGGGAAGAGGCCACCCCGGTCATCAAAATCACCTCCCGCCTGGTGCAGCGCCGGGCGCACCTAACCTCCACCCCCGGAGATGAGCACGTGGAGATCTCTATTGAAGACAACGGCATAGGCTTTGACGAGAAGTACCTGGACCGGATTTTCAATATCTTTCAGCGGCTGGAGGGGCAGAAATATGAAGGCTCTGGCATTGGCCTGGCTATCTGCCGTAAGATAGCCACCCGCCATGGCGGTGACATCACCGCCCAAAGCAAACAAGGAGTTGGCACCAGATTTATTATTACCTTAGCCACCAAACACCTGCAAGAATAGACATTCCTGTACAATGAGCATAAAGAAAAGAACAATTGTGATCCTGATTGCCGACGATGACGCCGAAGACCGTATGTTAGTCAAAGAGGCCCTGGAGGAAAACCGGCTGACAAACGAGATTCAATTTGTAGAAAACGGCGAGGAACTGCTGGACTACCTGCACAACAAGGGGCGGTTCTCAGACAAAAACCAGTACCCTACGCCCGGCCTCATTCTCCTGGATCTGAACATGCCCAAGAAAGACGGCCGGGAAGCCCTGAAGGAAATCAAGTCTGACGAGCATCTGCGGGTGATTCCGGTGGTGGTATTGACCACGTCTAAAGCCGAAGAGGATATTCTGCGTACCTATGACCTGGGCGTAAGCTCCTTTATCACTAAACCCGTAACCTTTGCCGCCTTGGTAGACGTCATGAAGACCCTCACCAAATATTGGTTTGAGATTGTAGAACTACCCAAACCCTAGGTTTTCCTGTTTTGAAACGGGCGGCTGGCCTGCCTGTGAAGAACATGAAGCCAGGTTTTTTACTTACAGTTCAGGCTGTTTTGGGGCTGTTTTGGCCAAAACAGCCCCAAAACGCAACTGCCCCCCCCGTAATGGGGGGCACCTTCTCCCTTCAAATAGACCATCATGCCAGATCAAACCAGAATTCTGTTGGTAGATGATGATGAAGATGACTACATCATCACCAGAGATATCATAGAAGATATTCAGGGCCGGAGCTATCACCTGGATTGGACCTCGTCTTTCACAGAGGCGCTGGACATTATCAAAGAGCAGCGGCATGATGTCTACCTGGTTGATTTTTTTCTGGGTGCCGAAAACGGACTGAATCTGATCACCCAGGCGGTCTCTGGCGGAAGCACCGCCCCTTTTATTTTGCTCACCGGCCAAACTGACCGCGAAACCGATGAAAAAGCCATGCGCGCCGGGGCACTGGATTATCTGGTGAAGGGCACCTTCAACCCCTTTGACCTGGAACGCTCCATCCGGTACAGCATTGAGCACGCCAAAAGTCTGAACGAGATCCAGAAACTGAATTCTGAGCTGGAACAGCGGGTAGAGGAGCGCACGCAGGAGCTGGCAGAGGCTATCCATAAACTGGAGAAGACCAACAAGATCTTGTATGATGCCCAGCTGGAGATTGAGAAAGCCCTGCAGAAAGAGAAGGAGCTGAACGAACTCAAGTCCAGGTTTGTAACCACCGCCTCGCATGAGTTCAGAACACCGCTGAGCACTGTGCTGTCTTCGGCCTCTATCATTGCGCGCTATACTTCAGCAGAAGACAATGACAAACGGCTCAAGCACGTAGACCGCATCAAATCTGCGGTGCAGAACCTGACCACTATTCTCAATGACTTCCTGTCTATGAGCCGTATAGAGGAGGGCAAGGTGTACAACGTGCCCGCCCAGTTTGATCTGGTCAATTTCTCCCAGGAGGTGGTAGAAGACATGCAGGCCCTGGTGAAAGAGGGGCAGCGCATTGAGTACCGGCATGAGGGGGGGCAGCGCACGGTGGCGCTAGACAAACAGCTGTTCAAAAACATTCTGATCAACCTGCTTTCCAACGGGAGCAAGTACTCCGCTGAAGGCAAGACCATTCATTTCACAACCGCCATCTCTCCCGGCGCCGTCTCCATTACGGTGCGGGACGAAGGCATAGGGATTCCGGAGGCTGACCAGACTCATTTGTTCACCCCGTTCTTCCGGGCGCACAACGCCACCAACATCCAGGGAACCGGTCTGGGGCTCAATATCGTAAAACGCTACGTAGAGGTCATGGAAGGTTCTATGGACTTCACCAGCGTCTTAGACGAAGGCACTACCTTTACCATCACGTTCCCGCAAACTGCTGAGCTATGAAAAAAATACTGCTGATTGAAGACAACCAGGAAATCAGGGAGAACACGGCTGAGATCCTCACCCTGGCCAATTATGAGGTGGTAGAGGCCGAAAACGGAAAGGTGGGCGTTGACCTGGCCCGCAAGGAGCAGCCAGACCTCATCATCTGTGACATCATGATGCCTCAGCTAGACGGCTATGGGGTGCTGCACCTGCTGAGCAAAAGCCCTGAGACCTCCAGCATTCCGTTTGTGTTCCTCACCGCCAAGTCTGAGAAAGAAGATTTCAGGAAGGGCATGAAACTGGGGGCCGATGATTACCTGATCAAGCCCTTTGATGACCTGGAGCTGCTGGACGCCGTAGAAATGCGCCTCCGGAAGAACGAGATCCTCAAAGCCGAATTCCAGAAGAACGTGGAGGGGCTTGACAACTTTATACAGGAGGCCAAAGGCTATGAAGACCTTAACAAACTCATCAGTGACGAGCGCAGAATCACCGTCTATAAGAAAAAACACAACCTCTTTCTGGAGGGCAAGTACCCCAACGCGCTGTATTTCCTGAGCAAAGGCAAGGTAAAAACCTACAAGGTGAATGAAGACGGCCGCGAGTACATTACCAACCTCTACAAAGACGGCGATTTCATTGGCTATCTGGACCTGCTGGAAGAAAACGCGTACCGCGAATCGGCCATGGCCATGGAAGACGCAGAGGTCTACCTGATACCCAAAGAAGACTTCTTCACGCTCCTGCACCAGAACCGGGACGTAGCCAACAAGTTCATCAAGATTCTCTCAGACAACCTGGCAGACCGGGAAGACCGTCTCTTAAAGTTAGCCTACAACAGCGTGCGCAAACGCGTGGCCGAGGCGCTGCTGCTGGTAGAGAAGCAGTACAAGCAGGAGGGCGTTGCCGCAGACACCACTGAGATGTCTATCTCCCGTGATGATTTGGCCAGTATTGTAGGGGCCTCCAAAGAAACGGTGATCCGCACGCTGGCTGATTTCAAAGACGAGAAACTGATTGACACCCGCGGCAGCAAGATCTTTATCCTGAATTCGCAGAAGCTCGCAAAAATGAGAAATTAAGGTCTGGGGTTGTCCCTCTTGTGATAGAGCTGTTTTTGGCTTGTTTTTCAGAAAACAGCCCGAAAACAGCTTTTTTACTTCTTTAGAGGAGTAGAAGCGGTCTAGCGTTTTTAATTCAGGTAATGGCACATGCGTGTGCTGGTGCCTTTAGTTTAAGTGAACCCCTGTTTCCGGGCTGTTTTTTGGAAAGTAGCCCCAAAACGTAGGCACACGCTCACGCCCCTTGCCAAGGTCCGTCACGGTCCATCACTAAAGAAAAGGAAACAGCTTCGTAGTTGAAGGCCTTCTCATGGACCTCCTGTTGGGCATATTCTGCAGACGTTTTTGACTCAGCCACTTGTTTTGTTTCAGCGTTGTTGGTGGTGCATGCGCAGTTGGTGGTAGATTTTTTCTGCTGATGTCAAAGGAATACATGGTCTGCGGTTCTTCTTAACAGTGAAAAGCCTGTCCTCCCCCTGGCTGAACCGCAATTGGAAGTGCCTCATAGGCTGCACTGTTCCTTTGCTGCTGGAATGCGTAGACCGCTGTTCCCTTGGCTGGGCTGTTGGATGCAGTGGTGTTGTTCTAGGAATGCGTGGTCTGCTGTTCCCTAGGCTGTGCCGCTTGCTGCAGTGCTGTTATTTTAGGAATGCGTGGTCTGCTGTTTCCCTGGCTGGGCTGTTTGCTCCGGAGCGAAATCCCATTGCTGTTTCATCTTTTCCGGTAAGCGCTCACGGCCGCGGGGCCCCGTCCTGGCGGTGAGCACTGCTGTTAAAACTAGGCCCTCCGGCCTTGCCGCCGGAGCGGCACCGTATTAACAGAGGCGCTCACCCCCAGGACTGGTTGCTGTTCCTCTCCTGTAAATGCTTGTGCTATTAGATCTGCCTCTGCAGGTAACTATTGCTAATCCGCTAGCCTGAGGCGAGCCCGTGCTGCGCACATCAGCCAGGGGCAGAAGTGCTAATTTAACAGAGGTGCCACTGGCAGAAGTGTTGATTGTTCATTGTTGTTTGTTTGCCGCTTTCTCTGGTTCAAGTTTCCAACTTGGACCTATGGTGGCGGAAGCTTTAAGCTTACATGGGGCGGCAGCCTCACACTACCTCTGCCCTCTATGGCTCCCTCTTCTGCCCCTCTATGGCGCGGAAGTTACTTCCGTGCCTACTAACTCCAGCTGATACTCCCGCGCTGGCACGGGTCCCCAGAATCGTGCCTACAGCTGACGGCCGGTCTCTGGCTGCCCTCGCGGCGCGGCAGCGAAACCAGGCATTGCTACTTCATCCATGCAGAATTGCCTAGGGGAAAAAGAAAGGACTCAGCACTCAGGACTCAAGACTCAGAACTCACTTCAATACTCCCCCTTTGAAGGGGGCGAAGGGGGAGGTTTACTCAGGAGGACACGCATTGCTGAGGTACGGTCACCCGTCACTTGTCCTACGCATTGCAGATGTTCCCCTCCAGGGAGGGGTAGGGGTAGGTTCAAATGCGGCTGCCCCCACAGTACCAACTGCTCCAATGACCTGAAAGTGCGCGCAGAACTGCGCCAATATCAGTAATTCAACGTGATAATAGTTGTGCTACCGGGCTGTTTTAGGCCTGTTTTTCTGAAAACAGGCCTAAAACAGAAATCCCTCTGCCCTCAAATACTGATGAACCTCTTCCTGTAAAATGACGAGCATCATATTTAGGGGACTGGTTTCTGCTGAAATTTGCATTAGAAATTGACCCAGAAAATGCAGACTTCCTTCAAAGCCCTTACGCTCTCTTACAAGCAAGCCCCCATTGCCGTGCGGGAAGCCGTTTCTTTAAATGAGATTGGCTGCCGTAACCTGCTGGACAAAATCAAGGAATTTACCCTGGCGCAAGAGGTGCTGGTGCTTTCTACCTGTAACCGCACAGAGGTGTATTACGCTGCCTCAGAAGATTACTCGCAGGAGATCATCAAGTTGATAGCCATGGAAAAAGGCTTTATCTCAACCAGCGACGTGAAACCGTACTTTCTGCACATTGACCAGCCTGAGGCGGCGGTGCAGCATCTGTTTCAGGTGGCGCTGGGGCTGGAGTCACAGGTGGTGGGAGATATGCAGATCATGAACCAGGTGAAGAACGCCTACCAGTGGGCGGCAGATGCCGGAATGGCGGGTCCGTACCTGCACCGCCTGCTGCACACCATCTTCTTTACAAACAAACGGGTAGTAAATGAAACCGCTTTCAAAGACGGGGCGGCTTCTGTCTCTTATGCCACCGTTGAACTGGTAGAGGAGCTGACCCGGCATCTGGAGAACCCCAGAGTGCTGATGCTGGGGGTTGGGGAGATAGGCGCCAACGTGGCAGATAATTTCCAGAAATCTACCATCCAGAACCTGACCATTGCCAACCGTACGCACCACAAAGCGGTTGAACTGGCCAAGCAGTGCAACGCCCGCGCCATCTACTGGGAAAAAGTGTGGGAAGAGATGCGGCAGGCAGACGTGGTGATTTCCTCGGTACCGGGTGATTGCTTTTTTATCAGTGCTGAGCAGGTGGCACAGATGGGGGAGAAGGCACCCGCCTTTTTCTTAGACCTCTCTATGCCCCGCAGTGTTGATGGCAACCTCAATGAACTGGCAAACACCGCCGTGTACAACATTGACAACATCAAAAACCGCGCTACTGAAGCCCTGGAAAAGCGGTTGGCAGCCATTCCCGCGGCCAAAGCCATTATTGCCGATGAAATGGCCAATTTCCAAACCTGGACCCGTGAAATGCAGATGTCGCCGGCGTTGCAGCAGTTCAAGAACCGGCTGGAGGAGATCCGGCAGCGGGAAGTGGCCCGGTTTGTCAAACAGCTGGGAGACGGGGAGAAGGAACTGGTGGAGACCATCACCAAAAATATCCTGAACAAAATTGTAAAGATGCCGGCCCTGGAGCTAAAAGCCGCATGCCAGCGCGGAGAATCAGAAGCCATGCTGGAGGGGTTGAGCGCCCTGTTCCGGTTAGAGCAGGAGCCACAGCTGGCCTAACGGGGCCGCAAGAATGGGCAAACTTTTGGGGTGGTCTGCCCGGCTGGTTGAAGGAGGAGTTGTTCCTGAACTTCCTGGATAGGAACGCCCCCGGTACCAAGCTTTTCCATATTCCTGTTAATCGCCTTCCCTGGTTTGCTGAGAACGAACGTCTGATGAGCCCCAACACCTTGGGCTGGTTGCTCCTGGCTGCAGCCAATCTGATGAAAAATGGGCCAGTCTCACCCTTTACTTTCTCCTTCGTCTCTATTACCAATTCGTTTATCAGTTAGAACGCCGCTTCTGTGGCAACCTCCTTCAGCAAAGATTGGTTAAGTACATTTTACTTACATACTGGGCAGAATTGTGTTGCGTTAGTTGAACCCCTATAGGCACCGTTTTACAGGATAACTTCCGGGGTAGGGGAAATACCTGATGAAGCGGCTCCTGTACCGCTTATCATGGGTTACAAGGCGAATAAACTTACGGTGACAGCCTGCAAATGTGGTGCAACCGCCGCAGGAAAATAAAAGCTACCAATTGATTCTCAGCTGTTTTCGGCCTGTTTTTAGGAAAACAGGCCGAAAACAGGCTGGTAAAATTCTACTTTCGCTGACTAGTTAAACGGCTATGGGTACCAGTAATTAAGGGAAAAGTAGAATTATTGTCACGGTCACGGAATGTTTTCTACCGTGAGAATGTCTACTTTACAATTAAAATGAAATTGTGAAGGCTTTCTGCTGGGTAGGTGGTCTTGCCGGTAAGCTGCGGGTATGAGAAAACTTCTATTCCTTTTCTTTTGGTTGCCTCTGTTGGTGCTGGCGCAGACTACCCCGGTAGACAGTTTGAAATTTGCCCTTCGGCAGGCGGCCACAGATTCTGCGCGCGTAAAGATTCTCTGTGAGCTGAGTAAACAAGCCTCCCTCTCTGATGTACAACAGGCCATTGCCTATGCCCGGCAGGCAGAACAGGTAGCCACCCGTGCCCATGATGCCAGAGGCAGAGCCGCCGCTCTGAACCAACTGGGGGCGGGGCATGTGATCCTGGGCGAGAATGACAAGGCCTTTACTTATTATTTTGCGGCCCTCAAAGTGGCTGAACAGGCCGGCGATACCGCCAACATGATCACCACCTATAATATTCTTGGCGTGCTCAGCCAGAAGATCAAAGATGACAAACGGGCACTAGGCTATTATCACAAAGCCGAAGCCCTTGCCCTTCAAGTGCAGAACCTGCTGGCCTTGAGCAAAGTGTACAACAACCTGGGGAGCATGTACAGTGACCAGAAAGCGTTTGCGCAGGCGCTTCCCTACTATGAGAAATCTGCCCGGCTGCTGGAACAGTTCCCGGAGCGTAAAGTACTGGCGGTGGTTCTCCAGAATATTGGCAATACCCTTACGGCTTTACACCAACCCCAAAAAGCACTTCCTTTCTTGAACAGGGCCTTGGCAATTGACCAGGACCTGGGCAATAGAATGAATGAGACTGTTACGTTGGCCGCTCTGTCACAAGCCTACCAGGAACAGGGAGACCGTAACAAAGCATTGGCCTATGCCCGGCAAAGCTTTTCTGTGGCCCAGGAAACCAGGTCTGGCAAGAAAATAGTAGCCGCTGCCAAATTACTCCAGGATCTGTACGCGCTCCAGAAGAACTTTGAGCAGGCGTATAAGTACCAGACGGTGGCCCTGGAGCACATGGAGAAGCTTGACGCAGAGGCCCAGTCTAAAAACGCTTCCCAGATTATTGCCCGCTATGAGAGCGAGAAACATGAGCTGGAAGACCAGAAGCTCAAGGCTGAGAAAGAGCGCCAAGACCAATCTTTGCGTTACCAGAGAGGGGCACTGCTGGCGGGGGGGGTAATGCTGTCCTTAATGATGTTGTTGTTGTCAGTCTCTCTCTTTTTCAGGAGACGTTTGATCAAGGCTTATAAACAGCTGAAGGGCGTGCATGAGCAGGTCCAGAAACAGAACAGGGAGATACGCCAGCATCAGGAGGAAATCCTGCAGCAGTCAGCGGTTCTGCAGACCCAGAATGAGCTTCTGGCCAAAACCAGTAACTTTAAAAGCAAGATCTTCTCAATTGTTTCACATGATCTGCGCTCACCGTTTACCACCCTGAAAGGTATATTGGCGCTCACCCAGGTCCATAATATGTCTGCGGAGGAACTGCAGCGTATTCTTGAGCTTCTCGCCAAAGACGTAGACACCGTAGAAGACATGTTGAACAACTTGCTGGTTTGGTCTAAAAGCCAGTTAGAGGAAGCCGTGGTGCATGTACAGCCGCTGCCGCTGCCACAGGTGTTAGATGAGACCCTGGAAGTGGTACAGTATGCAGCTGCCCAAAAGCAGATAACGCTTCTCAACCTGGTCCCTGAAGAGACCGTGGTACTCGCTGATAGGGAGCGTATGGCTTTTGTGCTGAGGAACCTGCTCATGAATGCCATCAAGTTCTCATTTGAAGGCCGGGAAGTGCAGGTGAAGGCCCACGTGCAGGACCAACTGGTAACGGTGTCAGTTATTGATTTCGGGAAGGGGATAGCCGCCAAGCATTTGCACAAGCTGTTCTCAGAAGACCGCTTCACCACCTTGGGTACCTCCAATGAAGTAGGGACAGGGCTGGGGCTGATGCTCTGCAAAGAGCTGTTAGACGCCATGGGCGGAACAATCACTGTTACCAGCGAAGAAGGCAAAGGAAGCATCTTCTCCGTTACGTTACCCCAGGCCGAAGCAGTACCTGGTTGGTCAGCCAAAATGCGATCTCCAGAGTTACAGGCTTCCCATTAACACTGGGTAGAACAGCTTTTCCTTCCCTGCCGTGGAACTCCTGCGGGCGGGACCATGCGCTGTGGTGGTTTTGACCCATCCGCATGTGACGGCGGGTGCCTTCACATACTTTTTCACAGACGTAAGAAGCAGCTAGGCTCTCTGCCTCCAGCTGAAAGTGTCCTTTCTTTCCTCTTATAGGAGACCTCTTTTCTGTTTTGGGGCTGTTTTTGAAAAAACAGCCCCAAAACAGAAAAGCCCTCGCACCTGGAACAGAAGGTGCGAGGGCTTTAGAAGATATCTGAAAAGCTGAATCACCCAATGGTGACATTTTATCTGCCAACCTCCTTTTTTTAACCGGCCAGGCTCTTAAGACTACTTTCTTCGCATAACAGCAAATAAATAGTATAAGGGTGAAGACCACTTTTAGACGGTGATTTTTGACACCGTTAAACAGGCTCAACTACCGGTTCTTGTTCTCGTGACCGCCTGGTCAGTTAGAGCGGGCAAAATCTTGGTTATTCGCAAAAGGAGTAGGCGTTGGGGCGGTCGCCTTTTTTGCCAGTTGAGACTATCACGTGCTCCTGGGTTTTGCTGCCAGCCATCACATCATCTAAGAATTTCACCAGCACCTGCTGGTTTTTACCAAAGAGTTCGCCGCTATAGGCGTGGGTGCCGCCGCAGTAGGTGATGAGACGCGTGTTCCCATGCAGGTGCACCAGGTGCTGGTAAATAGAGAGTGAACCAAACAACATGAACCAGTTTGAGGAATTAGTGGGGCAGCTGTGGTGGGCGGCCGTCCCGTATGGCACCGTTGTGTCAGCACTTCCGTGGAAAAGCAACACCGGAATCTTGTTCTCAGGAGTAATAAGGTTCAGGTCCATGAGCGCCCCGGCCCCCGAGATAACGCCTTTGTAGCGGAAGTTGGCGGGCAGTGACACCTGCGGGTAAAGGTTCATGCGCTTGTAGTCCCAGAAGGCGGCGTGCAAGGCGGCCTCTGCCCCGGCGCTGCTGCCAGACACAAAGATAGCGGCCGGGTCAAGGTTATACTTTTCTGTGTTCTTCAGGAAGTAGGCCGTAGCTAACCACAGACCATTGGCCGCGTGCTGAAAGGCCTTGATCTTCTCGGCCAGCTGTCCGTTACAGCCAAAGTTTTTATTTTTAGCAAACAGCGTGTAGGTGATAGTGGCGGCGGCGTAACCTTTATCAGCCAGATAGGAGCAGAACCCGTGCCCGCTCTTGCGGTCTCCGCCCGAAAAGCCGCCGCCGTGCTCAAACAACACCAACGGCAGCTTCCCGTTGCCGGGCTTGGCGGGCAGAAACAAATCCAGCTCCAATTTGAGGGTGTCGTTCTGGAAATAGGTGAGCGTGGTGAATTTTTGGGATTGGGCGAAAGATGCCAGGTGACATAGGAGAAACGCGAGCAGCAGAAGTGCTTTTTTCATGGGTGTTGCAATGGGTTACGTAAGTGAAAAATAATCTGCCGCTATGGCCACAGACCGGGTAAGATAGGAAAAATCCTTTTATCTGGTTTTGATTTGGCACTACTGCCTGTGGTCTACCTTTCTGTGGCTGGTAGAAAAGGCGAGAGCTTGGGAGAGGTGTGGGTGGTTTTTCCTATTGTGAACGGCAGTTCATGGTCTGCTGGAATGCATAGTTGGCTGTTCCCTTAACTATTCCCTTGGGTATTCCCTTGGCTGTTTCCATTGGCTGTTCCGTTTGCTCCGGTACCAAATCCCATTGCTGTTGCATTGCCTCTGCTAAGCGCTCACGGCCGCGGGGCCCAGTCCTGGCGGTGAGCACTGCTGTTAAAACTACGCCTTCGGCACCGTAGTCACAGAGGCGCTCACCGCCAGGACTGGTTGCTGTTCCTCTCCTGATCAGCCTTATTTTCTCTCTCTACCTCTGTAGGTAACCACTGCTGATCCGCTAGCCTGTGGTGAACCCGTGCTGCGCACATCAGCCAGGGGCAAAAGTGTTTCAGGAGGAGAAGCAAAGGCAGAAATGAGAAGCAAAAGCAGAAGTGATAAATCAAGGCACTGGTTCAAGCTGGTGACCTGGTCCCTCCCTTACGGAGGTTACGGAATGCCACGGCGGCGGTCTCACCTCTCTTCTGCCCTCTGTGGCGCAGAAGTTCGTTCCGGGTCTTGCTGTTTTCCTGTTGGGAGTAAACGACGGAGCTGTAGGCCAACCCAGAGGTATAGGATGAGATGGACTGCGGTATATAAAGGACGGGGTACTTGCGGCTATTACGGTAATTGCTTGATAACTACTGAATTTGCTGCTGTGCCGGAATCATACTGCACCAGCGGTGTTCACTGGGAAAGCATTTGTAGTCATTGTGTTATGAAGAAAAAAATACCGCTGAACGCAGTCCTCCAGACCATAGAAAATGCAGATTTAGCCGCGTGCACAGATGCCGTGGAATTCATCAACCAGCTGGACTTTTACCAGTACACGCAAGAAGAACTCAAGTGCATTAGTGACACGCTGAGCACTAGGCTGAGCCTTTTGCTACGGCTGGAGATCAGGACTGCCCTTCCCGCCTAACGGTTCAGTCTATGATTTGCGTTTCTGGCCTGTTTTTGAAAAAACAGGCCAGAAACGCAAATAGGAGTAACTGCCCGGGCAAAACCTGCGGCGGCAGGAACAAAGGTGGTAGGGCCTCGTACAGAAGAGGGAAAGAAAGAGCTGGCAGTCCCCGTGACGGCCTTTGTTGTACCTTAACTGCAAGAATTCATGAACAACTGGCAACCAATTTCCAGACCCCTGCACGGCATAGCCGATGTAGCGTATATCCCTGCCGTAGCCTCTGCCCCGGAGACCGTAGGCTTCACCGAGGAAGAAACCGCCACCACCCTCTGCCGGGCCATTAGCGGCGGTACGTTGGTGTCTGCCCTGGTGACCCGCGCCGAATGGGGTGCGGTGAAGGTGATGCCGTACAAGGCACACCTGGCCATTGACTTCGCCACCAGCCTTTTCTCCCTGGCAGCGCCGTGGCTGTTCGGGTTCGCTAAAAATGAGAAGGCGCGCAATACATTTTTGGTTATGGGCCTGACCGGACTGGTGGTGGGCGCGCTGTCCCGCCCAGAGGAGATGGATCCCGACAAAGTACAGAAACTGCAGCGCAAAGCCAATAACCTGCCAGCATTGTAAACAGCCGTACCTCTGCGTTGGTAGAAGTGAGGAAACTCCTGTTTTCGGCCTGTTTTCTGTAAAACAGGCCGAAAACAGGAGTTTCTGTTTCGGCTGAAAGCCAGGGGGAAAAGTTGGTGCAGGCCCGGTGAAAAGGGGGGAGCAGGAACAAGTGTGCAATAGGAGCCGTAAGAACCTTAGAAACCTACTAATTCAGTGTATGACTGCTTCAACCTTTTCAAGATTCACCCGCTTTACCCTGTTCCTTGTTTTTCCATTCATGATGAGTTGCTCTGTGTTTTCCGGCAGCGGCTATTCCAGTGACCCCATTGTGGCGGCGCAGCAGCGCAAAATAGATGAACTGGAGAAGGAGGTGGACCAGGCCGAGCGGGCGGTAGACGAGGCTGAGCAGCGGGAGAAGGCTGCCAAAAGCAGGTTGCGCGCCGCCAAAGATGAACTGAAAGTCATTCAGACCGAAGCCAAAAAACGCAACGGGTAAGCCGCAAAGCAATTGTAAAGACCTGTTCTCTGAGGGGAATACCCTGTTGACCATCGCACCCTATGGCTACCAACTGGAAGTACACCTGGAAACTCACCAAACTCACCTTCAAGGAATTCACAGATGACCGGCCGCTGGACTACGCGGCCATCATTGGCTTCTACACCATTTTCTCGTTGCCGGCTGTGCTCATCATCATGATCAGGATTGCCGGCTCAGTGTTTGGGCAAGATGCGGTGAAGGGGCAGGTGGTGCAGCAGATCAGCGGTCTGGTGGGGCGTGACAGCGCAGAGCAGATCCAGAACATCATCCAGAACGCCAGTCTTTCCCCGGCCAGTACGGTGGGTACCATTGTGGGCGTCTGCACCATGATCTTTACCGCCACCACCGTCTTTGTGGCCATACAGGATGCCCTGAACGCCATGTGGGAGGTGAAGGCCAAACCGGAGAAGGCCTGGCTCAACCTCATTGTGAGCCGGGTGCTGTCGCTGGCCATGGTGGTGAGTATGGGCTTTCTGCTGCTGGTGTCCCTCTCGGTAGAGATTATTCTGGGGGTGATCAATGACTTTCTGCGGGAGCAGCTGTCAGGCGGGGCGGTGTACCTGATCAATGCGGGCAATCTGGTGGTTTCAGTGTTGATCAGCATTCTCATCTTCGCCGCCATTTTCAAAGTGCTGCCAGATGCCAAGATCAGGTGGAAGAATGTATGGGTGGGGGCCACCGTCACGGCCATTCTCTTTGTGGCGGGCAAGTTTTTGCTCAACATCTACCTGCAGCATGAACCGCTGGCCGATACGTACGGTGCGGCCGGCTCTGTGGTGCTCCTGCTGGTGTGGGTGTACTATGCCTCAGTGGTATTCCTGTTGGGCGCCGAGTTCACCCAGGTTTACTCGCGGGAGCATGACCAAGGTGTCAAGGCCTCTGACCACGCCGTAAAGGTGGAGCAGCATGAGGTGGAGAAGGAGGAGTAATATGAAAGCGTTTTTGGCCTGTTTTCTGAAAAACAGGCCAAAAACGGGTTTCAAAACCAACTTTCAATAACCCACTGCCCGCGAGCGGGTAAAACAGGGTGGGACCAACCAGACACGTATGGCAAACTACGCACGCATCAAGAGTACAGGCAAACCCAAGGTGGTGGTGATTGGCGGCGGCTTTGGAGGGCTGGAGCTGGTGAAAGCGCTCAGCACCGCCCAGGTGCAGGTGATCCTGATTGACAAGCAGAACTACCACACGTTTCAGCCGCTCATGTACCAGGTGGCCACTTCGGGCGTGGAGGCAGATTCTATCATTCACCCGTTCCGGAAGGTGTTTGAGAAGCAGGAGAATTTCTTTTTCCGGCTGGCCGAAGTGGAGCGCGTGGACACGGAGCAGCAGTTGGTGGAGACCAGCATTGGGCTGGTGCGGTATGATTATCTGGTCATTGCCACGGGTGCCACCACCAACTATTTTGGCGATGCGCAGATGGAGCAGAACGCCATCTCCATGAAAAGTGTGACAGATGCCATTACCCTGCGCAACACCATACTCTGCAACTTTGAAAACGCCCTGCAGCTAGATGACCCAGAGCAGCTCAACAGCCTCATGGACTACGTGATTGTGGGCGGCGGACCTACGGGCGTGGAATTGGCGGGGGCGCTGAGTGAGCTTAAGTTGCACGTTTTCCCTAAAGATTACCCGGAGCTGGACTTCCAGAGCATGGACATCCACCTGATCCAGAGCGGGGGTGAACTGCTCAAAGGCATGTCGCCGGAGGCGTCACAGAAGTCACTGGAGTTTCTGGAGAAGATGGGCGTGCAGGTGCTGTTGAACCGGCGGGTGAAAAGCTATGACGGCCACACCGTGACCCTTACTTCCGGCGAAACCCTTACCACCCGCAACCTTATCTGGGCCGCCGGCGTGACGGGGAACCCGGTCAGCGGCCTCAAGCCCGAAAGCCTCCTGCGCGGCAACCGACTGCAGGTAGATGAGTACAACCGCGTGGCGGGCTATGACAACGTCTTCGCCATTGGCGATATTGCCGCCATGGTCACCCCTGAGAACCCGCACGGCCACCCCATGCTGGCGCAGCCCGCTATCCAGCAGGGGAAGCTGCTGGGGAAAAACCTGCCGCGCTTAATGGCGGGGCAGCCGCTGGAGCCGTTCCATTACCATGACCAGGGTGCCATGGCCACCATTGGCCGCAACAAGGCCGTAGCCGATCTGAAACTGTTTGGCAAGGAGATCAAGACCCAAGGCTTTCTGGCCTGGCTCATCTGGATGTTCATTCATCTGATTTCGATTGTGGGCTTCAGGAACCGGTTGATGGTCATGAGTAATTGGTTCTGGAACTACTTCACCTATGACTCGGGCAACCGCTTGATTATTGGGAACAAGCAGGAGAATATTCCCATCAAGGAAACCATCACGCACAAGACGGTGCTTTGATAATAGCTTCCGTTTTTGGCCTGATTTCAGTAAAGCAGGCCAAAAACGGAAGTTGTCTGCTTTAGGCTTGGTGGTTGCTGAAATATTCCAGTGCGGCTGTGTTGCCTTGCTGGTGCGCCAGATCTAACGCGGTAAGTCCCCGCGCATCTCTGATGGTGGTGTCAGCGCCTTTGTCCAGCAGCAGTTTCACCAGGTTGTTTCGGCCAAATAGGGTGGCGAACATCAGGGCGGTGCCGCCGTTGCCGTTCTGCAGGTTCAAATCAGCCCCGTTGGCAATAAGCAGTTCCGCCACCTCAGGATACCCTTTGAATGACACGCCCATGAGCGCCGTATTGCCCCCGAAGTCTTGGGTATTCACATTGGCCTGCGCTTCTATGAGCGTCTTCGCCGTTTCCAGATGGCCTTCATAGCAGGCCAGGATCAGGGGGGTAAACCCGCGGCCATCGGTGATGTTGAGGTCAATGCCTTCTGAGATCAGCTGCTGGATATAGGCGGTGTCGCCTTTGCGGGCGGCGTCAAAAAGCAGGTCTTCTTTTCTGGTGGAGGTAAAGGGAGCGTCTTGCATGGTTGTATATCTGGTTTAGATCAAGATACGGAAGTTGCCTGTGAAAAGCTATGGTGACTTGGGAACATGCAATTTCTGAAAAGGTTTGTTTGTCGTTGTCTTTGTTGTGGCATTTTGCTACTTCGTATGCTGTTGCTGGAATGCGTTGTTCGCTGTTTCCCTTGGCTTAGGCGGTTGGTGCTACCTGAGTTTGATAACTGCCAATTGCTGCCGCTGCAGTGCATAGCCTGCTGTTCCCCTGGCTGCGGCAGGTATGCGTAGTATGCTGAACCCTTGGTTCTAGCGTTTGCTCCGGAGCGAAATCCCATTGCTGTTGCATTGTATCCGGTAAGCGCTCACGGCCGCGGGGCCCCGTCCTGGGGGTAAGCACTGCTGTTAAAACTAGGCCCTCCGGCCTTGCCGCTGGAGCGGCACCGTATTAACAGAGGCGCTCACCCCCAGGACTGGTTTGGGTTCCCCTCCTGATCAGCCTTATTTGCTCTCTCTGTTTCAGTAGGTAACTACTGCTGATCCGCTAGCCTGAGGCGAGCCCGTGCTGCGCACATCAGCCAGGGGCAGAAGTGCTAATTTAACAGAGGTGCCACTAGCAGAAGTGTTGATTGTTCATTGTTGTTTGTTTACTTATTGCTGCTTGTTTGTCACAATCTCTGGTTCAAGTTTCCAACTTGGACCTATGGTGGCGGAAGCTTTCAACTTCCATGAGGCGGCAGTCTCACATGACCTCTGCCCTCTATAGCTTCTCTATGGCCCTCTATGGCGCGGAAGTTACTTCCGTGCCTTCTAACTCCAGCTGATACTCCCGCGCTGGCGCGAATCTCCGGAGTCGTGCCTACTGATGACGGGCGGCCTGCCCCGCGGCACGGCAGTGAAACCAGGCATTGCTGCTTCATTCGAGCTGAATTGCCTAAAGAAAAAAGGAAGGACTCAAGACTCAGGACTCAGAACTCACTCTGATACTTCCCCTTTGAAGGGGGCGAAGGGGGATGTTGACACAGGAGGGCACACATTTCTGATCACCCTCTTTTTGCCGCAGCTAGTTGCATTCTGCCCAGCATTGCGCTCTTCCGGATTTGCAATCCGGAAGCTGGTACACGGGGATTTGCAATCCCCGCGGCGGCACGTTTGATCTGCAGGCGCCGCAGATTGCAAATCTGCAGGTACTGTGTCCGGGATGGCAAATCCCGGACAGCCGAGGGACACGCATACCAGATCACTCCCCTCCTGGGAGGGGGCATGGCGACTGCCCCAACAGTACCGCCTGCTCAAATGATCTCTTGGTGTCTTCCAAACCTGCGAACGGGTGCGCCATTTCCGTTTTCGGCCTGATTTACGAAAAGTAGCCCAAAAACGCATCTTTAGTCCATAAACCGGACCGTCACTTGAATATTCGTATTTCGGCCTTGGTCGTCTAGGCAGGAGATTTTGAGTTTGCCGGCTTGTGGGGGCTCAAAGAAAACGGGTTGGTTGGCAGGCGCGCTTTGCAGGAACTGATCATTGAGGTACCAGTAGACTTTTTTGACCTCGTTGTGGGCGTTGCACTGCAGCATGAGTTTCTGGTGGTCAGATGCTTCCAGGAGATATTCCATATTCGCCGTGGGCGAGGAGATGATGGGCGCGTATTCCTGAAAAATACGGCTGCAGCTCGGGTTGTGCGGCGGGAGCGAGACGTACGGCAGGTGCTGATTGACAAAAAACGTGAGCATCTCGGGGGCGTGGTTGGGGTACCATTGGTGGTGGTAGCCGGTTTCCGGAAGGCAGCTGGTGCAGTAGGCGTATTTCCCGTCAAGGGACACGGCCACTTTTTTGAGATGGGTACATTTGGCCATGGAAGATACGCTGGGGATGTAGGTATCCATGATCTGGTCTTGGCAGAAGCTGTTGGCAGGCAAGCCGGTGACAGCGCAGACATCGCGGTAGGAAATCCCGTTGGGCGCTCTGAACCAACTTTCAGGGCTGTTGTAGTCAATGGTGTTGAAGATGTCAAAGAGCAACGGGGTGGCGGTGTCGGTGCCGTTGAGTTCGGGAACGCCCTGGCCGGAAAAATTGCCCACCCACACGCCCACGGTGTATTTCTTGTTGTAGCCAATGCTCCACGCATCTTTCCGGCCGTAAGAGGTGCCGGTTTTCCAGGCAATCTTGGGCAGGTGGGCGCTGTTCTGGGAGTTGTGGGGCAGGTCAGGGCGCTGCAGTTGGGTCAGGATCTCATTAAGCATAAACGTGGCGGCCGGTGACAACAGCGGGGTGCTGAGCGTGTCTTTCTGCCCTTGCAGCCACCGCAGGGAGGCGTAGGTGCCCTGGTTGGCGAAGGAAGAATACAGCGCCGTCAGCTCCTCCAGCTTCACGCCGCAGCCCCCTAAGATCAACGACAAACCCAGGCTACCGCCGTGCTTTTTCATCTGGGAGAATTCTGCCTGCTTCAGTTTCTGCACAAACGCCTGCACACCCACCTGGTCCAGCAGCTTTACTGCCGGTATATTCAAGGAAGTGGCCAGGGCGCGTTCAATAGTAATGTAGCCGTTGTAGTCACCGTAGTAGTTTTCGGGGCGGTAGCCAGCGTAGTCAATGGGCACATCGGTGATGATGGTTTTAGGGGTGATAAGGCCGCGGTCAAAGGCGGTGGCGTACAGGAACGGCTTTAACGTACTGCCGGGCGATCGAATCGCCTTCACCCCGTCCACCTGACCGCCGTGCAGCCCGTCGTTAAAATCGGCGGAGCCGAGGTAAGCTTCTACGGCTTTGGTTTGGTTGTTCACCACCAGCACCGCCGCATTGTGAATGTTGTAGCCTTTGAGCCGCTGCAGGTAATTGTAGGCCAGTTGCTGCACCTTGTCCTGCACCTGCCGGTTCAGCGTGGATTTGATGATGGGTTGCTGCGGGTACTGGCGGTGCAGGCGGTACGCATAATGCGGCGCAATCTTGGGGGCTTCCAGCCTGAATGCCTCCAGGGGTTCCTGCCGCGCGTCTTCTATGGACTCTTTGGGGAAGGCTTTTTCTTTTAGGTAATACGCCAGCCACTTGTCCCTGAAGGCTACAATGCGCTCGTTCTGCCTGCCAATCCGGAGGCTGGAGGGCTTGTTGGGAATGACGGTGAGGGTGACCGCCTGCGCCAGGCTCAGCTGCTGGGGCGACTGCTGGAAATACAGCACAGAGGCCGCCTTCACGCCTTCAATGTTCCCGCCGTAGGGCACCAGGTTCAGGTACAGCAGCAGGATTTCGTCTTTGGAATAAGTTAGCTCCAGCTGGATTGCCCGGAACATATCCACCAACTTGTTGGCGTAGGTGCGCTCTTTGGGGTACAGGAGCCGCGCCACCTGCATGGTAATGGTAGAGGCGCCAGAGGTGGTTCTGCCGTGGGTGAGGTTGTTAAGGAACGCCCTGGTCAGAGCCACAGGATTCACGCCGAAATGGTAATAGAAATATTTATCCTCCTTTAGGAGAATGGCCTTTTTCAGGGAAGGGCTTACCTCCCCGGGCTCCAGCTGCATGCGCCATTTGTCGTCTGGGCTGAGGAACGCATTGAGCACACTTCCGTCTGCCGCGGTGATGACGGGAGAGTAGGCAATAGAGATCTTGAGGGGGAAAAGCAGGTTCAGGAGTGAATAAAGGCAGAAGGTCACCACTCCCGTTGCCACTGCGGCGCACAGCCACCTTCTGCCTCTGTTGCTGAGAGGAAGTTTGGGGGAGCGCGTAAATGCTTGCAGCAAGGGCATGGGGAAGCGGTTTTACAAAAATACAGAAACTGTTTTTCCGTTTTTGGCCTGTTTTTGTGAAAACAGGCCGAAAACAGGAAGTTTGGTTCTCCTTCTGGTTTGCCGGCAGCTAGTCTCCTGTTGAAGCGGGGGAAATGGTGCTGGTTCCAAAGCAGGCCACGTAACAGAAAATCACAGACAAAGACATGTCTTTCATGCTGGCCTGAACATTTCCCTCCTTGGAGGTTCAGAGGTTAGGTTTCATTCACTTTCCACCGCTGCTCACAAGACCTCGCAGCGTCTTCCAGACCTGCGAGCGTCTGCGCCCGCTGTGTTTGCAGCGCCCTACGCTCTTACCTAGCTTTTCTGTTTTAGGGCTGTTTTCAGAAAAACAGCCCTAAAACAGAAGTGGCTGTTACCGCACTCTTACTACACCGGCACCGTGGTAGGAGTGGTACTCGGCGTTGTACATGGCGTCTGCGGCAATGGGGCCCAGCTGGAAATCACCTTTGGAGACGGCACGAACCTGGTAGAAGAAGTGCTGGGCCTGTGGGCGGGCGGTGGTGTAGAGGTTAATGCGGTCATCGCGGATGTCAGTGTGCTCAGGGGTGGCGGGGCGCAGGTCTTCTATCCACTGGAACTCGCGGGAGGTCATGAGGCGCGGGTTCTCAATCTCGAATCCGGCCGGCAACAGATCGGTAATGGCCACGTTGGGAGCGGTTCTGCCGTCCAGTGACTGCAGGGTGACGCGCACCACCACCAGGTCGTTCTGCCGGAAGGTGCGGTTGGCGACTTCCTGGCCGTTGCGGTCATAGAAGGTTTTACGCACCTGCAGCAGGTGGTCTTCCTGTTTGTATGCCCCGCTCTGGCTGATGCCTTCCAGTTCCCAGAAGTAATAGAGGGTGCCTTGTCCGGTGCTTTTGAGGGTGACGGGACCTTTGTTGAGCTGGTTGGTGAGCACCAGGTCTTTGCCGTTGAACGTGCCCACTGCTTTGCCTTTTTGCAGCACTTGGGCAGTGATTTTGCCGTTGCTCCGTTTGGCCATCTTGCCTAGTGCCAGCAACGCAAAGGCTCTCTCCTGGGTGTTGTACCACCGGCTCGTTTTCAGTTCCTGTGACAGGTGCCGCGCCAGCGTACCCACCTGCACATGGTCTGGGTCTGCTTCTAAGAGGCTGTTCAGGGAAATGGCCAGGTCCCGGAGCGGCGAGTAGAAACTGCCGTCCAGGGCTCGCAGGGAGGTTTCGCCGGTGAAGGAGCGGGGCAGGATCTGGCTGAAGCTCTGGCGGCCCCCGTTGAGGGCGTAGGTGCTGGCCAGCAGGTACCGCGAATCCAGTGACATCTGCTCCGGTTTGGTTTTATAGAAGTTCATGGTGGCCCAATCGGGCTTGCCCGCCAGGCTGAGCACGTAGAGGGAATATATGGTCTGGTGGGCGGCTATGTACTTGGTCTGCAATTGGCGGGCAGCGTTATAGTAGCGGTACGGCTCAGTGGCCTTGCTTTTCACCATGCGCTGCAGGTATCTATATGCCTTGTTCAGCACCTCCTGGTTGACGCGGTAGCCGGCTTTCTGGGCTTCCTGCAGGAAGTGGGTGGCATAGGCGCTGCTCCACCAGTCAGTATCTGAGCCGCCGGGCCAGTAGGCAAACCCGCCGTCATACTGCTGCATCAGCTCAATTTTGGTGATGGCTTCCTGTACCAGAAAAGTAGGGTTGTACGTGCGGCTTTTCTTGTCCTGGTTCAGGGATTTGGCCAGATCTGCGTAATACAGCAGCGGGAATGCGGTAGAGGTGGTTTGCTCCAGGCAGCCGTGCGGGTACCGCAGCAGGTAGGTAATATCCTCTGTGAACTGCACCAGCGGCGACGTGCTCACCACCAGCTTAGAACTCACGGAAGAGGGGATGAAATCATGTGCCGGTTTTATATCCGCCGCGGCGGAATTCTTAAGCGCGCCCGCCTGCGTGACCTGCGCCAGCGGGGCGGCCGGACGTACGGTAATGTCAGTGGTGTGGCTGAACTGTTCACCCAGCGCCTTTACCACCACCTTTACCTGTGCCTGCCCAATGGCCGGGGTGGCCACCAGTTTGTACATTATCTGACTTTCTGCACTGGCATTGGCACTGGCGGCTCTTACCGCAGTACCCACCACGCGCAATGGACCTGTAACAGTAAGGGTGCTGGTGTAGGCGGTGTTCTTAGCGGTGGTGTTGCTCACGGTAACGGGCACCAGCAACGTGTCTTTGGGGCTCAGAAACCTGGGCAGGGCGGTGCTGATCACCACAGGGTCTGCCACGCGCATCATCTTGTCACTGGAGCCGAAGGCGCTGCCTTTGTAGGCCACGGCCATGATGCGTACCGCCCCTGAAAACTCAGGGATCTTCACGCCCACCGTGGCTTCTCCGTTGCTGTTGGTTTTGAGTTGGCCGCTCCACAGAGACACCAGTTTTACCCGTTTAGAAGTGAGCGGATTAATGCGTTTCTCCAGATCATAGCCGTCGCCGCCCACGCTGGAGCGGGCTCCGCTAAGCTCTGGGAACAGGTACGGGTACAGGTCAAAGGCATTCACCTCCAGCGCCCGCTTCTGATAGAAGAAGGCGTGCGGGTCAGGGGTCTGGTAGTCTTTCAGCTGCAGTATGCCTTCATCTACCACCGCCAGTGTGACCTGTGCGTTAGGCGCGGTTTTGATTTTTACCTGCTGCACCCGCTTTGACCTTGACGCGTCTGGGGCGGTAATGGCCACCTGCAGTTGGGTCTGCTTTTTAGTGACTGTTAATGGTTTAAAGCCGCGGGCAATGGTGAGGGGCATCTGGTTGTCTTTCACCTGCCGCAAGGCCACCGCCGAGATGTAGACCGTGGGCAGGTGTTCATCTTTGATAGGGAGTTTGAGCGAAGCCGCTTTCTTATCGGTTTTGAGGTAGTGGTAGCTCAGAACTTTGTTTTGTTCTACCGTGACCAGAATTTTGCCTGCAAAAGGTGATTTGAACAGGATTTTGGCATCTTCGCCTACCTCATAACTTTCCTTGTCTAAGGCAATGTCTACTTCCCCTTCTGTGTTCACTTCAAACGAGGTGCTCTCTGTGTCGCCCCAGCCGTAGGCGTAGAACTCCTGCGCCACATAATTGTACGCGCCGGGGCGCATAATGCGCAGCTCGTATTCGCCGGAGGTGCTGGGGGTGAAGTTTACCGCAACCCCACTGGCAGGCAACTCCATAGTACGGTTCATGACCACGTTCACCTTGCGCTGCGATTTGTAGTTGTAGTCTTCACTGTAGCGCTCAATCACAGATTCATAGGTGTACCGCACCAGTTGCACCTGCACCGTGGTAGAAACCGGTGTACCCTTCCGGTCAAGGGCAATGAGGGGGATGTTGAGCGGCTGCTTTGTGCTCACGTAGGTGTCAAACTTTTTAATGCCGTAGAACGCCCGCTGGGTGCTCACGTTGAATTTACTCAGGCGGTTTACTGGTCTGCCGGTCTCGTCAAACACGGTGGTGAAGAGGGAGCCGTCCAGAAGCCCCACGTCCTGATGATCTGTCAGTTCAAAGACTTCCTGCCCGTTGCCCTGCTCATCTGTCACGCCCTGGCGCACGCTATTCTGGATGTCAATGCTTCTGGCTGGCTGGATCTCGAAATTGTAATCTGGGTACCTTGGGGCGTCAAACGGTTTCTTTTTCAGGCTTAGCTGAATTTCATAATTTCGGCCAGCGGCCGGTGGGCCGAACAGGTTTTGTGCTCTGAGGGTGGCGGTTAGGTTCTCCCCGGAGACATACTCTGCCTTGTTTGGGGCAGCCGTGACTTTGAGGCGGTCTGGCATAAATTCCTCCACCCCAATTTTGCGGGAGTTCAGCAGCACCTCATTCCCTGAATATACCTCCAGGGTATAGGTGCCGGTGACGGCAGCGGGCGGGAGCGTGAAGAACGTTTCATGGGCGCCCTCCTGGTTGAGGGTGCCGCGGTGGTTTCGGTACTCTTTACCGTTGGGCAGGAGCAGTTTGATTTTGATGGGCAACCCCGCCACCGTTTTCCAGTCTGGGGTGCGCACCACGGTGTTCACGTAAACGGTGTCACTGGGGCGGTAGAGGTCACGATCACCGTAGATGAAGGCGTCATAGGTGGCTTGGGCCATACGCTTACCGCCCACATCAAAGCGGGAGGTATTGACCTGGGTCTGGGTGTAGGGCAGGTAATTAAAGTCGTTTCCGGCGCGGGCGGTGATGAGCCCCATCTTAAAGTCTGGGGCGGTTTTCTGCATATTGGGGAACCGCGCCACCCCGTCCTTGTCTGTGGTGGCCTTGTGAATGACCTGGTTGTTGGTACTGATGAACCTGATCTCCACGTCTGGCATCACTTGCGCGTTGCGGATGGAGTTGGCAAATACCACCACTTCGTCTTTTCCCTGCTTGGCTATGAGCCCAATGTCTGAAACTGAAATGATCTTTGAGTCTTTGAGCCAGTTGTTGTCTGTGCTGGTCACATTGATGACGTAGAGGCCTTTGAACTGGCTGTCAAAGTCCAGGTCATGCAGGTTGAGGTTCAGGAGGCGGGCATTGCCTTGTTTCTGCAGGCTGGCGGTCTCGTACTCGCGCTCAAAGATGGTCTTGCCTTGATCCTCATTCACTTGGTAAGAGTTGCTCTCAAAGTATTCATCAGTCTCCTCCTCATAGTAGCCGTCATACATTTTGCCTTCCTGCAGGTACCGCTGAATGTTGCTTTCAAACACCTTGCTGATGGTCACTTTTATGCGCGGCACCTGCTCAATGTTCAAGGCAATATTACGGGCGCCCTGGCTGCTGAGGTAGATGCTTTTCTTGTTGACAAACGCTATGGTGGGTTTAAGGTCTTTGAAAGAGACAGGATGCTGGTACAGTTGGCCCAGAGGTTTGCCCACCACACCCGTCAGGTCACCAGAGACGGCCAGCGTGTAGTTCTGCCCATGGGAGAAATTTCCTTTCAGGACCAGTCCATGGTCCAGCCGTTCTACGGTGAACTCAGCATACGGCGAGAGGGAAACGTATTTTTCCACCTCAGGATTGGTGACAGGCTGGGTGGTGAAGATGTAAACGCGGTCCTGGCCTTCTTCCTGGGCGGTGGTGACCTCTGTGATCTGCATCTGCTGCCTACTGGGCAGGGTGATAGTTTCCTGAATTGTTGCGGGCGTCTGGTAGGTGCTGCCTGGCGTGGTCAGGCCCTGTGCAATCTGCAGCTGTACCGGCATGGGGCCCTGGTAAGACGGGCTTATGTTCTTCAGTTTCACCACCACCTTGTCTGTGTTGCCGGTAACCAGTTCAAGGGGCTGCTCAACATTGTTCTGCAGCACCTGCAGCCGGTCCCGCAGGTCATTGAACTTGACGGGGTAGTTGAAGTCCAGGAGCAGGTTAGCCTCCAGTTGGCTGGGGTTGTTCTCGTTCTGGGTCCAGTACGCACTGGTTTTGGTGAGCGTGAGGTAGGGCGTATGAAACCGGAAGTCCTGCCCGGCCGGAATTTTCAACTTTTCCTGGGTGTGGCTGACCAGGTGATTGGTCAGTTCAGCCCGGTATTCAGTGGAAGGGGCAAAGGCTCTGGTGGGGGAAAAGGTCAACTCGTTGGGGGCCGTCCATTTGAACCTGCCGGGTACGGCGGGGGTGAAGGTGAGGTAGGGAAGGGTGTCCCACCGGTTGAGCAGGGAGTCTGCCGCCAAGTCCTTGTCAAAGGTGAAGACCAGGTTCTGCTCCTGCGCAATTTCCTGCTCAAAATTTTTCCGCTCCAGCCGCAGCTCATCGCTCTTACCGGAACAGCCCGTAAAGAAAAAAGCCAAAAGAAGGACCAGAACCGGTAGGAGGTACTGCAAAGGGGCGGTGGTTTTTTGGGTCATATGCTGGCGGAAGGAGAATGAATCTGGCCTCTAAACTTAATAATTCTTCAATTCAGTATAGAAAACTGGGGATAAATTATTTAGCAAGCGGGAAATAGCGTTTCAGCCAGTCTTAGTGCCTGCGCCCGGAATGGGACGTGCGAAGGGGTAGCTGGCAAAATAATTTTCTGTTTCCGGCCTGTTTTGGCCAAAACAGGCCGGAAACAGCCTGAATTCTTTTTCTGGGTTTGGACTCACCTTTGCTCAACAAATGCTACGGGTGTTTCAGCTGGCTTAGGTAAGACACTATACAGTAAACCTGGGGCGCAAGAAGGGGAAGAAATGAAACTCTCTAAATGGTTTCTGAGTCAGGAAGACAGGTTGCTGAGGCCATGGAAGTCCAGCCCAGGTTCTCTTTGGTGGTAACAGAGAACTTAAAATGCCACCTGTACCCGTGCCTTAATCTCACTTTAAGCCATTACCTTTACTTTTTTAAGTTGCAGAACAGTGTTAGGTAAAGGGAGTTACTACGGTCTTTCATCAAGGCTTCAGGTGGTTTTGATGCCTGGTTTAGTAAGGCTACTTTAGTTTGCCTGCAGTTCCCCGTGATATTTTCCGGTGGAAAGGAATAGGATCATTTTCTTTTGTAGCTGATAGTAATACTTTCTGTACCGCTGTTGCCAGATAGCTGGCAGACTAATTTGTATAAATTTTATCAAGTATGATCATTCGTTCAAAAGCCCCGCTGCGGCTGGGGCTGGCCGGCGGGGGCACCGACGTAAGCCCCTACAGCGACCAGTACGGCGGGGCAATCCTGAACGCCACCATCAATAAGTTCGCGTATGCCACCCTGATTCCGCTGCAGGAGCCGCAGGTGGTGCTGAAGTGCTATGACATTGACCAGCACCATGTGTATGAGAACGTCAACTATTTTGACCTGGGCACAGACACGCTTCGGCTGATCAAGGGAATCCACAACCGCATCAAGAGGGAGTTCAAGATAGAGCTGCCGCTGTACTACCAGCTGGAAACCTACGTAGACGCGCCCCCCGGGTCGGGCCTGGGCTCGTCCTCCACGCTGGTGGTGGCCATTGTGGCGGCCTTCGCCGAGTGGCTGGGGCTGCCCCTGGGCGAATATGACATCGCGCAGCTGGCGTACAGCATTGAGCGCGAGGACCTGGGCCTGTCTGGCGGAAAGCAGGATCAGTACGCGGCCACGTTTGGCGGCTTCAACTTTATGGAGTTCCACACAGACCGCGTGGTGGTCAACCCCTTGCGGATCAAGGAAGAGTACATACACGAGCTGGAGTTTTCGCTGCTGCAGTACTACACCGGCACGTCCAGGCTTTCCTCCAAGATCATTGACGCCCAGGTGAAGAACGTGAACCGGGGGAACAGCAAGTCTGTAGAGGCCATGCACGCGTTGAAAGGCTACGCGTTCAGCATGAAGGAAGCCCTGCTGCGCGGGAAGCTGGAGGTGATAGGCGAGCTGCTGCATGAAAGCTGGCTGTCAAAGAAGAACATGGCCGATGAGATCAGCAACCCGGTCATTGACGAGATCTATGAGGCGGCCAGGGAGAACGGAGCCATTGGCGGCAAGATGTCTGGGGCCGGGGGCGGGGGGTATATGATGTTCTACGTGAGGTCAAACGCGCTTTACCACGTACGCAATGTGCTGCAGCAGTTTGGCGGGCAGGTGGAACGGGTGAGTTTCTATGACAAAGGCGTCATCACCTGGAAGACTAAAAGCACCTAAGCACTATAAATGCGTTGGTTTCTGTTTTGGGGCTGTTTTTCAGAAAACAGCCCCAAAACAGAAACCAACGCAGCCTCACAGACGGTAGCATCCACTTTTATATGTTCGGCGCAGCCGAATGAACAGCATTTCTCATGACCAAAGAAGCCATTGTGCTGGCGGGGGGATTAGGTACCCGCCTCAGATCTGTAGTACAGGACGTGCCCAAGCCCATGGCCGAGGTGGCGGGCAGGCCTTTTCTGGATTACCTTCTTTTTACCCTGGCCAAGAATAATATCAAAAAGGCGGTTCTGGCGGTGGGGCACAAGCATGAGGTGATCCAGGAGTATTATGCGGGCCAGAATCCGTTTGGGGTGGCGCTGGAGTACAGCATTGAAACAGAGTTGCTGGGGACCGGCGGTGCCATCTCTCAGGCCGCTGGACTGGTACAGGCAGACGATTTCTTCATCTTGAACGGTGATACATATTTTGAGGTGGACCTGGCGGCGCTACATGCATTTGCCCAAGGGAAAAACGCTGACCTGGCGCTGTCACTGAAGCAAATGAAAGATTCAGACCGCTATGGCAGCGTGGTGACAGCCCCTGACCAGAGGGTGACGTCTTTCAAAGAAAAGCAGCCGGGGCAGAAACAGGATTTGCTTATTAACGGTGGGGTCTATTATATGAAGAAACATCTGCTGCAATCGTTTTCCCTGCCTCAAAAGTTTTCGTTTGAGGTAGACCTCCTGCAGCCCTTCCTGCCTCAGATCAAGGTGTATGGCCAAACCTACAGAGGTACTTTCATTGACATTGGTATCCCGGAAGACTACCAGCGCGCCCAACAGCTCCTGGAGCATGTGATCCTGTAAAAGGCTTTCAGAGGTGAATTCAAAGAACGGGAAAGGGGAGTTCCCTGCCGGTAGCTATCTGGTCAATATGGAAGATATGCTGAAGTTTTAAACGGAGTAGGCCATAAGCATTTGCCAGGTAGAAAGGAAAGCTTCCGCCTGCTGCCTGCTTTCTTCGGTTTTATAATTTCTGAAGAAGACAATCAGTACCACCAGGGCCACCACCGCCAAACAACCCCAGGCGGTTATGATAATCTGGCGGCTCTCTTCCAGGTTGAGGGTATGGTGCTTCAAAATAATTCCGTAAAAGGCCCAAATTCCAACCAACCCTACAACAGGATTGGTCCTGGCTAAGACTACATACCCAACAAGTAAGGCGGCAACCACTAACATGATGGTTGTCCAAAGGCCTTCACTCAAACCAAATCTGTCCCATTCCAGGCCCACTAATGCAGAACTGATATTGGCTACAGTTGCTATTATGATCCAGCCGAAGTACAAGCTCAGCGGCACCTGGGTAAACCATTTAGAAGCGACGGACCGGCCTGCCGTATAAATGCCCAGCCGCACATGCATGGCCAACAGTGTTGCCAGTTGGATCAATATCAATACCACTGATAGCACCAGCCACTCGTTTACCCAGGCAATGGTCCAGGCGCCGGTGGCCAGGTTGTTTGCCATAAATAAATACCCTAACCGCTGCAGGTCTACGTTTGCTTGATGCTGTGAAGGCACCTTAAATGCTTTTACCAGGTGATAGATGCAGAAGGCAGAAAGAGCTAAGTAAATAACTCCCCAGATAGAGAACGTGAGGCCTGCCGGGGTGAATAGCGCAGGGTATTTGTCAGACACGTCGCCAATAGTTTGGCCATTGAAGAGTTCCAGCTGCGTTAACTGTGATGGCACCAGGTGCAGTAAAAAGAAGACAGTGTTTAGTACCGCCAGTGTTTTGATTTCTTTCATAGTGGAAGGACATGGGTCTGCAAGTACTTTTTACGTATTCAAGCCGTAATGGACAGTAGAACCCGTAACTGCTGCTATTGTTTTTTATGAGTATGAGCTGCTGACAGGGCTTTGGGTTTACAGAACATGCTTTTCAGGACAAGCGAGCAGGTGGTAACTAAGCTTTTCATGGGGCCAGCCCCCAACTCTGACCATAGAAAGAGGTTTGAAGAGGTTAAAGGCTGTCTAGATTCCCCTGGGGGTGGTAACTTAAACGCTCCCGTTCAGTCTGGAGAGCGGGGCATCTGAGGTAATCCCCCTGAAACTTGATAAGCACGCCTTTCCTTTCCTGCGGGTGCTCCTACAAGCCAAAAAGGCTCCTGACAGCACTAGGGCAGGTTACTGAAAAGCCCGCACTTATTTAGGCGGCAGCTTTTCCTAATGCTATGGGGCACCATGGAGATGAATCCCTCTCCAGTAATCTTTTAGAAGGCCCTCTCAAGTATTCACTTGCGTACTCAAGTACTCCCAGGCAGATCCTTCGGTTATTGACGGTAGGCCTTTGCGTCTGCCGCCGGGAACTTTGATCTGGCTTTAATTAGAAGCTCTCCCTTACATGGAGTGCGGCCAATCTTCTTTTCTGTTTTTGGCCTACTTTCTGGAAAACAGGCCAAAAACAGAAATTATTACTGGTCCAGTAGAACTCAAAAAGTAGAGCCTCTACCTTGATATGATGACTTCTAACAAAAGTGACAGTACTTGGTTTAGGTTATCACGGGGCCTTTAGAAGAAAGTTTTGTCCTGTGTATTGCAGTGGCGTTTTCAGGCTTACAGTGGTATTCAATAAAGGAAGAAACAAAAACGATTGTGCATAGCATTTTATAATTTACGGCCTCAAAATCATTTAGGAGAGAGATGAAACTACTGAAGAACCTTAAAATAAGAGATAAACTGCTGTTGGTCCTTACTTTACTCATGGTTCCACTTTTTTATTTTGTCGCTTCCACCATTAAAAATGAACTGGATGAAAATGAAATACTGAGACAAGAGGCGATCCAACTGGAGGAATCTGAGAAAATATCTAGCTATCTCCATGCTTTTCAGCGGGAACGGGGCCGTATTCTGGCTGCTGTTGAGGGTGAAAAAACTACCTTGCTCGAGGCAAGGGGCCAAAGAAGTCTGACGGATGAAGCAGAGAGGGAGTTGCATGCCTTTTTGGCCAGCACTGGCCGCTCTTTGCCAGAGGCTGCTCTTTTTGAGGATTTTAAAAAATTCAGAAAAGATCTGGACCAGGATAAGTTAGACGTTCTCGCGTTCAGGAGTTATTCCAGGGATTTGATTTTTCGCCTGCTTGACAGGGTTGATGCCAATGCGACAGGTATCAGTAGTAAAATGATCAGCAGGCAGCTGGTCAGCTTTAGAAATCTGGCCGAGGCAAAGGTGCAATTAGGTAGAATAAGAAGTCTGTTAATGAAGGTAATCCCTGAGAGACGTTTTTCTTATGAAGACTATGCTCAAATTGTCTCCCAGGTTGAATCTTATAACCGGTCCCTGAATAATTTTCAGAGATATGCCACCAAAGAGTCAGCTAACCTTGTTCAGAAAATCACTGCTTCTGATAACTACAAGCAGGTTGACGCTACTTTACTGGCTATAAGCGCTAATCCCGAGATAGATCTTTCTTCCTTTAGTACCGCAGCTGTCTTTAACGTTTTTACCATAAGCATAGAGGCGTACCGGGCAGCAGAGGAAAAACTGATTGCCCAGATCAGGAACCAAGTGAACGCTGAAATACAGCAAAAAGAGCAATTCCTGCTGTTTTTAAGCCTTGCGATGGTAGTTGTTCTGGCCCTGACTGCGTTCTTATCCTTTTATATTGTAAACCTTATCTCTACTTCGCTTTCTAAGTTAAAAGTTGCTGCAGACCGAATCAACATGGGGGCAACAGATGTAGTCATCAACATTGACAGCAAAGATGAAATTGGCAGTGTGGCAAGCTCTTTCAGAGAAGTGGTGGCTAAGAATATTTCCCTGTCTCAGGTGGCCAAGGCAATAGGGCAGGGGCAGTATGACATGGAGGTTGAGGTGAAAAGCGAAGAAGATGTGCTGAGCCACGCCATTAAAGACATGAAGGACAACCTGCAAACCTTCACCTCTGAGAATGCTAGGCGTAGTTGGGTGCTCACGGGAGTGTCTGAATTTAATAGCCTGATTAGCGGAGAAACCTCCATAGAGGGGGTAGCCAAGAAAACTATTTCTTATCTGTGTGATTATACAGGGGCAGAGGCTGGTATCTTTTACCTGCATAATGACAGTGGCCGGCTGGAACCTGTCGCCACACACGGGGTTGCTTACAGCATAGACCAGTTACCCACCTTTGCAATGGGAACTGGAATAATAGGCCAGGCGGTGCAGGACCGTAAAGTGCAGCAATTGGAGGGAATAGCTGAAGAATACCTGAAAATCAAGACAGGTATGTCTGAGGTGATGCCTGCTAGTGTTTTAATTGTTCCTCTTTACTTCTCCTCCCATATAGTGGGGGCGCTTGAGCTTTGTTCCCGCCAGCCCTATGGAGAGCTGGAGCAGAAGCTTTTTGACGCTTTATCTGAACGTATTTCAGTTGTTCTCCATACTTTGAAAGCGCACCTGCAGACGCAGGAACTACTGTATGAAACCCAGAACCAGGCTGAAGAGCTGGAAACCCAGCAAGAAGAGCTGCGTCACCTCAACGCCGAGCTGAAAGCCTCAGAAGAGGAACTGCGCGTAAATCAGGAGGAATTGCAGGAGAAGAATGCTGAACTTGAAGAAAAAGCCCAACTGCTGGAGGAGCAGTATGAGGCGCTTCAAACTAAAAACACTGCTCTGGAAGATGCCCGCCAAGCCATTGAGCTCAAGATAAAGCAGGTAGAAACGGTAAGTAAGTACAAGAGCGACTTCCTGGCCAATATGTCTCATGAGCTACGCACGCCGCTCAACAGTATCCTGATTCTGTCCAGGTTGCTGGCTGACAACGTAGAGAACACCCTTTCTTCTAAGCAGATAGACCATGCCCAGATCATTCATAAATCTGGGGTAGACCTCTTGAAGCTGATCAACGAGATTCTGGATCTCTCCAAGATAGAGTCTGGTATGATCAAACTGGAGACGGAAGAAATCAATTTGAAAGACATTTCACTGGAGCCCATGTTCAGGGAACTGGCGGCTAAAAAGAAAATCACCTACCGCGAGACCATCAGGCAAGGAAGGGTGGACAAAATCATCACAGACCGTTTCAGGTTGGAACAGATCCTGAAGAACTTCATAGGAAATGCAATCAAGTTCACAAACGAAGGGGGAGAGGTAGAACTCTCAATTTATCCGGTAAACAGCAGACCTACGTTTAAGTCTGAGCAGTTAAACGAGCAGCAAGAAATTATTGCCTTTTCTGTAAAGGATTCTGGCATTGGTATCCCTAAGGATAAGCAGGAAGTAGTATTTGAGGCATTCCAGCAAGTAGATACGTCCACTACCCGCAAGTACGGTGGCACAGGCTTAGGCTTGACCATCAGTAAAGAATTAGCGACTCTGTTAGGTGGTGAACTGATGTTGGAGAGTGAGCCGGGGGTAGGTAGTACCTTCACTTTATATCTTCCGGCAAACCCGGCTAACGTTTCTGAAAAACCCCAACAGAAAAAAGAGAACGTCGCTGCCCCGTCTCGGCCAAATAAAGCCGAAAGCCTAAACCAGGTGTTAGACCGGATTGAGCAGACTGACAAAAAGGACATTTCAGTTCTCATTGTAGAAGATGACAGAGGCTTCAGTGATATCCTGGCCGATTTTGCCAAAGCAAAGAAGTTTGTAGTGCACCAGGCGTTCACTGGTCAGGATGGCCTAAAACTGGCCCGCATAGAAAAACCAGATGCTATGCTCCTGGATGTGCATTTACCTGATATCTCCGGATGGGAAGTCCTGAAGGAGATTAGGGAAGACCGTGAGCTGCGGCATCTCAATGTGCATGTCATGTCTGCCTATGACAAAGAGGTGATGGGCGAGCATGGGCACAAAGAAGAATACCTGCCTAAGCCGGTAACGCTTGAAATGTTAAACAAAGCCTTTACTTCTATTGCAGAAATATCTGGTACCTCACTGGAGAACATCTTGATTGTAGAAGACAACGAGATAGAGAACAAAGCGGTGGCAGAACTGCTTTTGGCGCATGGCTTAAAATCAGCCTCTGCCTATTCTGCTGAAGAAGCAGAGCAGGTTCTGGCCAAACAGAAAATTGACTGCATTATTCTGGACCTGAACCTGCCCGGCATGAAAGGCTATGACTGGATGATAAAGATGAAGTCACAGCCGGCCCTCACTGATATTCCTATCATCATCTATTCCGGGAAAGATGTAAGTGAGGCTGAGGAAACAGACCTGAAGGAGTTCGCCAACACCATTATTATCAAGAATGAGTATTCTTATCTGCGTCTGCTGGATGAGGTGCAGCTGTTCTTGCACAAGGTGAACCAAAAGCTTCCGTCTGGGAATGAGTTCAAGATGAAACTGCACGTGCCCAAGGAAGTACTGCATGACAGAAAGGTGTTGGTGGTAGATGATGACGTGCGTAACATCTACTCGCTCAGTAGCTTGCTAGAGCAACACGGCATGCACGTTCTCACCGCCTACAATGGGAAAGAAGCCATTCAGAAACTGGAAGCTGAAAAAGGCATTGAGATAGTCATTATGGATGTGATGATGCCTGAAATGGACGGTATTGAAGCCACAAAACGAATAAGGGAAAATCCTCGTTTGAAGCAATTACCCATTATTACGCTCACCGCTAAGGCCATGAAAGAAGACAAGGAGAAGTGCATTGCTGCTGGGGCATCTGATTATATAGCCAAACCCGTAGATACTGATAAATTATTGACTTTAATGCGGGTGTGGCTGTATGAAGCTTGAGGCTGATGTGCTTTTTGAACAGGCGGTAGAAACGCTTATCCATGATATTCATGCCCAGTATGGGTATGACTTTAGCGGATATGCCCGGGCCTCAGTGTACCGGAGAATCAAAAGGTTTTTAGGAAATAAGAACCTGGCCTCTGTTGAAGAACTGCGGAAAAGCCTATTTCAGGATCCCTACTTCTTTGAAAATTTCCTGCAGGAAATCACGGTCAATGTCACCGAGATGTTTCGGGACCCTACATTTTTCCTGGCACTGCGCGAGAAGGTGTTGCCTATACTCTCCACCTATCCGTTTATTAAAATCTGGGATGCGGGTTGCTCTACCGGGGAAGAACTTTTTTCCCTGGCCATTCTCCTGAAAGAGGAAGGATTGCTGGAAAGAACTAAAATTTACGCCACTGACATTAACCAGAAAGTTTTGAAGCAGGCGAAGGAAGGTATTTTCAATTTGGCCAATATGGCAAGTTACACCTCCGCTTATTACGCCGCGGGAGGCAAGACAGAATTCTCCAGCTACTATACCAGCAGCTATGGTAGCGCTAAATTTGACGCATCGTTAGTAAAGAATGCCGTTTTTTATCCGCATAACCTGGCCACTGATTCCTCTTTTAATGAGTTTCACTTAATCCTGTGCAGAAATGTGCTCATTTACTTTAACAGAGAGTTACAGGAACGGGTTTTCAACTTGTTTGATGAAAGTTTGGTAAGTTTAGGGTATCTGGGTTTGGGCAAAAAAGAAACCTTGGCCATGTCGCAGATCCATAACAGCTATACCTGCATTGATAAAAGTAACCGAATCTACCGGAAGACCACCAGATAGATGAAGAAGGAGACAAAGGTTATTGTGATAGGAGGTTCTTGGGGCGGCATCAAGGCTTCCCAGGAAATTCTAAAGCAGTTGCCCGCTTCTTACGGTATTCCCATTGTGATGGTGCTGCATAGGCTCCGCAACTTTGACGGAAATCTACAGATAGTGTTTGAGAAGAGAGTGGCGCTCCAGGTAACTGAGGTAGAGGAAAAGGAAAAGCTACAAGCTGGATATGTATACGTGGCACCCTCTAATTACCACGTACTGCTGGAAAAGGACCAGACCTTTTCTTTAGATGTTTCTGAGCTGGAGAATTACTCCCGGCCGGCCATTGATGTAACCTTCACCAGCGCGGCAGAAGCATTTGGTTCTAATACTATTGGCATTGTGTTAAGCGGCGCCAGCAAAGATGGTAGTGCCGGACTCAAGGAAATTGCTGCCAGGGGAGGGACCGTTATTGTGCAGGATCCCAGGGAGGCAGAAGTAGACACTATGCCCTTAGCCGCTATTGCCAGTGTGCCAGGTTGCCAGATAATGAATTCAGAGTGCATTCAAGCTTTTTTACTTTCTTTACATGATCACTGACCAATACCTTCCATCTCCCATGCTGGCCTCTGAAGTACAACCAGTTAAAATTCTTTTGGTTGATGACAAACCTGAGAACCTGGTGAGTTTGGAAAGCTTACTTTTTAAAGAAGAGGAAGGCGTCACGTATCTGTGTGCAGAATCAGGTGAAGAGGCGCTAAAAATTGCTCTGCAGGAAGAACTGGCATTAATTTTACTGGATGTGCAAATGCCCGGGATGAACGGTTATGAAGTAGCCCGGTACCTGCGCAACATTTCCAAAACCAGGGATATCCCTATCATTTTTGTAACTGCCATTGATGAGCAAGATACCCATGTGATGGAGGGCTTTGAGGCGGGTGCGGTAGATTTTCTTTTCAAACCCTTGCACCCATACATCACCAAAGCAAAAGTCTCTGCCTTCGTAAAGTTTTTCCTCCAGAGAAAAGCGCTTGAAAAAGCGAATCACCTCACTTTAAAAATGAATCAGGAACTGGAGGCGCGGGTGAAAGAACGCACCAAAGAACTGATTAAGGTGAACAGAGATCTGGACAACTTTGTTTACACCGCTTCACATGACCTAAAAGCCCCTATCAACAACATTGAGGCGCTGATGATTGCCCTGGAAGAGACATTGCAACAACCTGAGTTTGATAAGGACGAGGTGGCTAATTTATTGAACATGGTGAATCATTCTGTCAGCCGTTTTAAAGCCACCTTGCTTGATTTGACTGAAATAGCCAAAGTCCAGTATGAGGCAGAAACTGGGAAGGGCAAAGTAAGTTTCAAAGAGATTTTCAACGATGTAAAATTGCATATAAAGGATCTGATTGAAAGTTCTAACGCTAAAATTACCGTTGATTTTTCCCAGGCTCCTGACATAACCTTTTCCCGTAAGAACCTTAGGAGCATTCTTTATAACCTCCTCTCTAATAGCATCAAATATCGGTCCCCTGAGCGGAGTCCGGAGATTGAGGTTAAAACAAAAACAATAGACGGTTTCACTCTGTTAACGGTAAGAGACAACGGGTTAGGGTTGCGGCAGCAAGACCATGAAAAGGTGTTTGGTATGTTCCAGCGGTTACACCGGCACGTGGAAGGAACCGGTGTAGGCTTGGCCATTGTAAAGAATATTGTGGAGAACTGTGACGGAAAGATCGAATTTGAAAGTGAGGTTGGAAAAGGCAGTGTATTCAAGGTGTATCTGAAGTGAGTTGTAATCCAGAGCGACTATGGGTGAGCGTATTGGTTGACTTTATAGGTGGGCAGGTTTCCATTTACTAGGTATTTGCGGGCCTTCAGCAGTTCCCATTTTTCCTTCAGAGAATTAAAGGAGAAACAGTGGGCAACTATAAATCCAGAGATGATAGCATTGGGCCCACCTAGTTTAGAAAAGTACAGAGTGAAGCTGTTTAGAGTTTTTGATTTTGGTTGAATTTTCGGATAAACAAGGCTGTAAAGGCTAGCAGATGCAGGGCAAGCCAGTGCTGCGCCCT
>NZ_JACJIQ010000020.1:0-103432 GCF_014138425.1 Rufibacter ruber
GGCTGGAGGCCGACAGAATGGGCTTCCTGCTCGACGCCGTCACCCAGAAGAAGTTTGAGGTGCAGCGCGAGACCGTGAAAAACGAGCGCGGGCAGAGCGTAGACAACCAACCCTACGGCAAAGCCCGCGAAACCATCTACCGCACCCTCTATCCCTATGGCCACCCCTATTCCTGGGATGTGATCGGTTACCTGGAAGACCTGAACCGCGTAGACGTGAACGACCTGAAGAACTTCTTCCTGCGCTGGTACGGCCCCAACAACGCCACCCTCACCGTGGGCGGCGACGTGACGCCTGCCCAGGTGGTGAAGCTGGCCGAGAAGTACTTCGGCCCCATCCCGAAGGGGCCGGAGGTGAAGAACATGAAGCTGCCCGCCCCGGTGCTGACCCAGGACAGATACGTGTCTTACGAAGACAACATCCGGTTCCCGCTGCTGCAGATGGTGTTCCCTACCGTGCCCAATTATCACCCAGATGAAGTGCCGTTAGACCTGCTGTCAGAGATTATTGGCGGCGGCAAAACGTCTATCCTGTACCAGAACCTGACCAAAGCGCAGAAAGCGGTACAAGCCAGCGCCGGTCACCCATGTACAGAACTGGCCGGTGAGTTTACCTTGACGGTGTTGCCATTGCCAGGCCACACGTTGGCAGACATGGAGAAGGAGCTGCGTAACGCATTGCTGGAGTTTGAGAAAAAAGGCGTGTCTGATGATGACCTGGAGAAGTTCAAGTCTTCTTATGAGGCCAGCATCATCAACAGCTTGTCCAGTGTTTCTGGCAAGACATCAACCCTGGCCTCTTACCAGACTTTTACCGGCAACCCCAATTACCTGGCTAAACAGCTGCAGGCGCACCGTGCGGTGACCAAGCAGGACGTGATGCGGGTCTACAACCAGTACATCAAAGGCAAGAAAGCCGTAATCCTGAGCGTGGTGCCTACCGGAAAACCAGAGATGGTGGCCAAGGCCGACAACTACAAAGTGGACAAGGCAGGTTACAAGGCCCCGGCAGACCAGTACGCTGGCCTGAAGTATGTAAAAGCCAAAGACACCTTTGACCGCAGCAAGAAACCAGCCGCCGGCGCCAACCCCACCATCACCGTTCCGCCGTTCTGGAAGCAGAACCTGGCCAACGGCATCAAGGTGATTGGTACCAAAAACGATGAAGTGCCTACCGTGACCTTGCTGTTTTCTTTACAAGGTGGTCACAAGCTGGAGGCGCACGACCCGTCTAAAGCCGGTATCGCGTCACTCATGGCTTCTATGCTGAATGAAGATTCTGAGAAATTCACCGCAGAAGAAATTAGCACCAAACTGGAGAAACTGGGTTCCTCCATCTCCTTCGGCAGTGGCTCAGACAACATGACCGTGCAGGTGCAGTCACAGGTGAAGAACCTGGATGCTACGCTAGCCCTGCTGGAGGAGCGCATGATGCACCCGCGCTTCTCCCAGGATGACTTTGACCGCCTGAAAAAGCAGCGCCTGGAGGCCATCAAAAACCAGAGCACCCAGCCTACCGTGATTGCCAACAACGTGTACAACAAAATGCTGTACGGCGAAGGCCACATCCAAGCCATTCCGGTCATTGGAACTGCTAAAACCGTTGAAAGCATCACGCTTGATGATGTGAAGCAATTCTACAAAAACTACTTCTCGCCAAGCGTGACCAACCTGGTGATTGTGGGCGACGTGGAGCAGAACCAGATCATGCCCAAGCTGGCGTTCCTGAACAACTGGCAGCCAAAGGCGGTCACCATGCCAACCGAGGCCAAGATGGCTACCATTGACAAGACCAAACTGTTCATTGTAGACAAGGAGAAAGCCGCCCAGTCTGAAATCAGAATAGGGTATATGGCCATGCCGTATGACGCCACCGGCGAATACTACAAGGCCAACCTCATGAACTACGTGCTGGGCGGGGCCTTCAACAGCCGCATCAACCTAAACCTGCGCGAAGAGAAAGGCTACACGTATGGCGCCGGGTCTTACTTCGCCGGCAATGAGAGCGCAGGCCCATACACCGCTTACGCCGGAGTACGCTCTAACGTCTCTGACAGTGCCGTAGTAGAGTTCATGAAGGAGATCAAGCGCTTCCGCGAGGAAGGCATCACCGACGAGGAGCTGGCCTTCATGAAGAGCGCCATTGGCCAGTCAGACGCCCGTAAATATGAGACGTCATTCCAGAAAGCCATGTTCCTGAACAACATGCTGCGTTATAACCTGGAGCCAGACTACGTAGCCAAGCAGAACGAAATCCTCAAAAACATCACCAAGGAGGAGATCAACGCCCTGGCCAAAAAACACCTGCAGGTGGAGAAAATGAGCATCATGCTGGTGGGCGACAAAGCCTCTATCAAGCCGGGCCTGGAGAAACTGGGCTACGAGGTGGTGGAGCTGGACCCGGACGGTGCCCCAATCGTGGCCAAGGTGGAGGCCCCGGCCATCACCGCCGAGCCGAAGAAGGAGGACCCCAAGAAAGGCAAGAAGGCCAAGAAAGAGGGACGCATCTTCTAGTTCTTCTGCAATACCAGACACTGCTCCGGCAGTGACCTGCTTTGGAGGCGTTTCCGGGAAAAGAGCCCGGAAACGCCTCTTTTTTTTCGTGCTCCCCAGGTCTTCCAAGTGCCTTTATGCCTCAGGTCAGCTTGTGGTCAGGGGAAGTGCTCCGCAGATTCTTCTGTCTGCTGCTGCCCTGGCTGTGGCGAGGTATGTTTGCTGTTCCCCTGGCGGTGACGGTTAACGACGGAGTGCGTAGTCTGTAGTTACTGTTGGCTAGCTGCTGCAGGGGCAATGCGTAGTCTGCTGTTCCCCTAGCTGCGGCAGGAATGTGAAGTTCGCTGTTCCCCTGGCTTTGGCGTTTGATGCGTTGGTTTAGTAGCTGCGTTGTTTCACCTCTTCTGCTAAGCGCTCACGGCCGCGGGGCCCCGTCCTGGGGGTGAGCACTGCTGTTAAAACTAGGCCCTCCGGCCTTGCCGCCGGAGCGGCACCGTAGTAACAGAGGCGCTCACCGCCAGGACTGGTTTGGGTTCCTCTCCTGCTACTTCCTTACTTGCTCTCTGTTTCAGTAGGTAACCACTGCTGATCCGCTAGCCTGTGGCGAGCCCGTGCTGCGCACATCAGCCAGGGGCAGAAGTGTTGATTAACCTAGGTGCCACTAGCAGAAGTGTTGATTGTTCATTGTTCATTGTTGTTTGTTTACTTATTGCTGCTTGTTTGTCACAATCTCTGGTTCAAGTTTCCAACTTGGACCTATAATGGCGGAAGCTTTCAGCTTCCATGGGGCGGCAGCCTCACATTACTTCTGCCTTCTATAGCTCCCTCTTCTGCCCCTCTATGGCGCGGAAGTTACTTCCGTGCCTTCTAAACTCCAGCTGATACTCACGCGCTGGCGCGGGCCTCCAAACGCGTGCCTACAGCTGACGGGCGGTCTCTGGCTGCCCTCGCGGCGCGGCAGCGAAACCAGACATTGCTGCTTCTTTCGTGTTGAATTGCCTAAAGAAAAGAGGAAGAACTCAAGACTCAGGACTCAGAACTCTCTCCCCTACTCCCCCTTTTGAAGGGGGTGAAGGGGGATGTTTACTCAGGAGGACACGCATGCCTGATACTCCCCTCCCGGGAGGGGCAGGGGTGGGTTCCATACGCCTGCCACCGCTGTACCGCCTGCCCCGAGACCCTAAACGCGGTCCAAGGGCCTGCGGGCGTCTGTGCCAAAAGCCGTTTCCGGCCTGTTTTTCTTAAAACAACCCCAAACCAGCAACGGGTTTGCCAGAGCATGGAGTAAAAGAATACGGTGTCTGAACATAAACCAATCTGATATTCTTTCGTTCTAAGGCATATTAAAACATACCAAAACACCTATATAGTCACCTAACCCCTACTGCTATGAAAGCACTTCCGTTCCTTAAGAAAACGGCCGTGGCCATTACCCTGGCCGCCGCCTTTGCCGCCTGCGACAAAGCCCCCAAGGGAGACCAGGCCACCATTACAGACCAGCAGGACGCAGCCACGGCGGCGGGGCAGTCTTTTATGGTAGACACCGCTGACTCAAAAATCAGGTTCACGGGAAATGGCGTGGGCAAAAACCACCCGGGTACCTTTAAGCTGTCATCAGGCACGGTGGCGGTGGCGAACAACCAGATCACGGGCGGGCAATTCACCATCAACATTCAATCAATGGACATGGAGGAAGAAGGGGAAATGATTGATACCAAGCTGCGCCCGCACCTGATGAGCGGCGACTTCTTTGACGCTGAAAAGTTTGGGACCGCTAAATTCGAGATCACCAAAGTGGAGCCCTACCAACCCACCAGCGGCGACACCTCTTTGGTGGAAGGCGCCAACTTTAATGTAAGCGGCAACCTTACCCTCAAAGGCGAAACCAAGAACATCACGTTCCCGGCCCGCATTGAGCTCAATGAGAATTCTATGGAGGCCGAAGCCAACTTTGACATTGACCGCCGCCAGTGGAAAATGAACTACGGCAATGATAAAACCTTGGGAGACAAGTTCATCTCTGAGACCGTAAACATTGAACTGGACCTGAAGGCCACCAAACCCAACGGCACCGGAGCAGCCCAGTAACACAACTCCTGCACTAACTACATAGCCCGAAGACACGTGTGTTTTCGGGCTATTTTTCTAAAAACAGGGCAAAAACAGGAACGGCGTCCCTCGCTCTCACTACCGGCTCAGCTAGTTTCTGGCTGCAGCCTGCCCTACCTCCCGTACCGCCTTTTCTACCGTCAGCCACGCAGGCGAAGTGGGGGCCACCAGATCAAAATGACCGGCAAAAGGCAAAAGCACGGTTTGCACCCTATAGTTTTTGTTAGACGAGTAAGCGGCCAATTGCTCTGCCTGCTGTACCGGCACAATAGGGTCTAAAGCGCCTTGCAGTAACCGCACCGGCACCTTCACCGGGATACGCCCCAAAGGTGAGCCGTCTGCGTACCGTTCTGGCACCGCTGATGGCAAACCACCCATCAATTTCTCCACGGCGGCGTTACAGCTGCCTTTCTCCTGGCTATACCCCACTAAATCAGTAATTCCCGCCAAAGAGACAACTCCTGTAATCTTCAAAGGGTTCTGGGCGTACAGCGGGCTGCTCTTGGGTAGTTTCTGCCGGGTGGCTGCCCAGAGCGCCAAATGCCCGCCGGCAGAATGCCCCAGCACCACCACCTGCTTCTTATTCAAAGGATAGTTTTTTGCCAGCGCAGGTACATAGTCTATGGCTTTGCCCACGTCAAGAAACGTTCCGGGCCAACCGCCGCCCAGATTACCCACCCGCCTGAACTCCACGTTCCAGGTGGCATACCCTGCCTTGGTCAGAGCTGCGCTCAGGTGGTTCATGTACGCGTAGTTGTATTGTGACAGCCAGCACCCGCCATGAATGACCACCACTACCGGAAAAGGTCCTTGGCCCGTAGCAGGCACCCGCAGCTCCCCAAACTGAAGGGAGTCTGGCCCATACTGGATTTTAACCCCTGTTGTTGGTGCAGGCAGTTGCATAAGGTCTTGCCAGGACACCAGGGGCGGTGGGCTCTGGGCATGCACGGGAAGAATCTTTAGGCACAGAACCAGCAGCAGCACGTAAAAACAGTTTTTCATAGAAGACGAAGGTACACATTCTTCCTGGCAAGATGATCTGTCTGGCACCAGGCACCACAATGGTTCGCCTCCCTCCTGCATAGCCAAAATACCAGGATTCCGGTATTTGCCTCACCCCCCATTTGTCTGACCTTTACACCAGCAGGCACCGCCACCTGCTGCTACTTCTCCGGCCCGGGAACCAGAAAATAGCCACAGGTTTTTTTCTTTTTACCCACACTGCTGCCGGCTTTTTTGACCTTAGAGCATGTTTGAATTTTTCTTTTGCGCTGCAAACGGGTATCAAAAGAACCTGACGTTGCTTTTTTCTCGCACCATAGTGGGGCGTATGCTGCTCAAAAAACGCTATAGAAGAACCTTTCGCTCCCCGTTTTCGCTTGCAAAATCAAAATGCAAACAAGCTTTTAAACTGTTTATACAATATACTATTCCACCTTTGATTTCTTCATTCACCTGGGGCCCGGGAAAGACGTTCCCGGGCCTTCTTTTTAGAGATGGCTTTAACAGCATGCTGTATCCTCACGCCCCACCAGTCCACAGCGAATGCCAGGCCTTCTCACCAAAGCCCTGACCAGAACACTCTTGGTATTCAACCCCTTGCCAACTGCACTCTATTAGAATACTCAGATATAGGTATTTCCCTTTTTACACCATTGCTGTTCCTTTACGGCAAAACTAAACAGAACTGACATGAAAAAATTCAACTCCCTCTTCCTGATGCTGGTGATGGCTTTCTCCAGTGTAACTTTAACGGCTTGCTTTGATGATGATGACGATAAAAAGGACTGTGCTGAAGACCTTAGAGCAGCCTTAGAATTTGCAACAACCAAAGCCCAGGCTATGGCCACAAACCCAAGTAGAGCAACCTGTGATGCCTATAAGAAATCACTAAATGACTATAAAAAGTTAGCCGAGGAATGTGGGAATTCACAACATAAACAAAGTGCTGATGCCCTTATCAACCAGGCTAATGTTACCTGTGATGGCTTGTAGTGAAAATATTCCACCCCAATAATGTAAGTAAGTGAGCAGTAAACTTATCAGTAACTCCTAACCCAAAAGAGCCCGGAAACTGCGTTTCCGGGCTCTTTTTCTGAAATCAGGACAAAACCAGGCGCTAGTCCATCAGCTTTTTGTATCTGATTCTTTTCGGCTCCACGTCACCCAGGCGTTTCTTCTTGGCTTCTTCATAGTCTGAGAAGTTCCCTTCAAACCAAACCACTTGGGAGTCGCCTTCAAAGGCCAGGATGTGCGTGGCGATGCGGTCCAGGAACCAGCGATCATGGCTGATGACCACGGCGCAACCGGCAAAGTTTTCCAGCGCGTCTTCCAGGGCTCTGATCGCGTTTACGTCCAGGTCGTTGGTAGGCTCATCCAGCAGCAGGAGGTTGGCGCCTTGCTTCAGGGTCATGGCCAGGTGCACGCGGTTGCGCTCCCCGCCAGACAGCACGCCCACTTTCTTCTCCTGGTCACCACCCGTGAAGTTGAACTTGCTCACGTACGCGCGGGAGTTTATCTGCCTACCGGCCAACAGCATGGTTTCAGTACCGCCGGAGATGGTTTCAAACACAGACTTGTTGGGGTCCAGGCTTTCATGCTGCTGGTCAACGTAGGCCGTTTCTACGGTTGGGCCCACCGTGATGGTGCCCGTGTCTGGTGTTTCACGGCCGGTGATCAATCTGAACAAGGTAGATTTACCGGCCCCGTTCGGGCCAATGATCCCCACAATACCGGCGGGTGGCAGGTTGAAGCTCAGGTTCTCAAACAACAGCTTATCACCAAAGGCTTTGCTCAGGTTTTCGGCCTCAATGACCACGTTCCCCAACCGCGGACCGTCTGGGATGAAGAGCTCCAGTTTCTGCTCTTTCTCTTTGGCCTCCTCAGAAGCCATTTTCTCGTAATTGCCTAAACGGGCTTTAGACTTGGCCTGGCGGGCTTTGGGGCTCATGCGAGCCCACTCCAACTCACGCTGCAGGGTTTTCTGGCGCTTGCTCTCGGTTTTCTCTTCTTTGGCCAGACGCTCAGCCTTCTGCTCCAGCCAGCTGGAGTAATTGCCTTTCCAGGGAATGCCTTCGCCGCGGTCCAGCTCCAGAATCCAGCCGGCCACGTTGTCCAGGAAGTAACGGTCGTGGGTGACGGCAATCACGGTGCCTTTGTACTGCTGCAGGTGTTGCTCCAGCCACAAAACAGACTCAGCGTCTAAGTGGTTGGTAGGCTCATCTAGCAGCAGCACGTCTGGCTCCTGCAACAAGAGCCGGCAGAGGGCCACGCGGCGTTTCTCACCGCCAGACAGGTTGCCAATCACGGCATCGGCGGGCGGGGTGCGCAGGGCGTCCATGGCGCGTTCCAGCTTGCTGTCCAGGTCCCAGGCACCCAGGTGGTCCAGTTTCTCCTGCACTTCGCCCTGGCGGGCCATGAGTTTGTCAAAGTCGGCGTTCTCATCTGCGAAGGCCTCGTTGATTTCCTCAAACTCCTTTAAAAGGGCTACGGTTTCGGCGGCGCCCTCCTGCACAATCTCCATTACGGTTTTGGCTGGGTCCAGCTGCGGCTCCTGCTCCAGGTAGCCTACGCTGTAACCCGGTGAGAACGCCACATCGCCCTGGTATTGCTTGTCAACACCGGCAATTACTTTTAACAGAGATGATTTACCGGAGCCGTTGAGCCCCAGCACCCCAATCTTGGCGCCGTAGAAGAAAGAGAGGTAAATATTCTTGAGTACTTGTTTCTGCGGCGGGTAAATCTTGCTTACCCCCGCCATGGAGAAAATGATGGTTTCGTTGCTCATGTAGGTGCAGTATGATTAGTTCAGGTTCAACAGTACTGGCTTGGGAACGTTTTGGAGCTGTTTTGGGAAAAACAGCCCGGAAACAGGCACATAACTTTGCAATGTAAAATTGAGTAATAAGCACGGGGGGAGTTGTTGCCCGGTGCAGCACCCGTGGGTACTGCACTTGCCTCAGCCGCCCAAAAGGCCGCGCCCTGCTTCAAAACAAATGTTTGCTTTTGCCGCCTGTTTGCCAAGCTCTGCAAATATCGTAAAATTTGGCGGCCGTGAGTTATGAAAATTGGCGGCAATTCATAAACTTGTACCAAAATAGACTTTAATTTTTTTCAGTAAATATCCAGTAGATGGAAACCAAAGATTTGTCTGAGGAGGCTCATAAGTACGGCTACATTGAGGGGAACCAGGTGTGGTTGAAGCCCTTTATGCACTTTCCTGCACGTCAGGTAGGCGAAGTGAAAGAGGTGCCAGAAGAGAGTTTGCAGTACTTTGCCCACCGTTTTGAGAACTTCCGCCAAAAGGTAAATACCCTACTGGAAAAGATAGAAACCTCAGAAAACAAAGGTTCTTTCCTGATGAAGGTGCTGCACCTCAAGGAGCAGATTGAGAAATATGACGCCATTGGCGATTTTGAGTCGCTGCACCACCGCCTTTCTGCCGCTGAGGCTGACATAAAGGAAGCCATTGCCAAGAACCGTGACAAGAACCTGGCCACCAAGATCACCCTCATTCAGCAGGCCGAGACCCTGAAGGAAAGCATTGACTGGCCAGAGACCACTGAGAAGCTGAAAGAACTGCGCCAGACCTGGATCAAAACCGGCCCCGTTGACAAGTCACTGACAGATGAGCTGGAAGAGCGTTTCAAAACGGCGGTAGAGGAATTCTTCACCCGTAAGAAGGCCTTCTTCCAGGACAAAAAGGACATGCTCACCCGCACCATTGACAAATACCGGGCCCTTATTCAGCAGTCTGAGTCTTTGAAGAACTCTGAGGAGTGGGAAGAGACCAGCAAGAAGCTCAAAGACCTGCAGAACCAGTGGAAGGAAATTGGCGGCACCCTGCCCCGCAAGCTGTCCAATGACCTCTGGAACAGTTTCAGGGCGGCCAACAACCATTTCTTTGAGCGCCTCAAAAAACACATCAACAGCCAGAAAACCGAGTCAAAGGAAAAGTACCTGGAGGAAAACCTGGAGAAGAAACGCTCGCTGGTGGCCCAGGCCAACGCCCTGTTAGATGAACCGGTGCAGCAGGCGGTTACCCAGGCCAAAGAACTGCAGGCCGCCTGGAAGAAAGTGGGTCCGGTACGCCAGGAGGAATCTGACGCCGTGTGGGAAAGCTTTCTGGTAGCCTGTGACAAGATCTTTGAACTGAGCAGCCTGGAACACTACATGCGCAAACGCCCCCTGCCAGAAGGCAAAGACACGGCCAATGACCAGCTGCACGCCCGCATTAACGCCCTGCGTGATTTCATGAAGCATGACAAGCAGGAACTGGAGGTGCTGGAGACCAACCTGGGCCGCCTGAACCCCAACCCGGGCAATGAGGCGTTCCGGAGCATGCTGGAAGGCAAAATCAAGAACTTCAACCGTAAACTCAAAACCAAACAGGAGTTGATTGAGCTGCTGCGCAAAAAGTACGGCGTAGAGAGCAACAAAACAGCCTAAGTCATTCGTAAGCCGTTAGTGTCAACGCACTACACTAACGGCTTACGCTATGAAAAAATACTTTCTACCATTTGTTTTCCTCCTTCCCCTCCTGGCTCAGTCCCAGAACGTGAAAGGCCCCTACCTGGGGGTCACCACTCAGTTCCAGAACACCTGGATCATCAATGACGAGCAGTATGATGATGTGAACTACAAACACAAGTTCACCACCAAATGGGCCCCCTTTGGCATTACCGCCGGCTACAAGTTCAATGAAAACCACAACCTGCAGATAGAGCTCATGAGGTCTAAGCAGGGCGAGAACTTTGATTTGGTAGACAAAGACGGCAACAAGACGGGTGAGAAGGAAATTGACCTGGTGTACTGGAACATCCCGCTGCTGTTCAAATACACCACCGCCGGCAAGCTGCGGTTTAATTTTCAGGTGGGCCCCCAGCTGGGCATTCTCCAGAAGGGAACAGAAACCAACCGCCTGGAGAAAGCCGGCACCTACACCCGTAAAGGCGTAGAGTACACCATTCCGGCCAGCCGGGTGGGCACGCACCTGCTGGCCAGCACCCAGGAGTCTGACCGGCAGAAAAATGCAGAGGTGGGCGAATTCAATAAATATGACGCGGGTATTCTCTTGGGCGCGGGCCTGGAGTATGACCTGACACCCCACCTTTTCCTCACCACCAACCTCAGGTACAGTTACAACTTTGTCAACATCAGAAAAGAAGAGCACCTGGAGAGCAGCTATGACCCAGACACCTACACCCTGCGCCAAAACATGGTGGTAGGCCTACAGGTGGGGCTCAATTTCCTGTTCAACACCGGCGACGGCCGCTCCTCTGCCCGCCACCAATAAAAAATACGCGGTCTGCGCAAACATTTTACCTTTGTCTTCGTTGTGTTGAAACAATGCAAAAGGGCACGCCTGAAATACCCGTTTGATTTGTCAAACAATATTTTATTTTTGCAGACCATTACACCTTTTGCAACCTATTGTAACGCTATATTTTTTTAAGGAGAATTACTATGTATTGGACACTAGAACTTGCCTCTTACCTGGAAGATGCCCCTTGGCCAGCAACCAAGGATGAGCTTATTGACTACTCTATCCGTTCTGGCGCCCCTATGGAGGTAGTAGAAAACCTGCAGGACCTGGAGGATGATGGCCAACCATATGAGAACATTGAAGAAGTTTGGCCGGACTATCCTACCAAAGAAGACTTCATGTTCAATGAAGACGAATACTAGCCTTAAGTAAGAATTGGGAATTAGGAATTAAGAATGGCCTCATTGATAATTCTTAATTTTGAATTCATCATTCTCAATTAAGAACGTTGGCTGTTTTAGAAATAAAAGATTTGGTTGCGGGGTACGGTGAACGCCTACTGCTCCGCAACCTTTCTTTTTTTGTACCAGCGCCCACCTTTATTGCCATCATTGGGCATAACGGCAGCGGCAAGTCTACCTTTCTGAAAGCTTTGACAGGGCAAATCCCCTCACAGGGGCAGGTGCTCGTGCAAGGCCAGCCCCTGCCCCATCGCCCTGGCGCCCTGGCGCGCGCCTTCTCCTACCTTCCGCAGAAGAACAATGTGGCCTTTCCGGTCACGGTGCTGGAACTGGTGGTGATGGGGCTCTTCAGATCAAAACGGCTTCTGGACCACTACACCGCCCAGGACTACAGCCGCGCCGAGGACGTGTTAAGCCGCCTGGGAGTGCACCACCTGCGCCACCGCACGTTCACAGATCTTTCTGGCGGGGAGCAGCAACTGGTGTGGCTGGCCCAGCTCATGCTGCAGGACAGCCCTGTCGCCCTGCTGGATGAACCTACCCAGCAGTTGGATGTGTACCACAAGAAACGGGTATTTGATTTAATGGCCTCCTGGGTGCAGCAAGAGCAGAAGACGGTGCTGTGCATTACGCATGACCTCCTGAACCTACTGCCGCTGCAAGGCTGCCTGCTCAACCTTTCACAGCCCCACCCCCAACTGGAGGCGCTTTCCCCTGAAACGGTTCTCAGTCACCAGAAATTCCTGGAGGAGAAGCCTCAGCACTAGCAGCCATGCCTGGCTTTGCGTTTCTGGCCTGTTTTTCTGAAAACAGCCCTAAAACAACCATAGCCTGGGGGCCGAAATGCTATTTCCCTTTTTCCTGTACCAGAAACGCCTCTGCCAGCACCAGGTCTTCTGGGGTGGTGAGCTTGATGTTTCTGTAGCTGCCTTGTACCAGCTGCACCTTATGCCCAAACCGCTCCACCACTGAGGCGTCATCTGTGAACTGCGCCACCTCAGGCTGGGCATACGCCCGCCTAAGCAACGGCAACCTGAAACACTGCGGCGTCTGCACCAGCCGGTATGCGGTACGGTCTACAGCTTTGGAGCTGCCCCCGCGCACCCTTCTAATAGAGTCTTTCAGCTCAACCGCCACCACAGACGCCCCCTGCCTGGAAGCCGTCTCATACGCCGTCTCCAGCATGGCCTTGTCAACAAAGGGCCTCACACCGTCATGCACGGCCACCACCCCTTCTTCGGCGTGCGCCAGCGCCGCCAACCCGTTCCTCACTGACTGGAATCTGGTCTGCCCTCCTGCCACTACCTGGTGCGGCACCTGAAAACCATGCTGCGCGCACAGCTGTTGCCAGGTACCCATCTCCTGCTCCGGCAGTACCACTACCAGCACCAGGGCGGGGTCATAGTTGAAAAACCGTCTAATGGTATGCAGCAGCACCGGCTCACCGCCCATGGGAAGAAACTGCTTGGGTTGGGAGGTTTGCATTCGGCTCCCGGAGCCCCCGGCAACAATGATGGCGTATTTCTGAAACATGGGCATAGGCGGTACAAGTTGGCAGCCCTAAGTTACGTTTTTGACCTGTTTTTGGAAAAATAAGCCAAAAACACATGTAGAGTGAAATTCCTGGGCTCTACACTTCACTAAACCTAGAACCTGTCTTCAAGTTTGTTTTTCATACGGCAAAGGCCCCTGGTAACAACGCGTGGTGCCTTTACACTTTTTGCCTTCACAGCGCTGCCATTAGGGTCTAAAAGAACCTCGCTCTCCCTGAATGAGCTGACCACCCCTTAACAGGCGGTAACTGGCACAAGAGCAGCATGACGCCAACCGCAGTTCATGGCCCTATTTCTCTTTTGAACTGCCGCAGGATAAGCTGAACCTGCGCGTACCTGAGAGGCTGCTTGCATTTGTCTTTTACGCGGCTAAAGGCTATAAAACGCACCTGCGTTCACATCTCACCCGCCCTGCTACCGGCTCAAAAAAATGCTTCTACAGAATCTTTCAGAGGCACTTTTTGCCAGTAAAACCAAAATGTAAACAGGCTGCCCAGAAGCAAACGAGGTAGTTGTTTAGAGTTTTCTCCTTTTGTTCCTGGCGCAAAGCGCCTGCCATGCCGTTTAATAAGATAGCAAGGTTCTGTTTCTGGGCTGTTTTTGTGAAAGCAGGCCCAAAACGTGGGCACAAACGGTCGCTTGCGCCATCCAAAAGCCTCTAAATGCTGAAAACTCTAACCAGCAGGGAGGCTTCCTCTCTCAGTGGCTTCCTCTTTACAGGGTTATGTAGGCACCTGCAGGGTAAAAGTGGTTCCCTGCCCCACCTGGCTGGCAACCGACAGGTTTCCGCCCATGGCTTTGGCCTGAGAGTGGGCAATGTACAGCCCCAGCCCTTTGCTGTCTTTGTGCTGGTGAAACCGCTGGTACAGGCCAAAGATGCGGTCACCGTAGCGCTCCAGGTTGATTCCCTGCCCGTTGTCTGAGAAATGCAGCAGAATCTTGTCTGGCCGGGCCTCTGTCTTTACTTCTATCTCTAATCTTCTGCCTGGGGCCCGGTACCGCAAGGCATTGGTAAGCAGGTTAAGCAGAATACTGTGCAGGTAGCCCGGGTTGAAGGAAAGCTCCTGCGCCTGGGAGAAGTCTACGGTAATGTGCGGGTTTGCCTCCTGCAGCTGCCCGTCTACAGAACCCACCACTTCCTGGAACGCCTCTTCCAGCCGCACCACCTCTTTCTTTACCTGCCGGTTCTCTTTCATCATCAGCACCTCCATGAGGTCATTGACAATGGTGTTCATCTGGCGGGTTGACTCCCCTAACTTCTGGATCAGGAGTCTGTTTCTGCCTTCAGGCACAGAGTTCAGGTCAATCAGGTCAGCAATGCCTGTGAGGTTGGCAAGCGGCGCCCGCAGGTTATGGGAGATAATGTAAGAGAACTGCTTTAAACCGGCGTTGCTGCTGGTCAGCTCTGAGATAAGCTGCTCCCGCTCTGCTTCCAGGTTCTTTTGGGCGGTGATGTCCCGCTGAATAGAGATCCAGTGGGTAAGCGTTTGTTTCTTATCAAAGATAGGAATGACTGCCAGGTGGGTCCAGAACTTCTCCCCGCCCTGCCGGTAGTTGATCATCTCCACCTCACCGGCGCACTGCCGCTGCAGAATCTGTTCCAGCTCTGCCAAGGCGGCCGTACTTGTCTCTGGCCCGCTCAGCACCAGGACATCTCTGCCGAGCACCTCCATAGCGCCATAACCGGTCATTTGCAGAAAAGCCTCATTGCAGAAAATAGTCTGCAACTGCTGTGGCTGGCGGGGGGTTACTTCACTGATGGCAATGGCGTCATGGGCGTTGATGATCACAGACTCCAGCAACCGCAACTGCTGCTCTTCCTGCTTTTGCCGGGTGATGTCTGTGAGGAGGGCAAACACATGCTCCACCTTGCCAGTCTCATCTACCTGGGGTTGCACCTGCAGCCGCAGCCAGTATTTCTGCCCGCTTTTGGAGTATTGCACCAGCTCACACTCCAGCGGCTCCAGCCTGGCCAACTGTTCATCTATGTAGGAGATGGTCTCCTGATCAGTTTCTGCGCCGTTCATGAAAGAGCCCGGGGTGCGCCCCTCCACCTCCTGCAGGGTATATCCCATCAGTCTGGTAAACGCATCATTCACCCACTGCACTTGTATGGCCGGGCACATGATGAGCACACCATTAATGGTCTCTTTGGCAATGACAGATAACTTCTTCAGCTCTTCCTCTGCCTGTTTGCTCACTGTTACATCCTGAATGGCACCTACCATGCGAATGGCCTTTTTCTGCTCATCCCGCACAATGTAACCCCGCTCACTTACGTACAGGCAATTGCCGTCTTCCCTTACCAGCCGGTACTCTGCCTGCCAGGAACTCCTGGATTCGTCCTGCAGCGCCTGGTTCAGGGAAGCGATCAGTTCGGCCTGGTCTTCCTGATGCAGCATCTGCGTCCAGTAGGCCAGGGCAGAATTCTGCCGGTTTCGCGTCACCCCAAACACTTTCTCAAACCCGGTTCCCCAATACAGGGTGTCAGAGGCCAGGTCCCAATCATAAATGGCATCATGGGTGGCTGAGGTGGCCAGCCGGTAGCGTTCATTGACTAGCTTCAGGGCAGATTCGGCCAGCTTGTTTTCTACAATGAGCTGCAGCACGTGTTTGATGCTCTCCAGCGTTTGCTCCTCTTGCGGCGTTGGCTTTTTTGCTTCCTGGTAGAAGACCGCCACGGCACCCAACACTTTCTGGCTGGCCCCCACCAATGGGAAGAACCAGCAGGCGTGCAGGTTGTAAGAAAGCAGCAGAGGGAAGTATTTCTTCCAACGGGGATCTGTTTTTACCTCTGTGCTGACCACTTTCTGCCCCAGATAGGCTATTGAGCCGCATGCCTCGGCATTCAGCTCAATAGAAATACCGTTGATGCGGGCCATAAAGCCCGCGGGCAGGCTGGGGGCGGCCACAGGGTACAGTTTCTGCCCTTCCCGCCGAAGGCAGGCACAGAACATACCCGGGTGCAGGCGTTCAATCCCCGCCAGATAAAAGGAAACGGTAGACTCCAGCGTGCTGCCCGGCAAGGCATTCTGCTCCAGAACCTGCTTTCCCAGCTGTTCCAGTTCTACCTTGTGGCTACAGGGCGCCGCCTGTTTTCTGGCCTCTTGCAAGGCCGTCTGGGCTTTCTGCAGCTCCTCCTGCAATGCCTTCACCTGTTCTTCCAGCTGCCGTATCTTCTGACCGGCCGACTGGGAGCCTTCCGGCGGAGAAACCATGCCGGCAACCGGGGTTGCTGGGGCGGACAAATTCTCTTTCATGCCTCAGTTGCAATTCAAACCAATGCGTTTTGCCATCATTCTTTCACTACGTCACCTCACGTCTCCAACCAGCTACTGGCACCATTGACAGATGCCTCACATAATTGATTTTTCAGGAGCAGATGAGAGCCTTCCACTTTTCTACGCCCCGGTTTTCAAAAGCTAAATATACTGCAATTCTTTAAACCAACTCCCTCTTAGACAAGCATTTCAACCTGACCCTGCACATTCTGTTACAGCTAGCAGATTTTACTCCCCCTGGCAGTCACCGCCCAACAGGGAACAAAGGTGCGGTTCACCTACCCCTGGCATGGGGCTTCTGTTTTTGGCCTGTTTTGGTGAAAACAGGCCAAAAACAGAAGCCCCTCCGGCATAGACCGGCGGGGCTTCTACAACGGCCTTTTCAGGCTTAGATTAGAGAATCAACATCACGTCACCGTAGCTGAAGAACTTGTATTTCTCTTTAATGGCGGTCTGGTAGGCCTCCATGATCAGGTCATAGCCTCCAAACGCCGCCGCCATCATCAACAAGGTTGACTCCGGCATGTGGAAGTTGGTCAGCAGGCTGTTGGCAATTTTGAAGTCATACGGCGGAAAGATAAACCGGTCTGTCCAGCCTTCATTGGGCTTTAAGCGGCTGTTGGCAGAAACAGAAGACTCCAGGGCACGCATGGTGGTGGTGCCAATAGAGCAAACCCGCTTCTTGTTGTCCAGGGCCTTGTTCACATACCTAGTGGTTTCTTCAGGCACAAAGAACTGCTCAGAGTCCATTTTGTGCTTGGTCAGGTCTTCTACGTCTACCGGTCTGAACGTACCCAGGCCTACGTGCAGGGTGATAGGCGCCACATCTACGCCTTTCAGCTCCAGACGCTTTAAAACTTCCCTGGTGAAGTGCAGGCCCGCGGTGGGTGCCGCTACGGCCCCCGTCACCTCAGCATACACGGTCTGGTACCGTTCCTGGTCATCTGGCTCAGGCTCACGCTTGATGTATTTGGGCAGCGGGGTCTCCCCCAGGTCATGAATGGTCTTGTAGAAATCTTCATCAGACCCGTCAAACAGGAACTTGATAGTACGGCCGCGCGAAGTGGTGTTGTCAATCACCTCTGCCACCAGGTCACTTTCACCAAAGTACAGCTTGTTGCCAACGCGTATCTTCCGGGCCGGGTCTACCAGCACGTCCCACAGGTGAATGCGCTTGTCCAGCTCACGCAGCAGGAACACCTCAATCTTGGCACCGGTTTTCTCTTTGTTGCCGTACAGACGGGCCGGAAAAACTTTGGTGTTGTTGGTCACCATCACATCGCCCTCGTCAAAATAGGTGATGATGTCTTTGAAGACTTTGTGCTCTATCTTGCCGCTGTCACGGTGAATCACCATTAAACGGGCTTCATCACGGTTTGGGGCCGGGTGTGAGGCCACTAACTCAGTAGGCAGGTCAAACTTGAACTCTGATAATTTCATTTTTAATATTACGGTATTAAAATAGTAGCAAAAAAAATAGAGGGCAAAGGTAGGCACTTTGCGCTAAATTCTTTTACATTTAGCCTAAATAAGTCTCCCTTCGCGCCCCGGCTTTACAGAAAACCCGCGGCGCGGCGGGGCTTCTGTGCGCTTACCCGCTCACTACAAATAACTTAGAAGTAACAATTTAATAAACGGGAAATTGCCCCGTTTCACTATAAATAGCTTTATCTTTCTTACATGATCTACCTTCGGCTGGTTTTTGAAAGTTTCCGTTTTGCGTGGCAGGCCCTGCGGTCTAACCTCCTGCGCACGATTCTTTCTTTGCTGGGGGTGACCATTGGCATCTTTGCCATCATCTCGGTGTTTACCATTGTAGACTCTCTGGAGAAGAGCATCAGGCAGAGCATGAGCTTTGTGGGCGAACGCATTGTGTACATCCAGAAGTGGCCCTGGATCTTTGAGGGGGGCAATGATATTCCCTGGTGGAAATACATGCAACGCCCCTCTGCCACGGTGCGGGAATACAACTTCCTGAACCAGAACCTGGAGAATGATGAAGGGGTGGCCCTGGTGGCCCGCCGCGGCAGCAACACCTTCAAGCACGGCAGCAACAGCATGAGTGGCATTATGCTGCAGGGGGTGACCCAGGATTTCAACAAAGTGGCCGAGGTCCCCATTGAAGAAGGCCGTTACTTTACCCAGCAGGAGACAGACGGCTCCCGCAACGTGATCATCATTGGCGCTGAAGTTGCCCAGAACCTTTTCCCCAACGGCAGCGCCCTGGGGGGCGACATCAGAATCCAGGGGCAGAAGTTCACCGTGATTGGGATTATGGAGAAACAGGGGGCCGGTCTTTTTGAAGGCATGCCCACCAATGACAAGAACGCCTACACCACGTTTGGGGCCTTCGGCAAGATGTTCGCCAGCGGGCAGCGGGGCATTGAGCCTAACATCATGATCAAAGGCCGGGCAGACGATGAGGGGCTCCAGAACCTGGAGTACGAGGTACGCGGCAAGATGCGCACCATTAGGGGCCTCAAACCGTATGAGGAGGACAACTTTGCCGTAAACCGTTCAGAGATGATGGCAGACGCCATTGGCAAAATGTTCTCTATCATTGGGCTGGCCGGCTGGGTGATTGGCGGCTTCTCTATTCTGGTGGGGGGCTTTGGCATTGCCAACATCATGTTCGTCTCTGTGAAGGAACGCACCAATATCATAGGTATTCAGAAATCTTTGGGTGCCAAAAACTTTTTCATCCTGTTCCAGTTCCTCTTTGAGTCTGTGTTCCTGAGCCTGATAGGCGGCGGGGTAGGCATCTTGCTCGTTTCCCTCATCACCCTCATTCCCATGGGTACCCTGGAGATTTTTCTCTCTGCCGGTAACATTCTCCTGGGCTTGGGCGTATCGGTGGTGATTGGCGTGCTCTCAGGGATCATCCCGGCGGTAATTGCTTCCCATTTAGACCCCGTGATTGCCATCAGGTCAAAATAACCAAGCCTGTTCTTATTTACCCTAACTCTTTTCCAGCGCTACCTCTTGAAACGCCCCCTTAGGGTCTGTTTCCCAGAGGTAGGCTTACTACATGACTGATATATGACGAAGTTGAGAAAAACCAGCAAGACCCAGCTACAAGACGAGTCTAGCAACGCCGGCAGCGGCACCATTATTACACAGCCTGAGGCCAACGAACACAAAGCGCAATCACTGGCCGAGGCCAAGCAAATAGCCAAACAGGAGGCCCCCGTACTCAGTGACGATGACAAACGCATTCGCGAAGCCTTCACAGACAAAGACTGGAATGAAATCAAGATAGCCGACTCCTGGCAGATCTTTAAAGTGATGGCAGAATTTGTGGAGGGCTTTGAGAAAATGGCTAAAATTGGCCCCTGCGTGTCTATCTTCGGGTCTGCCCGCACCAAAGAAGACAACCCTTACTATAAAATGGCCGAGGAGATAGCCGCCAAACTGGTACGCCACGGGTACGGAGTGATCACGGGCGGTGGCCCGGGTATCATGGAAGCCGGTAACAAAGGCGCGCACTCAGAAGGCGGGCGCTCTGTGGGCCTGAACATTCACCTGCCGTTTGAGCAGTTCAACAACATCTACATTGACCCAGACAAACTCATCAACTTTGACTACTTCTTTGTGCGCAAAGTGATGTTTGTGAAATACGCCCAGGGCTTTATTGGCATGCCCGGCGGCTTTGGTACGCTTGATGAGCTGTTTGAGGCCATTACGCTTATCCAGACCAAGAAAATTGGCCAGTTCCCCATTGTGCTGGTAGGCAAGTCTTACTGGGGCGGGCTGTTTGAGTGGATCAAAGATGTGATGCTCACGCAGGAAAGCAACATCAGTCCGGAAGACCTGGATCTGGTGCACATTGTTGATAACGCCACAGACGCCGTAAAAATCATTGATGATTTCTACAGCAAGTACATGCTGTCTCCCAACTTCTAAGAGACCCCGCGTTGGCCGTTTTGGCCTGTTTTCAGAAAAAGAGCCCGGAAACGCAATTTCCGGGCTCTTTTGGTTTCTGCGGCCTGCAGCCGAACAGAAGAGAGTTGGCAGATTTGCCTTCTGTCTCCTTTCCTGATTTACGGGTTGCAATTGCCCCACAGCAAGCCCCTTCTGCTACTTCTACCCATGACCAGAAACGGCAGTTCCCTGCGCCCATACTCTGTTTCCGGCCTGTTTTTGGGAAAACAGGCCGCAAACAGGAAATGGCTGGCACTGCTGTTTTTGTATCTTTGGAGACCAGTCACACCACTGCCAATGTCCTTCCTTGCACAAATCTCAGAACCCACCCTCCTGCTCAATGAGCAGATTGCCCGCGCCAACATCCGCCGCATGGCCGAAAAAGCCAAAAGGCAGAATGTGCGCCTGCGCCCTCACTTCAAGACCCACCAAAGCAGACAGGTAGGCGAATGGTTTAAGGAGGAAGGCGTTACGGCTATCACGGTTTCCTCCGTAAAAATGGCCCAGTACTTTGCCCGCCACGGCTGGGAAGACATCACCATTGCGTTCCCCCTGAACCGCCGGCAATTGCCCCAACTAGCCGAACTGGCGCAGCAGATTAACCTTGGAGTTACGGTTGCGTCAGCGGATGATGTGGTATTTCTGCGGGAGCAGCTTTCTGTACCCGTAAACATCTGGGTGAAAGCAGACACCGGCTATGGCCGCACCGGCATTAAAACCGAAGATACCGCCGTGCTGGATGCCGTTTTGCAAGAGCTGGCGCAAACACCGCAGCATACGTTCTTAGGCTTTCTGGCCCACGCCGGCCACACGTACAAAGCCCGGGGCAAAAATGCTATTGCGGACATACATGCGCAAACGCTGGCTAAAATGCAGGCGCTGAAAGAACGTTATGCTGCGGCTTGGCCTGGCCTGCAACTTTCCGTGGGCGACACGCCCAGTTGCAGCGTCATGGAAGATTTCTCGGGCATAGAGGAAATCCGGCCCGGCAACTTTGTCTTCTATGATTTGATGCAATACAAGATTGGTTCCTGCCGTCTGGAAGACATTGCCGTAGCCATGGCCTGCCCCGTGGTAGCCCTACACCCAGACCGACATGAGGTGATTCTCTACGGCGGCGCGGTACATCTCTCCAAAGACGCGCTTCGGGAGCCAGACCGGGTACCTCTTTTCGGATTGGTGGTGCCGCTCACGGAAACTGGTTGGGGAGCGCCTTTGCCAGACACCACTTTGGTTTCGCTTTCACAAGAGCACGGCGTGGTACGGACTTCGCCGGAGTTATTCTCTCAGTTTAAGGTGGGGGATTTGGTAGGCGTGCTTCCGGTGCATTCCTGTCTGACCGCTGATTTAATGAAAGGTTACACCACATTGCAAGGGGAAATGCTGGAGCATTTGAGTGGGGTATAACCTCACCCCCAGCCCCTCTCCCACGGAGAGGGGAGCCTGCTTACTGCGTTTTGGGGCTGTTTTTGGAAAAACAGGCTGGAAACGGAACTGACACAGACACTCGCAGGAGCCACGCACGCTACGAGGTCTTTGGAGCAGCGGCTTTCCCCTTTCTGCACAATCGCTCTATATCTTTCTGTTCTTTCTATATCTTTCTGTTCTTTCTATAGCCAAACAGCAATTTGGAGTAAGTCACGGAAGTAACTTCCGCGCCATGGAAATAAAAAAGACTCAAATCAGCCCCAAAACGCAATATGCAGGCTCCCCTCTCCGTGGGAGAGGGGCTGGGGGTGAGGTTAAACTATTCCGCTCCAAAGACCTCGTAGCGTGCGCAGCTCCTACGAGTGTCTCTGCCAACAGCCTTGCCCACCGCAAAATCCAGCAATCCTGAAAATTCCATAGATCTAGGTGCAGACAATCCCGTTTCCCGCCTGTTTTTCCAAAAACAGCCCCAAAACGCAGTAGCCAAAAATCTCCCCTCTCCGTGGGAGAGGGGCCGGGGGTGAGGTTAAACTATTCCGCTGTAAATTCGGTTAAGAAGAGATGGGTTTGCCGCTGCTTTTCTAGCGGGTAAATACCTACCTTTGCTCTTTAAACCGAACCAAATCGGATGACGCCAAAAGATTCTGCGGCTACCCCTGTAGCCAAACAAAATAGCTCTACCGTAGACGTACCCTTCATTGAAGTATACGGCGCGCGGGAACACAACCTCAAGAACATCAGCCTCAAAATACCGCGCAATGAATTGGTGGTCTTCACGGGCATCTCGGGCAGCGGGAAATCTTCGCTCGCGTTTGACACCATCTACGCCGAGGGCCAGCGCCGCTACATGGAGACCTTCTCGGCCTACGCCCGCTCCTTCCTGGGCGGACTGGAGCGCCCCAACGTAGACAAGATTGAGGGGCTTTCGCCGGTGATTTCCATTGAGCAGAAAACCACCTCGCGCAACCCGCGCTCCACGGTGGGCACCATCACCGAGATTTACGACTTCCTGCGTCTGCTTTACGCCCGCACCGCCGAGGCCTTCAGCTACGTGACCGGTGAGAAGATGATAAAACAGTCTGATGACCAGATTGTGCAGCACGTGCTGGAGCATTTCTCAGGCAAGAAAACCATTGTGCTAGCGCCTGTGGTGAAAGGCCGCAAAGGTCATTACCGCGAGCTGTTCGAGCAGATACGCAAGATGGGCTTCATACGCGCGCGTATTGATGGCGAACTGGTGGAGCTCACGCCCAAAATGCAGGTAGACCGCTACAAGATCCATGACATCGAGATTGTGATTGACAAGCTGGTGCCCTCTGTTGAGGACCGCTACCGTCTGTCTACCTCCATCCAGAACGCGCTGCAACACGGCAAAGGCACCGTGTTGGTGCTGGACGCTGACACCAACGCCACGCAGTTCTACTCCCGCCACCTCATGGACCCGGCTACCGGTATTGCCTATGATGACCCGGCCCCCAATACCTTCTCGTTCAACTCGCCGTACGGGGCCTGCCCGGTGTGCAACGGCCTGGGCGAAATTGAGGAACTCACCGAAGATTCCATTGCGCCAGACAAGAGCGTGAGCATCAGCCGTGGCGGCATCGCGCCCTTGGGCGAATACCGTGATATCTGGATTTTCAGCCAGATTACCGCCCTGCTCAAGCGCCACAAAACCAGCTTGACGGTTCCTATTTCTGAGATTCCCGCCCAGGCCTGGCATGACCTACTGTACGGGTTTGAGGAGGAAGACCCCAAAGGCAAGCGTGAGCCGTTCATCTTTGAGGGGGTGATGAGCTTCCTGAAAAAGCAGCTGGAGTCAGATTCTGAGAACGTGCGCGCGTGGGTGCAGGAATACACCACCCAAAGCACCTGCCCCGAGTGTAACGGCTACCGCCTGAAAAAGGAGTCTTTGCACTTCAAGCTAGATGATAAACACATCGGCCAGCTGGCCGAAATGGACATTGCCGAACTGGCCGCCTGGGTGGCCAACCTGGAAGAGCGACTGAACGAACGCCAGAACCTCATCGCCCGTGAACTGCTCAAGGAAATCCGGAAGCGGATTGGCTTCCTGGTAGACGTGGGATTGGAATACCTGCACCTGCACCGCTCCGTGAGAACTTTATCAGGGGGCGAAAGTCAACGGATAAGATTGGCCACGCAAATTGGGACGCAGCTGGTGGGTGTGCTCTACATCATGGATGAACCCAGCATTGGCCTGCACCAGCGCGACAACGAGAAGCTCATCAAGGCCCTGCAAGACCTGCGGGATTTGGGCAACTCAGTGGTAGTGGTGGAGCACGACAAAGACATGATTCTGGCCGCCGACTACGTGGTGGACATTGGCCCGGGCGCAGGTGTGCATGGTGGCCAGATAGTGACGGCGGGTACCCCGAAGGAGATGATGGAAAGCAACACCACCACCTCAGATTACCTAAGCTACCGCCGCGGCATTCCGGTGCGCAAGCAAAAGCGCGAAGGCAATGGCAAGAGCCTCATTCTGCGCGGTGCCACGGGTCATAACCTGAAGAACGTGACGCTGGAGCTGCCATTGGGCAAGTTCCTGTGCGTGACGGGTGTCTCGGGCAGCGGTAAATCGTCACTGATTCATGATACGCTGTTCCCTATCCTGAACAAGTACTTCTTCAACGCCAAGCGCGAGCCGCTCCCGTACCAGGAGATTGAAGGCCTGAACAACATTGACAAGGTGATTGAGGTAGACCAAAGTCCCATCGGGCGCACGCCTCGCTCCAACCCGGCTACCTACACGGGCGTGTTCACCGAAATCAGAAGCCTTTACGCCTCCCTGCCCGAAGCCAAAATCAGAGGCTATTCGGCGGGACGGTTCTCGTTCAACGTGAAGGGCGGAAGATGTGAAACCTGTGAGGGTGCGGGCATGCGCACCATTGAGATGAACTTCATGCCAGACGTGTACGTGCCCTGCGAAACCTGCAAAGGCAAACGCTACAACCGTGAAACGCTGGAAGTGCGCTTCAAAGGCAAGTCCATCACCGATGTGCTGGACATGACCGTGGAGCACGCCGTGGAGTTCTTTGAGAACCAGCCGCGTATTCTGCGCAAAATCCAGACGCTGAACCAGGTAGGCTTGGGCTACATCACCTTGGGCCAGCAGGCCACAACGTTATCTGGCGGGGAGGCGCAGCGCGTGAAACTGGCCACCGAGCTTTCCAAGAAAGACACGGGCCGCACGCTCTACATCTTAGATGAGCCTACCACCGGTCTGCACTTCCAGGACATTCAGCACCTCTCAGACGTGTTGAACCGCCTGGTGGACAAAGGCAACAGCGTACTCATCATTGAGCACAACATGGACCTGATCAAGGTAGCCGACCACATCATTGACATTGGCCCAGAGGGCGGCGCCAAAGGCGGCACCATTGTAGCCCAGGGCACGCCCGAAGAAGTGGCCCAATGCACCGCCGGCCACACCGCCCGCTTCCTGAAAGAGGAACTGGCCACCAGCCACTATGTAGACGCCCCCGTGTTGGCAGAAGACGAGCCCGAAGCCGATGAGGAGGCTGCAGACGCTCCGGCCCCTGAGAAGAAAACCCGCGGCCGCAAGAAGAAAGAAGCCGCTACGGCAGAAACTGCTCCTGCTACAGAGAAGAAGAAACCAGGCAGAAAGAAGAAAGCCGACTAGCGTTTTCGGCCTGTTTTTCTGAAAACAGGCCGAAAACATAATTAAAAGCAAAGCCCTCTCTGGTACCAGAGAGGGCTTTGCTTTTAAAAAAAACCATGTTCTTAGTGCGCTCCTGCGGCAGGGGCAGTGGTTGCAGGAGCCGCAGCGCTGTCTTTGGCGGCAGGGGCCGCAGCCGAGTCTTTGGTAGATTGGGTTTCAGGGTGGTCCAGGGTAGCGTTGTTGTTCGCCTCTGCTACCTCGTGGCTGCTGGTATGGCCAGTGGCTGCTTTGTCATCTGTCAAGGCATAGCCGGTGCCTTTATCATCTGGATCAGTACTGGCAGTATAAGTATTGCAGGAAGCACCCACTAACAACGCTCCAGCAACAATGAATGGCATCAGTTTTTTCATAACGTATGGATAAACTTTAAATCTTAGTTAGTTCTGCTTTATACCGGTTCTCCCCTAAGAGGTTACCGCCGCAAAAGTAAGCAGACTCTACCACACTGCCACACCCCCTGCTGTTTTTTTACGGGCTGGCAGCTTTCATCCCTCTCACTGCGTTGAATCTCTGGCTATAGTATCTGTGGCCAGGGCATGCGTAGAGGTGGCCCCCCCCATTCCGGCCCCGCCGGCGCTGCTGGTGGCAGAGGTAGGGCGCACCGCTGTTGAATCTCCGGTAGTGCCGGGCCCTTGGTCAGTGGTAGAGGTACCTGTTCCTGCTCCGCCACACGCGGCAACAGCAAAGAGCAGGCCTGTCAGTATCCCGTTGGCCTTGCGTGTTCTTCTTCACATGCAAGTACCTGGTAGATGGAGCAAAAGCAAAGAGCCAGTCAACCTCTGCTGACTGGCTCTTATCCTGCAGTGCAAGAATTACTAGTCTACGGTGTCTTCCAGCTTGGTAGCCATCTCTAAGTGAGAGCGTAGTTGCGGAAGCATTTTAGTGGCCAGCGCCTTCACCTGTGCATTCTGAGCGTTGTTGCTCTTGGCCTCAAACATGGCAATGGTCATTTTGTGGCTGGTTTCCATGATGTCCATGAAATCCTCATCAAAGTCTTTACCGGTTTTGCCTTTCAGTTTGTCTACCATGGCCTGGTGCATAGGCATTAAGGTGGTAGGCAGCTGAATGTTCAATTGCTTGGCCAGCGCCATGGCTTCCTGGTTGGCTTTGGAGTGGTGGTCTACCATCATCTGGCCATATTTTTTCACATCGGCGTTAGCCGCGTTCTGTACCGCCATTCTGCCCAGCTCAATCTCCAGCATGTTGGCGCTGGCGGCGTTCATCATAAAGGCAGGATCATCTAAATCAGTGACTGTGGTGACATCAGCGTCTGTACCCATAGTACCGGTGGTTCCGGCAGAAGCCGTGGTTCCGGTGGTACCAGCCGTGGCATCTGCGGTACCGGTGGTACCCATGGCCGCATCTGTGGCAGTGGCCGTTTCAGCGGTAGAGGCTGTGTCTGTACTAGTATCTGTGCTAGTACAAGCAGCGGTGAACATCATGGCACCGGCCGCAATCATAAGCATTGGTTTTTTCATAGTTCCTTTTGTTATTTATTCAGGTTCACCTTACATACGGGAAGGTTTGACTGAGGTTGAGCCGGACAAGAACAATACGCTTGCATTGCCCAACCAGAGACAGGCCACGCCCTCAGGCGGTTAGTCAATTTTTGACTCCAGTTTGTCTGCTGAGTCAAGGTGCACGCGCAGAATGGGCAGTGTTCTCACCGCAAATGCTTTGACAGAGACGGTTGGGGCTTTGTTACTGGCTACCTCAAACTTGGCTATGTCATATTCATGCAGGTCTTCCATAAACTCCATATACTCCTCATCCAGCTCTTTGCCGGTGAGTTTTGAGAGTTTGTCAACCGCTTTCTGGTGGGCGGGCATAAGCACCGCCGGCGGAGTCATGTTCATACCGGAGGCAATGGAATGCACTTCTAACGCGGCCTTGGTATGGTGGTCCATCATCATTTCGGCAAACTGCCTCACCTCAGGTTTGGCACTTCTCTGTTGCACCAGTTTTGCCAGCTGTATCTGCATCATGCTGGAACTGGCGGCCTCGTTCAGGAATTCCCCCTCTGTCATGAGCTGGTTCTGGAACATGAAGCCCCCAGAAGCCGCCGCATGGGTGTTGGTGCTGGCATTGGCCTCACGTATGGCCTCATCTGTGCCCCTGGTGGAGCCAGCGGCCATGTTATTGTCCCTAATGCTGGCCTCATAGGCGTTGGTGGCAGGAATCTGATTAGAGGTAGACGTTTCTATTCTACTACAGGCGGCACCGGCGGCCAGGGCCCCGGCAATGCACATATACATTAGCTTTTTCATAGGTATTTTTTCAACATCAAACAATCAACTGCACTTACTGGTAGGCGCGGTTACGGCACTACCTTCTTGAGCTGCGTGGCCAACCGTAGGTAGCCTTGCAGAACGGGGGTGTTTTTCAGGGCGAAGCCACGCAGCGCCAGGTTGCTGGAGCTGGAGACGGCATTCTGATACAGGGCTATGTCTTGTTGCAGCGCCGTCTCCATTTCACGGGCATACGTTTGTTCAAACACAGGCGAAGACAGCTTTGCCGTTCTGTCATAAATCACCTTGTCATTACCAGATAGGGCGCCGGGATATGTGACCCGCATCTGCTGGGCCACCCCCTTCAGCTCTGTGTTGATCCTGGTGTGCTGCTGGGCCATCAGTTTGGCAAACTCCCTAACCTCCAGATTGGCACTTTTCTGCATAGCCAGTTCACTGAGCTGTACCTGCAGCAGACCGTTACTGCCCGCAATGGCGACAAACGAGGCGTCTGCCTTAGAGGCTGAAGGAGTACCCGTACCAGACCCGGTGCCAGCGCCGGTACCTGATCCTACGTCAGCGCCGGCGCAGCCCGTCAGTAAAATCAGAGAAAAAACTACTGCCCACCCGGCTAGAACCCACTGTTTCATCTTCTGCATTTTCATTCTTCTACTTCTGCACCTGGCTTTCCAGCTGCTCAGCCTGTTCTACATGGGCTCTGAGGGTAGGCAGTGCTTTGGCGGCATAGCTTTTCAACTCAGGGTCTTTGCCCTCATTGGCCATTTCCTCATACTTTTTAATAATCTCCTCATGGTTTTCCACCACCGCCTCCAGGTAAGCCTGGTCAAAACCCGCTCCCGTTTTGCTCAGAATGTCATTGTACAGATCCTGGTGATCATTGCCTAACTTGGTAGGGGTGATGAGGTTCTTTAAATCTGCAATCTGCTTGAGCTGGGCGTTGGTCTGGGTGTGGTGATCCAGCAGAAGCTGACCAAACTGCTTCAGGCCAGGATTTACGGCTTTGCTGCTCGCCAGCCGCCCCAGCTCTGCTGAAAGCATGTTGTGGCTGGCGGCCTCGGCCACAAACCAGCCGGCGGCTTCATCTTTCCCGGTGCTTTCCAACAGCTCCTCATTGTGCTTAGCGGCCGCGTCTACTGAGGTAGAGTCAGAAGAACCGCCGCAGCCGGAAACCCAGAAGAGCAGCGCGCCCCCGCAGATCAAGTGAAACAGATTTTTTTTCATAGTTAGATTTTGTACGCATGGCTTTACAGGTGGCACCTGTCCGTGTTTTTACGGGCGAAGCGGGCTAGGGTTGAAAATGCGCCCGGCCTTGTTTTGTATATAAAATTTACTATATTTAATTCCCCCTTGGTTAAACCCACTCTTCCCTTTGCTGTCAAAGGGAAAAAACAGACAAATGATTACTGGCATGAAACTACTTAAGAAGGGGGCTGCGGCATGGTTGCTGCTGTTTCCGGTCTTGTTTCTGGGCTGCAAGAAAGACCAGGAACAGGAAGAAGCCCTGGAGAACATCCAATCTGTAGAAGACAACGCGGTGGCAGAAGCGGAGTTTGCCTCTGTCTTTGACTGGGTAGACACTGAAGCCCCTGAAGATTATCAGTCTGGTGTCAGGGTTACCGGTTTTATCACCCCCTTGCCAGACTGCGCCCAGCGCTCCTGGAACGCCGCCACCCAAACCCTGACCCTTGACTTTGGCACCGCCAACTGCCTGTGCCCGGACGGGATCTACCGCCGCGGAAAAATCATAGCCGTCTTCAACGGCCCCAGACGCACCGTGGGGGCTACCGTTACGGTTTCCCTGCAGGAGTACTACGTGAATGACCGCCAGCACACCGGCACCAAGGTCATCACCAACCTGGCAGCTGAGACCGGCAAGCGGAAATACCAGGTGGTGGTCACCGGGGCGGGCATCATCACCCCAGACGGCACCATCTCCTGGGCAGCCAACCGGGTTCTGGAACGAACCGCCGGGGCCGGAACAGTACAGCTAACAGATGATGAATATGTCATTACCGGCTCAGCCACCGGCACAAACCGCAAAGGCGTTGCGTTTACCTGCACCATCACCACACCCCTCAAAAAGGTGTTCAGGGTGGGCTGTCTCAAGAACTTTGTAGCCGGCCAGGTTAGCGTGACCAACAAGAATGGCGGCACCCTCACCTTGAATTATGACCCCGTGGGCGGCGAACCCTGTGACAAGGTGGCGGCCATCACGGTGAACGGAAGAACCAAACAAATTACCCTGCGCTAAGGCGTTTGGTAACGAACATAAGTACTTGGGCAGAAATAACTAGCTATTTCTTTCCTCTCTGGAATTCTGGAAGGATCTTGGTGGCGAACGGCAGTATCGGTCAGTAAGAGCTTATCTCGTTCGCTCACAAGATCCTTTCAGGATGACAAAATGTATAATTTGATTTGTCTTGCTACTGAAAACAGAAAAGGGAGCCTAAAGCAGGCTCCCTTTTCTGTTTTCAGGCTACTTTTTCAAAAACAGGCCTAAACCGTATCTCAACTACAGACTTACGCCCTTCTTTCTTCCGGCTTGCCGAATGGTGTCCCGCACCAGCTCCTCATGCTCCTCGGGCAGGTCGTCAAAGCTTATCTCCCCGGCTTGGCCGCTGGTCAGGCGGTAGAGCATCTTGTCTGGCTGCACCCGCAGCAGACTAATGTTGCTCCACAGCAGGGTGAGGGCAGACTGGTTGGGCAACAGCTTCAGTTCCAGGTATTGGTCTGTCACCTCTACATAGCGGGTGCCAGATGGTTTGCGGCGGCGCCAGGCAATGAACAGGTACGAGATGGCCAGTGCCAGCTGGATCAGGGGTAAAATGTACTCCCCCACCGTGGTGGCGCCTTCTTCTACGTAGCGGTGGTACACCCCGTACCCGCCAATGAGCAGGAACACCACGGCCAGAAAAAAATACACGCGCATAAGCGTAGTGCCGTTCTGAGCAGCGGGGGCTAAATTCAGGAAGAAAGGCTCCATAGGCAGTCTTATTTTGGTGAATTGTTTTTGCGTTGACGCAGCACAAAGAAGATTTTCAGCAGCACAAACATCAGAAAACCAGCAAATGACAGCACGGGCACCAGAATATTGGGGTGCTCCAGATTGCGCCACAGAATAAGAAAGGAAACCACCAGCATTCCGTTTAGCAGCATGTTCCCGTTTCGGGTTTGGTTACTCATAGAAATAGGAAAGAAATAAAGATACAAAAAACCAGCCACTCCCCAACCCGTCTGTTTTTGGCCTGTTTTCTGAAAAACAGGCCAAAAACAGAAAAAGAGGTTCTACTGGTTGGCCATGGTCCACTTCTCAAAATCCTTGAAATAGCCGCTTCCCCAGAACTGGTACCTCGGGATCATGTTCTGCTGCAGCCGTTTCTTGAAATCAGTGAGGTTTTTCTGCTTCTCTTCTGTCCAGAGCACCTCGCTCAGAGCAGTCATACGCGGGAACACCATGTACTCCACCTTAGACGGATAGCCCATATACTCGGTCCAGACGTTGCCTTGGGCGCCCATGATGTAGCGGCCCAGGTTCTGCTGCTTCAGCTCTGCCGGCACGGGCTCAAAGTTATACACGGCATCCAGCGGGTTGTACCCATGAATGGCGAGGCTGTCTTTGGGGTCTTTTGACTGATACGCGTCAAAGTAGAGCGGCTTTCCGGGGCTCATGATCACCGGGTGTTTCAGCTGCGCGGCCGCAATGCCTTCTTTGGCCCCGCCCCAGTTCATGACAATGGCCGTGGTGTCCAGTTTCCCCTCCAGAATCTCATGCCAGCCAATGATCTTTTTGTTCTTCTTGGCCAGGTAGCCCGCCACCTGCGTGATGAAATACGTCTGCAGTTCCTTCTCGTCTTTGAGGCCGTTGGCCTTCATAAACGCCTGGGTCTTGGGGTCTGCTTTCCACCACATCTTGCTGCACTCATCGCCGCCAATGTGCACGTACGGCGACGGGAACAGATCAGCCACCTCGCCAAACACGGTCTCCAGAAACTTAAACGTTTGGGAGTTGGGCGCCAGCACGTTGTTCTGCCGGTTGTACATGCCCCAGGTGTTGGCTACCTGCCAGGTGGTATCAGGGCGGGTGCTGAACTCAGGGTAGGCCGCAATAATGGCCCGGCTGTGGCCCGGAATGTCAATCTCAGGCACTACGTTGATGCCGCGCACAGCGGCGTATTTCACAATGTCGCGCACCTGGTCTTTGGTGTAGAAACCGCCGTAGCGGGTAGAGTCATAGCGGGCGGGCTGGTCTTTGAAGTGGCCAATGAGGGTAGAATTCCGCCACGCGCCCACGCTGGTCAGTTTGGGGTACGCGTCTATCTGCAGGCGCCAGCCCTGGTCATCTGTGAGGTGCCAGTGAAAGGTGTTGAACTTATGGAACGCCAGGTAGTCAATGTATTTCTTGATGAACTCCACCGGAAAGATATGGCGGCTTACATCCAGGTGCATGCCGCGGTACGCGAACCGGGGGTAATCTTTGATTTCTACCGCCGCTACCTCAGCGGTTTTCACTTTCTGCAAGGGCAGCAACTGCAGCAGCGTCTGGAGACCATGCACCACCCCCGGCACATCTTTGGCCTTCACGGTAATTTGGTTCCCCTGCGCCTGAAGCACGTACATTTCTGGTTTCGGCGCCGCCGAAGGGTCATTTTTTAAATAAATCTGGGCAGCGTTGCCCGCCGCTTTTGCGCCTTGCACCACTTTCAGGGTCAGCCCCAGCTGTTTTTGCAGCAACCCCTGCAAATAGGTGGCCTGCTCCTGAAAAGGGGCATCTGCCACAATCACCGTCTGCGCCGTTACGGGCACCGGCTTCTTGCCCAGTGCGTTTACCCACACCGGTTTGGGAATGATGTTGTTCACAGACGGGGGTTGGGCGTGGCCGCCAAGCGACAGCACTAAAAGCAGAAGCGCCACCAGGGGAAGTCTAAGATTTAGCATTTTTTCTGATTAGATTCTCGTCATTGCCGCATTGCGGCTGTGTAAAGGTAAACACCTGCACAGGATCACGGCAAAAAGAAAACGGCCTTTGCCCCATAAAATTGGGCAAAGGCCGTGAAATCACTGCTTAGAAGTAGTGTTTGTCAAGATCACATTGTCTTGCTACCTGAACTTATGACTGCTTGGGCTGCGGTTTTGGCTTGCGCGGCAACTTGTCTTTGCGGTTGGCGGTCTGGTACACAAACGAGGCCACTATCACCGATGCCTGCTTCAGGTCTTCGGGCTGCAGGCGGTCATAGGTGTCCATGTTGGTGTGGTGGGTGCGGGTGTCATACTCCAGCTCATCCTGTATGAACTGGAAGCCCGGGATGCCCAGCGCATCAAACGCCAAGTGGTCAGTACCACCGGTGTTGCGGTTGGTCACAGTAGTGGCCCCCAGATCATGGAACGGCTTGAACCACTCTTTGAACAGCGGCGCTACCGCCTCATTGCCCTGTGTGTAGATTCCTCTGATTTTACCGGTTCCGTTGTCCAGGTTGAAATAAGCTGAAACCTTATCATACTCAGGCAAAGTCTGCATGGTCTGCGCATCACCTAAATGCTTTTTAGCATAGCCTCTGGAGCCGTGCAAGCCTTGCTCCTCGCCACCCCACAGGGCAATGCGAATGGTACGCTTCGGTTGCAGGTTCAGGGCTTTGATGATACGTACAGCTTCCATCATCACGGCTACCCCGGCGGCGTTGTCTGTGGCGCCGGTGGCGGCATGCCAGGAGTCAATATGACCGCCCAGCATCACCAGCTCAGACTTCAGTTTCTTGTCAGTACCCGGTATCTCAGCAATCACGTTGTAGCCCTGCGGGTCATCTGTCACAAAGCGGGTCTTGCTTTCCAGCTCCACCTCTACCGGAATACCGGCGCTCAGCAGGCGGCTCATGCGCGCAAGGTCTTCCAGGGCAATCTCAAACTCAGGCAGCACCGGCTTGGCATCCTGGGCATAAGAGGCGCCGTTGCTGGTGAAGAACGTACCGTGGGAGCCGCTGCGCGAACTCAGAACGGCGGCAGCCCCTTCTTGCAGGAACATCTCAGACATTTTGGTAGCCAAAGCTCTGCGGGCTCTGAACGCGGCCATCTGCTCTTCGCTCATGGGTGCCCGTCCCGCCGAAGGCTGTACCGGCTCAGCCATTTTCTGCAGCTGCTCGTCTGTGTATCTGAAAGCCGAGGGCTCAAAAGACGTTTTAATGGGGTTGTTCACCTGCATCATCACAATCTTGCCTTTCAGCTTGCCCGCGTACTGCGCCAGGTCTTCTTCTTTGGTGGCTTTCACCAGCACCACCTGGCCTTTCACCGTGCCATTGGTGCTGGGGGTCCAGGCTTTGGGCGAACCAATCATGGGCTGGTAATACGGTTTGGTCAGCGCCAGGTAAGACTTCTCTACCTCCCAGCCTTTGCCAAACGTGCCCCAAGGTTCAATGGTGGCATTCTTCAATCCCCAGGAAGTCAGCTTATCCTTGGTCCACTGGTTGGCTCTGGCCAGACCCGGGGAGCCGGAAAGACGCGGACCGTTCACATCTGTCAGGTAAAACGCAATGTCCATGACCTGTGAGTTTTTCAGGCCCTCCTGGCGGATTTTCTCCACCACGGCCGCGTCTAGCGGTTCGGCTTGCTGGGCAAAGGCAGGAACCGCCAGGAACGCGGTGCCCAACAAAAAGGCGTAAGCTTTGTTCATTTGTTTGTAGGAATTAATAATGAGTGTGTTGGAAGCGGTAAAGATAGAAAGTTGCTGCAAATTAGCCACTCTTTAATAGCAGCATCACCTCAGGGTCTCGCTAAAAGCATGCGTTTACAATTGTCTTATGCGCTGCAACCGGGCCTCAATTGAACCTGGCCTGGCGGTTGCCCCGCCCCATGGCGCTGCTATGCTGCTGAAAAAACGGGCTAGAAGCACCTTTTCCTCCCCGTTTTCGTCGGCAAAAATTAAAATGTAAACAAGCGCTTACCTCTGCCCCAGCTGACAATTTTTCTCTGTTTCTTCCCCCACTTTTGAAATAAGGCCATACAGCCCTACGCAGAAAGTGATGAGGGTAATTCCGTAGCCTAACGGCAGAAACACGACCGCGCCAGTCACACAACCTGCGCCTTGCCCTTTGGCAGTCACTCCCTCTAATAAAGCACTGGCTGCCAAAAACGTGGCTTGCCAGGGAAGGAACACCCCTAGGGCGCAGGCTGTCAAAAAAATAGAAACCCTGATGGGCAGGTTTGTTTTCACCACCAAAAAGCCCGCCTGCTGTACAACCAGCGGAAGAAATAGGAGTAGAAAAGCAAAAAGCATAGAAAATCCTGTAGAACGGTAAAAAGAAACCAAACCTCTTTTCCCTTTATGCGGCTTTCCACCCTGGGTAACCCATACCCCTTGCCACTCCCGCCGCAAACCCTTACTTTTGAATGAGCGCATGCCGGCAGTTTTCTTTCACTCCCCAAATATGCCCCAACCTTAGCGTTTTTGACCTGTTTTTGAAAAAACACCCCTAAAACCGATGTCTGAAGAAAAACTTATCTATAGCGTCACCAACGGTGTGGCCACCATTACCCTCAACCGTCCAGACGTATTCAATGCATTCAATGATCAGCAGAGCTATGAACTGCAAGATGCGTTAAAACAAGTCACCCGTGACGCCAGCGTGCGCGTGGTCATTCTCACCGGCGCGGGCAAAGCCTTCTGCTCGGGCCAAGACCTGAAAGCCATTGCCGGGGCCGAGAAACGCTCGTTGGCTGAAAGCCTGCACAAGCGCTACAACCCCATTATCAAGGCCATGCGCGAACTGCCCAAACCCATCATCTGCCGCCTGAACGGTGTAGCGGCGGGCGCCGGATGTTCCCTCGCTCTGGCGTGCGATTACATTGTCGCCAGTTCTGCGGCTAGTCTCATTGAAGTATTCGTGAACGTAGGGTTGGTGCTGGACTCGGGTTCGTCCTATTTTCTGCCGCGGCTGGTGGGCATGCGCAAAGCCTTTGAACTGAGCACACTGGGCACCAAAGTCCCCGCCGAGGAAGCCTTGCGCTTAGGCCTGGTCAACCAGGTAGTGGCGCCTGAGGAACTGGACGCCGCCGTGCAGCAGATCACTGACCGCTACGCCAGCGCCCCTACCAAAGCCATTGGGCTCATGAAGAAGATGCTGAACAAATCGTTTGAGTCCAGCCTGGACGAGATGCTGGAATATGAGGCGTACTGCCAGGAGATTGCCGGTTCCTCGGCTGACTACCGCGAAGGCGTAACCGCGTTCAACGAGAAGCGCAAACCTGTTTTTACAGGAGAATAAGCAAATTCTGTTTTCGGCCTGTTTTCTCAAAAACAGGCCGAAAACAGGAAAGCGGTGTTTCCTCTCCGCCGGGGAGAGGGTTAGCAAAGGCCATTGGCGCAGACGCTCGCAGGTCCTCCGGACGCTACGAGGCCTTTTCAAAATTGCTGATGGTTTATTGCTACTTGTTGAAAATGAACTGGCGCGCAATTAATGTCTCGTGACAAACCATGGCGCCAGGCTCCAGACGCGCCGGATGCAGATGCCCACGGGAGTCTGGAGACTCCACTCACTCATCGGCACGAGTCTGGAGATTCGCGCCAGATTAAGGTTTCAACCAGCTTTTTACGAGGACACGGGAATAACCTAGTTGGCTTATTGCCATCAGCGGTACTGCCCCTTGGCTGACCGTTCCGCTAGCCTTTGTCCCGGGGAGAGGGAATGCTGGCTTGGGCGTTTTGGGGCTGTTTTCCCAAAAACAGCCCGAAAACAGAAACTTACGCTACAGCAGCCACAGCAGCAGCCAACCCAAAGCACCGGCCAGAAAGCCCGCCACCAGCGCCGGGAGCAAGTTCAACCGAAGTACTTCTTTGTAGTCTTTCAGGTTGGCGATAGAGGCGGCGGCCACAATATTGAACAGGCAGATGGCATTTCCCAGCCCCGCCCCCACCAGTTGCAGCGCCAGGATTACCGTAGCATTCACCTTCAGCAGCTGGGCCGTTTCCAGCTGAGACGGCGCAAAGACCACATTAGAGACGGTGGTGCTGCCGGTGATAAAAGCGCCCAGGATGCCCAGGAACGGCGAAAACAGAACATAGCCGCCTTGCAGGCGGCCCATCATGCCAGAGATATAGTTGACCATAGACGGCTGCACCCCGCCCGAGTGGATCATGAGCTGCGCAATCATGATAGACGGAAACAGCACCAGCGAGACCATAGCCGTTTTCTTCCCGGCTTCGGCCAGATAAAACGTGCGGCTCTTTTGGTAGAGCGCCACCACCCCACCCACCAGCAGAAACGGAAAGAGCGGCGAGAGCAAAGGGCGCAGACCAGTAGAAATCCCCGTCCCGAAGAGGTGGTGAAAACGCAACTCCCAGCCCAGCACCTGCTGCAAGCCGCCCCAGAGCTTAGGCAGCAGCAGCAAACCGGCCAGCAGCACATACGGCACCCAGGGGCCCACCTGCAGCCGGGTGCCTTTGCTCCTCAGATACAGCACAGACAGCACCAGCATGGCCAAGGCCGCCAAGACGGTAGCCAGATCAGTCACCCACCAGGCAAACCCGCAGAACGGCACCGCAAAGAACGAGAACAGCACCCATACCTGGGCTTTGTGCCGCACCGGGGTTTGGGCGTTCCGGAGAAACCTGAACACAAAGAAAAGCAGCGCCCCCTGCACCAGCACCCCTATCACGGCCGCCCACAGGCCAATCTGCCGCACCTGATCTGGCGGCAGCCGCAGCGGGTGCTGCATGCCCGTGAGCAAGGGCGTGCCCACCGCCCCAAAAATGGCAAAGAGCCCGTCAAACAGCAGCACCACCGCCACTGACACCAACGCGTCATAGCCCATGGCCATGAGCAGCAGCGGCACAATGGCCCCCGGCGTGCCAAAACCCGCCACACCCTCAAAAAAGGCGGTCAGGCCAAGGGCCAGCAGGAAAAACCGGATTTCCTTAGACGGGTGAATCTGCTCCAGCGACTGCCCAATCTGCTCCACCAGCCCCGTGCCCTGCATCACGTTGTACAGAAACAGCGCCCCAAACACAATCATGAGAATATTGAGGGTAGACACCACAGACACACCCATCACCGCCAGGTACTGGGCAACCGGGGCGCCCCAGTAAAAGAACAGGCCGCTGGTCACCACCAGGCCCAGCAACGCCGCCTCACGCACACTCCTCAGCAGGGAGAAGAGAATGAGTACGGCAATGGGCAGCAGGGCTAAGAGAAACATACACGGTTTCGTTTGGGAAGAACGCTCTATTTTACGGCTGTTTTCAGAAAAACAGGCCAGAAACAGCTTTTAAAACGCAAAGCCCCAGAGACTGATGCCCACCAGCAACCCTAGCACAAACCCTGTGTAAATCTGCTTGGTAGTATGGGCCCCCAATGACAAGCGGGCCGTCATCACCGCGCCGCAGATGACAATACCCGCCACAATGGGGTACACCAGCACCGGTTCAGGGAGCCAGCCGTGCAGCAGCACCAAAATCCCCAGGCCGCCGCCTAAGCCCATGGAGTGGGCACTTATCTTCCAGAACTGGTTAATGAACAGGGTGGCGTAGACCGTGGCGGTAATCAGCCCCATGACCACAAAGAAGATGCGGTCAAAGTACGGCTGGCGGTACAGCAGCACGGTGGTAATGGTGTAGCAGACAGCCGCCATGAGCAGCGGCCAGCGCCGGTCAATGCGCGCATCTAGGGTAAACGTGGTCACCACCCCCGCCTTCTGCATCAGGAACGTGCCAAAGCTGGGCAGCAGAAACGTAGTGATGAACACCAGCAACAGCACAAACCGGCGCGCCTCCATGGGCAGGGAAACCGCCTCCTGCGGAAGAAAATATAACAGTAAGGCAAACAGGTACGTGGGCAGCAGCAGCGGATGAAACACCACCGAAAGAACCATTGCCAGACGGGAATTCACTTTATAAGGAGGAATTAAAAAGTAAGAATTGTAATTGGGCAAGCACTCTTAAACAGCTAACAAAGATGGACCTAGAAAAGGTTATTTGAAAATTTCTACACAAAACTTTGTGTAGAATCTTGTTCTCTCATAAGCGACAGATGATTATCTTTTGAGATTACGTTTCGTTTATGATGGTAACGCCAGGAACAAGACTATTTTTAAGAACCTCTTTAATAGCCGGAGCCAATTTGCTCAATGTAAAATACGTATTGTCAGGAGCATTGAGCACGAGCACTGGAATGGAGTACTTTTTAAAATTCTGCTGATACTGCAGATTCTTGTCAAAGGTAAGCAACGCATCAAAACGCTCAGCCATCAGCAACTGCATTAACTCTCCATTCTTCTTCCCGTTCCAGCCTTTATCGCTTACGGTATACACGTCATGCTCTGCAAAATCCAGCTTAAGCCGCTTTGGCAAGTTTTCATCAAGCAGCAGCTTCATAGAGTTTCTCTATGTTTTTTGAGGTCATTATCTTTTCGGCAATACCCAACACATTCACCGCTTGCTCTTTGCTTACCGTTGGGAAATCTTCTAAGAACTCTGCTAAAGAAACACCCTTTTCTAAATGCAGGAACAGCGTTTCAATAGGAACACGGGTACCGTTGAAGACCGGCTGTCCGCCTAAAATTTCCGGATCAATGGAGATATAGTCTTTGATATTATTCGCCATAACCTTTAATATATTTTGCACCTCTCAAGTAATACACCCTTCCCAATTGAATAGCAAGATCTGCTTACAGTTCTTTCCTCAACCTGGCCACCGGAATGTTCAGCTGCTCGCGGTATTTGGCCACGGTGCGGCGGGCAATGTTGTAGCCTTTCTCGTTGAGCATCTTCTCAATCTTGTCATCTGAGAGAGGCTTGCGCTTGTTCTCCTTGTCAATGATGTCTTTGAGAATGGCTTTCACCTCACGGCTGCTGGCGTCTTCGCCGGCGTCGGTGGCAATGCCCTCTGAGAAGAAGAACTTGAGCGGGATAATCCCGAACTCGGTCTGCACGCTCTTGCTGTTGGCCACGCGGCTCACGGTAGAAATGTCCATGCCAATGTCCTCGGCAATGTCTTTCAGAATCATGGGCTTGAGCTTGCTCTCATCACCCTCCAGAAAATAGTCATACTGGCGGCGCATGATGGCTTCCATGGTGCGCAGCAGGGTGTTCTGGCGCTGTTTGATGGCGTCAATGAACCATTTGGCGGCGTCCAGCTTCTGCTTCACAAACGTCACCGTCTCCTTCAGCTTCTTGTCGGTTTTGGCGCTTTTGTCATAGGCGTCAAACATGTCTGCGTACGAGCGCGAGATGCGCAGGTCTGGGGCGTTGCGGGCGTTCAGAGACAGCTGCAGCTGGCCTTCCTCATTGGTGATGATAAAGTCCGGGATCACGTACTGCACGCGGGTGGCGCTGCCGGTGCCGCCGGGCTTGGGGTTCAGCTTCAGGATTAAGTCAATCGCGGCTTTCAGCTCGTAGTCTTCCAGCTCCAGTTTCTGCTGAATGCGGCTGTAGTGCTTTTTAGTGAACTCGTCAAAAGTGTCATGAATGATTTGCTCGGCCACCTCGGTGATCTCATCAGGCTCACGGCGCTCCAGCTGCAGCAGCAGACACTCCTGCAGGTCACGGGCGGCAATGCCGGGCGGGTCAAACGCCTGGATTCGGCGCAGCACGTCTTCAATCTCCTCTACGCTGGCGTCAATGTTCTGCGAGAAGGCCAGGTCATTGGAGATGGCCTCCAGTTCCCGCCTGATGTAGCCGTCCTGGTCAATGGAGCCAATAAGCTGCTCGCCAATGGCCAGTTGCTTCTCGTTCAGGTTCAGGAAACCCAGCTGGTCCATGAGCGCATCTACCAATGAGCCCGTAGAGGCAATGGGCATTTCGCGGTCTTCCTCCTCGCCGGGGCCGTCGCCCTGCATTTTGTAGCCGGCTATCTCGTCATCGTTGATGTAATCTTCCAGGTTCACGTCGTCATCGTCACGGCGCAGTTCCTCCTCCCCGAAGTCGTCTTCGGAGTTGTCAAATTCATCATCGGCCTCGCCGGAGTCTTCGTTGCTGTCCTGGGCGGGCTCGTCGGCGGCATCGCCTTCCTCCAAGGCAGGGTTCATCTCCATCTCCTCTTTAATGCGCGCCTCCAGCTCAGCGGTAGGCACCTGCAGCAGCTTAATGAACTGTATCTGCTGCGGCGATAGCTTCTGGGATAAAAGTTGTTTTAGGTCGAGTCTCTGCATACGTCAAAACACCGGTCTAATCAGCGTAGACTAGGCCAAAGTTATAGTTTTTTACTAGCGGTTTGCAAAAAAGGTTAGTCGCCCGTAGGGCGAAGTAGCACGTATGGCATATCACGTAGCAAGACGTTGGGGGTTGGCCGCTTATCCTCAGTTCTCCCTTGTGAAAAGCCACTAGTGCTAACAAGAAGTCCTTGAGGCGTTTCTGGCCTGTTTTCGGGAAAGTAGGCCAGAAACGGAAACCAAGCCATCAGCTGATGAGCGCAACTTACCAAGCAATTCCTTTCCCTACCTTTTGTCATCCTGAAAGGACCTTGTGGGCGAACGGCAATGCCGCTTGAGCAAAGCGCAAATCTGCTAACATCACTTACAAATAGAACCGTGAACACAATTTCCGTTTCTGGCCTACTTTCGGGAAAACAGCCCGAAAACAGCAACCAAGCATCAGCAGATAAGCACTAACCTTGCCAAGCGACTCCCCCTTTTGTCATTCTGGAAGAATCTCGGTAGCGAACGGCAGAAACACTTGAGCAACGATTTCCTATTTCGCCCACAAGTTCCTTTCAGGATGACAAATAAATAAATGGGTTCCGTTTTAGGCCTACTTTCCAGAAAACAGGCCGGAAACAGAAATGCGCTTTGGCTGCAAATATTCCCATCGGCCGTGGCCGAAAACAAGTCCTGTGGATTAAATGCGAATTTTTGCCGCCAGCTACTTACTTTTGCACCAGCAGAATACGTGCTACTTGATACTTGCTACTCGATACGAGATTAGAACATGAAACGAACCAAAGTAAAAGCATTGCTCCAGACACCGGCCAGCGGGCAGGAGGTGTTGGTGAAAGGTTGGGTGCGCACCAAGCGCGGCAACAAGTATGTCACCTTTATTGCCGTGAACGACGGCTCTACCATTAATAACATACAGGTGGTGGCAGACATGAATGTGTTTACCGAGGAAGCGTTGAAAGAGGTGGCCACCGGCGCCAGCGTGTCAGTAGTAGGGACGCTGGTAGAAAGCCAGGGCAAAGGCCAGACCGTAGAGATCCAGGCCAAAACGGTAGAGGTATTAGGCACCGCCGACCCGGAAACGTACCCGCTGCAGAAGAAAGGCCACTCGCTGGAGTTTTTGCGCGAGATTGCCCATTTGCGCCCGCGCACCAACACGTTTGGCGCCGTGTTCCGGTTGCGGCACGCCATGGCGTTTGCCGTGCACCAGTTCTTCAATGACAAAGGCTTCTTCTACGTGCATACGCCGGTGATTACGGCGTCAGACGCCGAAGGGGCCGGTGAAATGTTTAGAGTAACCACACTGGATCCCATCAATCCGCCTAAAACCGAGACCGGCGAGGTGGATTTCTCTGAAGACTTCTTCGGAAGGTCTGCGAACCTGACCGTTTCCGGGCAGCTGGAGGGCGAGGTGCTGGCCATGGCGCTGTCTGAGATTTACACGTTCGGGCCTACGTTTAGGGCCGAGAACTCCAACACCAGCCGTCACCTGGCTGAGTTCTGGATGATTGAGCCCGAGATGGCCTTCTATGAGCTGGAAGACAACATGGACCTGGCTGAGGAATTCCTGAAGTACCTGGTGCAGTACGCCCTGGACAACTGCATGGAAGACCTCCAGTTCCTCAACGACCTATATGACAAGGAACTCCTGAGCCGCCTGCAGTTTGTGGTGAGCAATGATTTCCAGCGCCTGACCTACACCGAGGCCGTGGAGATTCTGAAAACCGCCAAGCAGAAGTTTGAATACAAAGTGGACTGGGGCACCGATTTGCAGAGCGAGCACGAGCGCTACCTGGTGGAGAAACACTTCAAAAAACCGGTTATTCTCACCAACTATCCCAAAGAAATCAAGAGTTTCTACATGAAACTGAACGAAGACGGCAAAACCGTGCGCGCCATGGACGTGCTGTTCCCCGGCATTGGCGAAATCATCGGCGGTAGCCAGCGTGAGGAAAGCTATGAGAAGCTGGTGACCCGCATGCAGGAAATGGGCGTGCCCGAAAAAGAAATGTGGTGGTTCCTGGATACGCGTCGGTTTGGGACCGTTCCGCACAGCGGCTTTGGCCTGGGCTTTGAGCGGCTGCTGCTGTTTGTGACCGGCATGAGCAACATCAGAGACGTGATTCCGTTCCCCCGCTTCCCCAAGAGCGCCGAGTTTTAAGGAGTGAAGGAATGAGTGGGTGAAGGAGTGAATAAAAGTTTCTTCCTCTTTCTCTACCAGTCCATTTGAGTATACCTCCTTCGGCTTGCGCCGATGCAAAAGAGAGGGGCTGCCCTGCTACCATTTGGTGGCGGGGCAGTTCTGTTTTGGGGCTGTTTTCCCAAAAACAGCTCCAAACCGCTTTTCTATTGACCAAGAGTCTGTTGCGGGTCAGGCTGAAAAATTATTTCTGGCAGCCCCGCCGCAAACATTCTTTAAATATTCCTACATTTATAACCTAAACAGACCTTACAACCCTTTATTATCATGTTAAGACATTTTACTCTGTTAGTATTGGCGCTGGCGCTGGCCGTAGGCGGTGCCCAGGCCCAAACGGCCAAAGAGAAAGAACAGGCCAAAAAAGAGGCCGCCAAGCAAAAGGCCGACGAGAAAAAAGCCGCTGAAAAGGCCAAAGCGCAAGCAGCCAAAGAAAAGGCCGCCGCCAAGAAAGCCGCCGACAAAGAAAAAGAAGCCGCTAAAAAGTTAGCCGCCAAAGAGAAAGCTGCCGCGGCCAAGGCCAAGGAGCAGGAGAAAAAAGAAGCCGCCAAAGCCAAGGCACTCGCCGCCAAAGAAAAGGAAAAAGCCAAAGCCGCCGCCGCCAAAGAGAAAGCGGCTGCCCAGAAGCTAGCCGCCAAAGAGAAAGCCGAGGCCGCCAAAGCCAAAGCCGCCGAGAAAAAAGCGGCCGCTAAAGAGAAGAAAAGCTAAGACTAATTTACAGCTTTGTTTACACCAAAAGAGCCCGCACGTTGCGGGCTCTTTTGATGTAAGGACTAACTTTTTAATTGTTTCTTGTATGTCCGTTTAACTTCTTTCATAAATTTTTTAGTGAACAGGCTTTTGTATTCTAAGAGATCAAATTCATAACCGTAGTCTATGTGATATGTGTCATTATTCTGCATATTAAGCACATACAACGGAAAATTAACTCTCAACTTAGAAGTAGATTCTACCTTACCATTTTTAAATTGGTGGATTGGGTCAAAAAGTAGCAGGTACTTGTACCCTTCTTCTTTATATTTTGCCACTTCATGCAGATGCGCTATGGCATATTCAAAAGGATATTCCTTGACGCTTTCCATCAATTCTTTATTTGATTTCTGGAAATTTGTATTGTAGTGAGACAGGCTGTTATAGGTATTATGCGCCGCCGTGAAAAAGATGCCCTTTGGCTTTTCTGGCAGATCAACTGAATCTAATTGCAGGAAGATTATTTTTGAGGTGTTTAAATCTGTGGGCACACCTTTGTATTCTTTCCCTTTTTTAGAAGAACTTTTTGGTACCTGTGCAAAGACCTGTAGTGAGCAAATGAGTAATAAAGAGAAAAGTAAAAATTTTGCTTTCATGATTAAATAGTAAAGGGTTGATTAATACGCGTAAAAATTTTTGATAAATGTTATGCTAGTCTGCCTAAATGAGACCTGCGCCGGAAGTTCATCTGTATTAGTAAACTCATAAGATTTACTAGACACTAGGTTAGATTGGAACCTAATTCTATATAAATTCTTCTTTGACAAAACAAAGCTGATTTCGGCCATTGCCGTAGGCAACAAGTAAGAAAAGCCCGCCATGTCTGTTTCAAACGGCCCATTGGTTACGCCGCCTACAAATTCGTAGCCTATTCCTAAGCCAAAACCCAATTTAGACTCATAGGCCATACTCTTGCTCCATACAGCGTCTGTCCCAAACTTAAAGGTGGCAAACACCGGAATAGCACCATAGATGGTAGTCCCGTTCGTCCAGCTCAAGCCCATACCCAAATTTGGGCTAACCCCAAAGGAAGCATGGTCAGCCACTTTCACCAGTGGGAAATTATACCCCACAATCAGGGTAGACAAAGCATAGGCGCTTTTTTGTTTTAGATCAGTCGTGGCGGTTGCCCCATCATCATCTTTGGCAGTATCAAAACCTTTAAACTGCAGGTAAGTAACCCCCAGCCCACGGTCTTTCTGCTTCATATAATCTTTCAAACCTTGGGCAAATGAGATCTCTTGTATTGTAACCAGAGCAATGGATAATAGAAATATTGGGTAAAGTTTTCTCATAAAGGGTTAAGTAAGGATTAGATTTTCTAAATATATCTACATTAACTATAGTAAATCATAGATAGGGAATAAAAAAACTTATCCCGCACTCCCTACACTTCATCTACCTCCCTCTACAGTTCATCTTCTTTTAATTTCTATCCTTTCTGCGGCGGTGCACCTTTGTTCAGAAACTAAGGCCAACCGCTATGAAAACCGCTTCGCTTCTCTCCTTTCTGCTGCTACTCTCCGCTTTCACCGGGTATGCCCAAACGCAGCTGCACGGTACTGTACAAGACGCCGCCGGGCAACCCATCACTGGTGCGAATATCTTTTTGAAAGGGCTCTATGACGGCGCTTCTACTGATGAAAAAGGCGGGTTCCAGTTCAGCACCAAAGAGACGGGCGCGCAAACGCTGGTGGTGAGTTTTCTGGGGTACACCACCGTTGAAAAACAAGTGAACCTGAGCCAGCCTGTTCCTGCTTTACACATCACACTCAAGGCCGACCAGCGGCAGTTGCAGGCAGTGGTGATTTCGGCGGGGGCGTTTGAGGCCAGTGACGAGAAACGCAGCGCTTTGCTCAACTCCCGTGACATTGTGACCACCGCCGGGGCCTCTGCCGACATCATGGGCGCCATCAACACGCTGCCCGGCACCCAAAAAGTGGGCGAAGAAGGCAAGCTCTTTGTGCGGGGCGGCGACAGCTATGAAACTAAGACCTTCATTGACGGCCTGCAGGTAGCTACTCCATATAACTCAACCGTGCCAGATGTACCGTCCAGAGGCCGCTTCTCGCCGTTTCTGTTCAGCGGCATGGCGTTCAGTTCGGGCGGCTATTCAGCAGAGTACGGGCAGGCGCTTTCCTCGGCGTTGTTGTTGCAAAGCCAGGATCTACCGGAAGAATCACAGACGGGCATTTCGCTCATGACCATAGGCGGAAGCCTCTCCCGCACCAAGCGCTGGGAAAACACTTCCCTGGCCGTTTCAGCGGAATATATGAACCTGCGGCCGTACATGAGCCTGGTACGCCAGCGCCAGGACTGGAAGCACATGCCCGAGACCAAATCAGGTAGCGTGGTGTTCCGGCACAAGACATCGCCCACGGGCATGCTCAAATTCTACGGCACCTACGCCAACAGCCAACTGGCCCTCAACCAGCAAGACGTGAACCACCCCGAAGGCCCCATTGCCGTGGCCCTTCGCAACCAGAACGTCTTTTTCAACAGCACTTATGAGGAAACTTATAAAGAGCACTGGACCCTGCAAACCGGCATGACCTTCACCCATAACCAAGACCACCTCGCCGCCGGCGAAACCAAAGTGTACGCGGGCTCCAACACCTGGAACGGCAAAGCGGTGCTTATCGGCGACATCGGCCACGCCGTTACCTTGCGCACTGGACTTGAATCTCAACTGCGCGGCTACCGCCAGAATTATGCAGAAAACCCAACTTCCGCGGTGCGGAAAGGCGTAGTAGATGAGCAGAACGTGGCTGCCTTTGCCGAAGCGGACGTGTACCTGGGGGATAAACTGGTGGCCCGCCCAGGGTTGCGTTGGGAGCGTTCATACTTCCTGCAGAAAAATGCGCTGTCGCCCAGATTGGCGGTGGCCTACCAGGTGAGCGCAGAAGGTCAGGTTTCCTTCGCCTATGGGCAGTTTTACCAGACCCCGGAAAATGATTACCTCAAGTACCACGCGCCGCTCACGTTTGAGCAAGCCCAGCATTACATCCTGAACTACCAGCGCACCTTTGGCAAGCGCACCCTGCGGGTGGAAGGCTACTACAAAAGCTACCAGCACCTGATCAGGTACAACGCCCCAGAGCTGAAAGACGCCACCGACCTGAACAACGGCGGCCACGGCTACGCCCGGGGCGTAGAGTTCTTCTTCCGGGACCAGCAAACCGTGAAAATGGGCGACTACTGGATCTCCTATTCTTACCTGGACAGCAAGCGTCTTTACAAAGGCTATCCAGTGGCCGCCACGCCCGGTTTTGCCTCGGCGCACAACCTGAGTTTGGTGTACAAGCAGATGATCAACCCTATTAAGACCTACGTGGGCACCACCTTCAGCTACACCAGCGGAAGACCGTTCCACAACCCCAACCTGGAGGGTTTTCAGCAGAGCCGCACCAAAAGCCTGTTTGACCTGAGCCTCAGCGCCAGCTACCTCACCACGCTCAAAGGACACGCCACCATCTTGCACGTGGCCTGCAACAATCTGCTGGGCATAGACAATGTGTACGGCTACCGCTTCGCCGCCAACCCCGGCCCAGATGGTCAATACGCGTCCCTGCCCGTGGTGCCCGGCGCCAAACGCTTCGCCCTGGTGGCCTTGCTGGTGTCTATTAATGACGCGAAAAAATGAGCCAAGGAGTAAAGGCCTCAATGAGTGAATGCGTGAATGGAATGTGCCACTACTTCAATAGACAATCAGCAATGAACAATCAACCATTTCCTGTTTTTGACCTCTTTTCTGGAAATCAGCCTAAAAACGAATCTCTAATAACTAACAACTACTAACCATTAACAAAATGAAAAAGTTACTCCTGCTTCCGCTTCTGTTTATCGCTTTGTTCGCCAATGCCCAAGCCAAATACCAGGCTGCCTTAACTGATGCCCTTGCCAAAATGGAGGCTTCTAAAAACGCTGAGGAGATGCAGAATTCAGCCAACCAGCTCACCCGCATCGCCAACGCCGAGCCCAAAGAATGGCTGCCCAACTACTACGCCGCCTACGCCCACATCAACCTCACGTTCCTGCTCAAAGACGAAGACCAGCGGGATCAGACCTTAGACAAAGCACAGGTCTTTCTGGACCGCGCCCTAAAACTGCAGCCCAAAGAATCTGAACTGTACGTGCTGCAAGGCTACCTGCACCAGGCCCGTTTGGTCATTTCACCCATGATGCGCGGCATGAAGTATTCCGGTTTGGCCACCACTGCCCTGGAGAAAGCCACCCAGTTGAACCCCAACAACCCGCGCGCCTATTTCCTGCTGGGGCAGAACGCCTTCAACACGCCAAAAATGTTCGGCGGCGGGGCCGAAGCCGCTAAACCCATCCTGGCCAAAGCCAAAGAGAAATATGCGGCCTACAAACCAGCCAGCTCCCTCCTGCCCAACTGGGGCGAAAGCAGAGCCCTAGCCCTCTTGGCCAAGTGCCAGTAACTGCCAAAGCTGTTTTGGGGCTGTTTTTCAAAAACTAGCCCCAAAACAGCAAGTCATTATGCCCGAGCGGCAAAAGGGGGCTCTACGCTTTTCCTGAAAATCCTTAACTTCCAGCCATGGCAACCTACGGCTTACCACAGAACCGCTTCCTCTCTATCCTGAAATGGCTTTTGCTGTTTGCCCTGTTAGCAGGCACCCAGGTCATGCTGGTCTGCTCCAGCTGCTACACAGACATGGGGAAGGCGTGGCAGAATTTCCTGTACTCGTTCTCGCTCTTCAGTATGCTTTGGCTGGGCAACGGGTATGTGAGCAACAACCTCAATATTTTTGTCTCCTGGACAGAAAGCCCCTGGAAACGCTTTCTTCTCACCTTGCTCACCGTTCTGGTGTACTCGGCAATAGTGGTGTTTTTCATCAACTGGTTCTGGTACGTGCTCCTGCCCAAGCGGGATTTCAGCTACATGGGAACGCCCAAGGTGCGGTACACCATGCTCACCCAGATGCTCGTCACGTACATTATCACTATGACGGTGCACGCCATTGCCTTTCTGCGCGGCTGGCGCGAAGCGGCGGTGAATGCCGAGCGGCTACAGAAGGAGCATGCCCTCTCCAAATATGAGGCGCTTAAAAACCAGGTGAACCCGCACTTTCTGTTCAACAGCCTCAACGCCCTCACCAGCCTGGTGCACCCCGAGCCCGATTTGGCGGTAAAGTTCATCAAACAGCTTTCTGAGGTGTACCGCTACGTGCTGGACTCGCAGCGCAAAGAAGTAGTGCCCCTGGAAGAGGAACTCAACTTTACCCAACGCTACGCCTTTCTGCAGCAAATCAGGCTGGCCGAGGGCCTGCAGGTAAAGCTGCCCACAGATGTGCCAGAAGAGCTCCAGATTCCGCCGCTGGCGCTGCAGATGCTGCTGGAGAATGCCGTAAAACACAACCGCGCCTGGGCGAAAGAGCCGTTGAAAGTAACTGTCTCTATTGAAGACGATTATTTGGTGGTGCAGAACAACTACCAGCCCAAACCCCAACACGAGCCACCCAGCGGCCTGGGCCTAGCCAACATTGAAGCCCGCTATGAGATGCTGACCAATAAGAAAATGCAGGTACTCCCCAGTGAAGGCACCTTTACCGTGCGGCTGCCGCTGCTCACGTTCCAATAGCCGTTTTCGGCCTGTTTTCAGAAAAACAGGCCGAAAACGCAAACTCCTATTTCCGCAGAGCGGAAGGCAGGGAAACGTTGGCAGAATCAACGCAGCTGGCTAAACTGCTCTCTTGTTTCACAGATTTCTAGGTGGCAAACGCCTGCCTCTACCTGCGTTTCTGGCCTACTTTCCAGAAAACAGACCAAAAACGAACAACGAATAACTAACAACAAACAACCAATTTCCATGCTCCGCGCCCTCATTGTTGAAGATGAACCTCTGGCCGCCAGCCGTCTGACCCGCCTGTTGCAAGACCAGCAGGAAGTCCCCATGCAGGTGGTGGCGCAGCTGCCCTCTGTGCAAGATGCCGTGGCCTTTTTCAGAGAAGAACCCAATCCAGACATCGCGTTCTTTGATATTCAGCTGGGCGATGGGCTGAGTTTCCAGATCTTTGAGCAGGTGGCCGTCACGTGCCCCATCATCTTCACCACCGCCTATGACGCCTACGCCCTGCGCGCGTTCAAAGCCAACAGCATTGACTACCTGCTCAAACCCATTGACAACGAAGACCTGGCCCAAGCTCTGCAGAAATTCAAGCGGCTCACCGCCACGGCGCTCCCCGGCCAAAATACCACTTCGGCCCCGGCCGATGCTTCTTTACAACTCCTGCAGCAGGCGCTCCAGCAACTGCAGCACCCCACCGCCCCCGCCTACAAAAACCGGTTTTTGATCAAAGTAGGTGAACACTTGCGGGCGGTGCCGGTAGAGGAGATTGATTTCTTCTACAGCTTTGAGAAGGCCACGTTTCTGCAGACCGAAGACAACCGCCGCTTCGCCATTGATTACACTGTAGAGCAGCTGGAGCAGCTGGTGGACCCAAAGCATTTTTTCAGGGCCAACCGCGGGTATCTGGTGCAGATGCACGCCATTCAGGACATCATTCACTACACCAACAGCCGCCTCAAACTGGTGCTCAGAAACCACACCCAGGAAGAGGTGCTGGTGAGCCGGGAGCGGGTGGCGGCGTTCCGGACGTGGCTGGACGGATAGCCTAAAATACGTTTTTGACCTGTTTTCTGAAAAACAGGCCGAAAACGGGAAATTGCAGATTGTTCAATTGCATAAACTCAGGAATCTAAACGCATTCCGCCCCCCTTTGAAGGGGGTAGGGGCATGACTACTCGTGCTGATTAGGCATTCCCTCCATTCCCGAGAATCACATTTCTTTGAAATTGATTTACGCTTATATTCTTCTGCCGGCCTTGTCATCCCCCAGCCTCCTTTGAAGGGGGAACGAAATGCGTGCCTAAGAAAGCAGTGGGCAGCAAATATTGCAGAATGATTTTTATTCCCGAGTTTGCGTGCATTGTTGCTTTTTGTTCTGAACATTCACCCCACGCCCATGCTGGATTTCCGTTGGATTGTCTTTAGAAGCGTTGCCAAACACCTGAGCTTTACCAAAGCCGCGGGCGAGCTTTTTATCACGCAACCGGCGGCCACTAAACGCATTCAGGAGCTGGAGGCCGAGGTGGGGCTGCGGCTCTTCCTACGCAAAGGCAACCGCATCCAGCTCACGCCTGCCGGCGAAACCCTGCTCTCCTTTGCTGATAGGTCGCATGCCCTGCAGGAGGAGATGCAGTTTGCGCTGGGCAAACTTAAAAACCAGGTGGGCGGGCATTTGCGCCTGGGCGCCAGCACCACCATTGCGCAGTACGTGCTGGCCCCTGTGCTGTCTAAATTCTACCAGCGGCACCCGCAGGTGCAGCTCTCGCTGGCAAACGGCAACACTGAAGCCATTGAACAGGCACTCCTGCTCCAGCACATAGATTTGGGCATAGTGGAAGGCTCCAGCCACCGCCGCGAACTGCAGTACACGCCGTTTTTGCCAGATGAGCTGCTGCCCGTGGTGCGGGCGGGCCATCCGCTGGCGCGGAAGGGGACTATTACGTTTCAGGAACTGGTACAGCAGCCTCTGGTGCTGCGGGAGCGCGGCTCAGGCACGCTGGAAGTCATTGAAGAGGCCCTGCGCCCCCACTACCTGCGCCTACCCGACCTGAACGTGGTCCTGTACCTGGGCTCTTCTGAGACCATCAAATCGTTTCTGCAGCACTCAGACTGTGTGGCCTTGCTTTCGGCGCACGCCATTCAACTGGAGGTGGAGGCGGGCAAGCTGGCCGTGCTCCCGCCGCAGGATTTCCACCTGGCGCGCACGTTCTGGTTTGTGCAGCTGCTGGGGCAGCAGGAGGGGCTGGCGCAGCTTTTCCAGCGCTTTGCGCAGCGGCAGTATAACCTACCGGAATAGCCTATCACCATTTGTCATTTGACTGGGGAATAACCTCCCGCTACCTTGCAGGCATTAGCCAAAATGTTGTTGCATGTCTGCCCGCCTTTTCTCTGTTGCCCAACCTGCTTTCATTCTGGCCGGTGCCTGTTGCCTTACGCCGTGGGTGAGTCCGCCGGTGGCGCTGGGGCTGGGGGTGCTGTTGGCCAACACCACGGGCAATCCCTTCCGGCAGGCCACCCCTGCGCTCACCAAGAAGCTGCTGCAGCTGAGTATTGTGGGGCTGGGCTTCGGGATGAACGCGCAGGCGGCGGTGCAGGCCAGCAGCACCGGCTTTACGTTGACCGTTGCCTCCATCTGCTTCACGCTTTTGGTTGGTTTTCTGCTGGGCAAATGGCTCAAGGTAGAGAACACCACCGCTTACCTGGTGGCGGTAGGCACCGCTATCTGCGGCGGAAGCGCCATTGCCGCCGTCTCGCCGCTGGTGCAGGCCCAGGAAAAGCAGATGAGTCTTTCGCTGGGCATTGTGTTTCTGCTGAACTCGGTGGCGCTGGTTGTATTCCCGTGGCTGGGGCACCGGCTGCACCTGAGCCAGGCGCAGTTTGGCGTGTGGGCGGCGCTGGCCATTCATGACACCAGCTCTGTGGTTGGCGCCGGCCAGAGTTACGGCGAGGCCGCCCTGCAGCTGGCCACCACGGTGAAAATGGCGCGGGCGCTCTGGATTATTCCGGTGGCGGTGCTCACGGCGTGGCGCTTTCAATCCGCCGACGGCGGAAAATTCACCGTTCCATACTTCATTGGGGCCTTTGTTTTGGCCATGCTGCTCAACACCTACGCCCCCGCCTCTTTCACCCCGGCGTTTACATTCATAGCCGCGTTGGCCAAACGCACCCTTACGCTCACCCTTTTCTTAGCAGGCTCCGGCTTGGTGTGGAGTGCCCTCAAAACGCTGGGAATACGGCCGCTTTTGATGGGCCTGTTGCTGTGGCTGTTGCTGGGCACCGGCAGTTTATTCGCCATTCTTCAGTAGATTACCGCGTTTTGGAGCCGTTTTGCGTAAAACAGGGTAAAACCAGTTCGAAACTTTTTCTGCCATGTCACTTCTCACCCCCGCCCCCATAGCCAACGAACAAAGCTACCTCCTGAGCTTTGACAAAGAGCTGCTGCAACTAGAGGTCATCCACGGGTTCCTGTCCCAGACCTACTGGTCGCCCGGCATCCCCAAAGAAACCGTGGCCCGCGCCGTTGAGCACTCGCTGTGCGTGGGCGTGTACTTTGAAGGCAGGCAAGCGGGCTTCGCCCGATTGGTCACCGACTACACCACCTTCGCCTACCTCTGCGATGTGTTTGTGCTGGAGGAACACCAGCGGAAAGGCCTGGCCAAGTGGATGGTACAGGCGCTGCAGGCGCACCCGGAGCTGCAGGGCCTGCGCCGCTGGATGCTCGCCACCGCCGATGCCCACGCCCTCTACGCCCAATGCGGCTTCACCCCGCTTACCCAGCCAGAGCGGTTCATGCAGGTGCACCAGCCTACTATGTATGCGGCACCGGCAAATGACCAGCATTAGCCAAAGGCGTTTTTGACCTGTTTTTCTGAAAACAGCCCGAAAACAGAAAAAGCATTCCCTTCCGCCCACGGCGGAAAACGGTTACTGCACCAGCAGCTCCATCATCTTTTCGGCGGCTATTCTTCCTTTCAGTTTGATTTGGTCACGGGGCGTGTCATCGCCTACCTCATAGGTCACGGCGTCTGCGTTGTAGGTGCGGTAGAACCAGCTCTTAGACACGTTTCCGCCGTTGCCCGAGGGTCTGATGTTGGCTTTGTAATTGGGCAGCGCCGCCTCTACGGCCTTGAGCCAGCGGTTGGTGAAGCCGGGTACGTGGGTAGGCGTGGTTTCAGTGTTGGTATAGAACACGTCGCGGTGGGTAGAGTGGAAGTCCAGCATGAAATACACCTTGGCACCCTGCGCCCCGGTTTTTTGGGCAATGAAATCGCGCACCGCCGCCGTCTCGGGCTGCTTGAAGGTTTCCCAGTCGCGGTTCAGGTCAACGCCCCCCGCCGAGTGGCGCCAATGGCCCAAATCCACGCCGTCTGGGTTAAGCATGGGCATGATGAGCACCTCAAATTTCTCCCTAAACCGCTTCGCCAGCGGCGAGTCTCCGGTCACCACGCGCACAAACTCTTGCATGGCCATAAAGCCCGTTACCTCCGGCGGGTGCTGGCGGCTTAACACCACTATCAGTTTCTTGCCGTCTGACCCGCTGGTGCTGAACGCTTCAATGGGTTGCCCCAGATAACTTTGCCCAATGGTCTGCCGCTTGAGGAAAGGTTTCTGGGCAAGGCTGTCCATCCAGCGGTAGGTCATGGCAGCGGTCATCATCTCCTGTCCGGCCACAATCAAGGTGTCCTGACTGACGGGCACCTTGAAAAACGCCCCTGTCTTATCTATGAAATGACTTTGGGGTACGTCTTGCCACGCGCGCATATCTGTGCTGGTCTTGGGCGAATACCGGTGCTCATTGGTGCCGTACGTCAACTTCACATAGGTGGGTTTTTGGCTTTTCGACCACACCTTGAAGGCGTACCACGGGCTGGGGTTGATGGGTTGGTTCTCCGGCTTTATCTCCAGTTTGAACGTGCTGTCGTTCTCCTGCGTCACGCCGTTGAGCCGCGCTCCGGCAAACTGGTTATGGAACACCACGCTGCCACCATTGAAGGCCCAGGCCTGCTTCTCCTGATAGGCTATGTGCGGACTTTTGATAGCTGCCTTAGTCTGCGCCTGCGTGGTTGTGACCGGCGCGGGCGAAGTTGAGTTAGTGGCAGTTTTAGAGGTGCCGCACCCGTGCAGAAGCCACGCGGCGGCGGCGATGAATAAAGTAAATTTGTTTGTTCCTTTTCTTGCGTACATGCTACTCGTTGCTTTCGGCTTGCGCCGATGTTTTTCTTTTTCTGTTTTCGGCCTGTTTTGGCCAAAACAGGCCGAAAACAGGTTTTGATCTTTTGGCGTGGAACCCACTCCTCCGGGGAGGGGAATAAACGGCTGGAGTACTGTTCCTCAATGCTTGCTGCTTCTGCTTACTTGTGTTTCATCTGCTTTACATTGATCAGCTCCGCTGTTCGGGATTTCCAATCCCGAACTTGAATACCCCGCGGATTTGCAATCTGCGCCGCGGGCGTGCTTGAAAACTCAATGCGGGGATTACAAATCCCCTGATTACCAACTTCCGGATTGCAAATCCGGAAGAGCCGCAGACACGCACCTATCTATTCTCATTCAGCGGTAGTTTTTTGTTTTTGGCCTAATTTTCTAAAAACAGGCCAAAAACAGAAACCCAAGTCCCTCCGCTGTTCGGGATTTGTAATCCCGAACACACCTACCTGCGGATTTGTAATCCGCGGCGCGGCTACGTTAAAAAGCGCCGGGACGGGGATTATAAATCCCCTGAGTACTTGCTTCCGAATTGCAAATCCGGAAGAGCGTGAGCGCGCAAAGGAGCGTAGTTACAAATCCGGAAGAGACGGAGACGCGTGCCTAGCTATTCTCATTCAGCCGTTGTTTCCCGTTTTTGGCCTGTTTTCAGGAAAATAGGCCAAAAACGGGAAACCAAGTCCCTCCACGCGACCAGCATTCCCGCCAATCACTTCTTATGCTTCAGCGCTTTGCCTGCCAAGGCCCCGGTGGCTTTGCCGTTTTCCACCGCCACCACGCCGTTCACAAACACGTAGTCCATGCCGCTGGCCAGGTTGGACGGTTCCTCATAAGTGGCGAAGTCTTTCAGGTTTTGTGGCTGGAACAGAATCAGGTCTGCGTAGTAGCCTTTCTTCACCAACCCTCGCCCCTGAATGCCCAGGGTTTGGGCGGTGAGGCCGGTGGAACTGTGAATGGCGTTGGCCATGGAAATATGGTGGTGATCAATGGCGTATTCTTTGAGCTTGCGGGTGAAGGAACCGTATTTTCTGGGGTGGCCGGGCGTGCCGTCTGAACCAGTCATAACCCAAGGCTGCTTCATGAACCGGAGCAAATCTTCTTCGGTCATGTTGAAGGACACCACCCGCACTTTCTGATCGGTGCGTAGCACTTTGAAGACCGCCTCTACCGGATCCAGCTGCCATTCCTGCGCTACTTTCTCTAAGGATTTCCCGTTCAACGTGGTATTGTCGGTGGATAAAACCAAAGAAGCCGGGCCGCCGCGTCGACGGATGTTGTCTCTGATGCCGTTGCGCAGGCTGTCCGCTAAAGAGGCATCATCAAAGCGGGCGAACATGGCTTTCACGCCGCCGTCTTCGGCCCAGCGGGGCACCACGGCGGCAATCAGGTTGGTGCGTGACGCCAAATATGGGTACTGGTTCGCGGTCACGCGCAGGCCTCTTTGTTGGGCAGCTTCAATCATCTGAATGACTTCGGGGCTCTTGCCCCAGACATCGGCGCCCAGGGCTTTGATGTGCGAAATGTGCACCGGAATGCCTGCGGCCTCGCCAATCTCCAGCGTCTCTTTAATGGAGTTCATCAACCCGATGTTGTAAGTGCTTTCGTCGCGCAGGTGGGTGTCATAGATTCCGCCGTAAGCGGCAGCCACTTTTGACAGTTCTACCACCTCGCTCTGCCGCGCGAAACTGCCGGGGGCGTAGAACAGGCCGGTGGAAATGCCGTACGCGCCCTGCTCCATGGCCTCAGCGACCAGTTTTTTCATTTTGTCCAGCTGCGCGGGCGTGGGCTGCACGTCTTTTTCGCCCAGCACTTCTTTGCGCACCGAGCCGTGGCCCACAAACAGCCCCGCGTTGGTGCCAATGCCTTTTTGCTCCCATTCGGCCAGCGTGGAGCCGATGGGCATGGGCCCGGAGCCGTCGTTGCCCTCAAACACGGTGGTTACGCCCTGCATGAGGTACGCCAAATTGCTCTTGCGCTCCGGGTGCGACAGGTCAGCGGCCACGTGCGTGTGCGGGTCAATGAAACCGGGAGCCAGGTAATAGCCGTTGGCGGCAATGGTTTTCTTGGCTTTGGGCACTTTCTTGCCGGCGGGCTCCAGATAGGTGATGCGGTCGCCGGTAATGCCCACGTCCAGGCGCACCGAGTCTTTGCCCGAGCCGTCAAACACCCACGCGCCTTTGATGAGCGTGTCTACTTTTTTGACGTTCTGGCTGTACGCCTGAGTCTGGAACAAACACAGCAAGCCCGCCAGCAGCACCAAACAGGTGCCGCTGGCCGGGACCTTTATTAAAGGGGATATGCAAACAGAATACGTCATGTCTATTTCTCTTTTCCTGGAGATGGAGCGTTAGCGGGCGCGTGCCGAAGGGCTTTCCCGGCCAGCGCGCCCGTGTATTTGCCTTCGCTGATGCTGACGGCGCCGTTCACCAGCACGTAGTGCACGCCGCTGGCTAGTTGGGTAGACTGGTCAAAGGTGGCGTTGTCTCTGAACCGGGCGGGGTCAAACAGAACGATGTCTGCAAAACAGCCTTCTTTGATGAACCCGCGGTCTTTGATGTGGAAGGTGGTGGCGGTGAGGCCGGTGGCGCTGTGAAGGGCTTGGCTCAGAGGCATGACTTTCTTCTCCAGCGCGTACAGGCCCATTTTGCGGGCGAAGGTGCCGTACGTGCGCGGGTGCGCCCCACCGCCGTCTGACCCGGTCATGACCCACGGCTGCTGCATGAACCGCACCACGTCTTCTTCAGACATGCTGAAGGAAATCACACTGGTAGCCGGATTCTCCTTGAGGATTCTGATGACCGCGTCCTCGGGCTTGACGCCCCATTCCTGCGAGATTTTGAGAATAGACTTGCCGTTCAGTTCGGGGTTCTTGGGGGTGGCCAGGGTAATGCGTTCGGCACGGCCGGTACTATCCAGTTTAGAGGCCAGGCTCTTCTTGATTCTTTCCAGCGTTTTGGGGTCTTCCAGGCGTTGCAGCATCTCTTTGCTGCCCCCGTCTTCGGCCCAGCGGGGCATAAGCGTGGCCTTGAGGCTGGTAGACGAGGCGACGTACGGATAATGGTTGGCGGTTACTTTCTGGCCTTTGCGCTGGGCGTTTTCTACCATTCTAATCACTTCCTGGCTGCGGCCCCAGTTGGTCTCGCCGCTCACTTTAATGTGCGAAATATGCACCGGAATACCCGAGCCAGTGCCAATGTCCAGGGTTTCCTGAATGGCGTCCAGCACGCCGGTGCCTTCGCTGCGCATGTGGGTGTCATACACGCCCTGGTAGTTGGCGGCCACTTTGGCCAGTTCGGTGACTTCCTGGGTTTTGGCGTAGCTGGCGGGTGCATAGAACAATCCACCGGAAAGGCCAATAGCCCCTTCTTTCATGGCGCGGTCTACCCGTTGGCGCATCTCTTCCAGCTGGGCGGGCGTGGGTTGCACGTTTTTGCTGCCCAGCACTTCTTTACGCACGCCGCCGTGGCCCACAAACAGCGCGGCGTTGAGGCCAATGCCGTTCCGATCCCAGGCCGAAAGCTGCTTGGCAATGTCTGACCCGCCAAACCCGTCGCTGCCGGCAAACACGGTGGTCACGCCCTGCGCCAGAAACGGAAGGGTAGCCCGCTCGGCGGCGTCTTTGCTGTTCAGGTATTTGTCTGTGTGCGTATGCGGGTCAATGAAACCCGGCGCCAGGTACAGCCCTTTGGCTTTGATGGTCTTCTTGGCTTTGATTTGGTTCTGCTGCGCGTTGCCCACAAAGGCAATTCTATCGCCCAGAATGCCCACGTCCAGCTGCGCCGAATCTTTGCCGCTGCCGTCAAACACCATGGCGCCGGTAATGAGCAAGTCCAGCGTTTTACCTGCCGCGCGTTGCCCGTAACTTACCGCTGTCGTGAGCAGCGCCAAGCAGGCGGTGAGCAGAAACTGTTTGTTGAAAATGGTATGCAAGGTTGGTATACTTTGAAACGGTTTGTCTTTCATTTATGGCGCAAGCGTCCGCTTGTGCCGTGCTGCTGATGGTTTTGCGTTTTCGGCCTGTTTTGGCCAAAACAGGCCGAAAACGCAAAATCTTATCTTGACATCGGGTTTGCCCGATTTCTAAGTTTTTGAGCCCAGCACTTGTGGACACAAGCGGACGCTTGCGCCATGGTTTACCAGATTACTGCACCGGCTCTTTCGCTATTGGCGCTACCGCCAACCGTTCCTCCACAGGAGCCAACGGCACGCCTTCTACCACCGGCACCGCCGGAAGCCCGTCTGGGTAAAATTCGCCTTCCCACTTGGCAATGACCACGGCGGCCAGGCAGTTGCCAATCACGTTTACAGAGGTACGGGCCATGTCCATGAGTTCGTCAATGCCCAGAATGATAAAGATGGGCCACACCGGCAAGCCGAAGGAAGCCGCCGTACCCAGCAAAATCACCAAAGACGCGCGCGGTACGCCCGCCACGCCTTTGCTGGTGAGCATGAGGGTGAACACAATCATGAGCTGGTGGCCAAGGGTCATTTCAATGCCCGCGGCCTGCGCCACGAAGATGGAGGCCAGCGCCAGGTACAGCGTGGTACCGTCCAGGTTGAAGCTGTAGCCGGTGGGCATCACAAAGGCCACAATCTTGCGCGGCACGCCCAGTTTTTCCACGGCTTCCATGGCGCGCGGTAAGGCGGCCTCTGAACTGGTGGTGGCGAAGGCAATGGATACGGGTTCGGCAATGGCTTGTATGAATTTCTTGATGTTCAAGCCAATGAGGAGGGCAATAGGCAACAGCACCACCGCCATAAATACAATCAGGGCCACGTAGAGCGTCGCCAGCAGTTGGAAGAGGTTCACCAGCACGCCCAGCCCCATGTGCCCCACGGTGTAGGCCATGGCTGCGCCCACACCAAACGGCGCGAAGTACATGACGATGTTGGTGAACTTGAACATGACTTCAGACAGACTCTCAGCGAACTGCACCACGGGCTTGCGCTTGTCTTCGCGCACCAGAATGAGGGCTATCCCGAACAGCACGCTGAACACCACAATCTGCAGCACTTCGCCGTCGGCCATAGATTTCACGAAGTTCTCTGGGAACACGTGCAGAATGATTTCCTGCGTGGTTTGGGGTTTCACCACCGGCAGTTCCTCGTGCAGCGCGGCGGGTGGCTTCACGCCCTCACCGGCTTTGGAGAGGTTGATGGCGGCCAGGCCGATGAACAACGCCAGCGTGGTCACCACCTCAAAATACAGCAATGATTTCCAGCCCATGCGGCCCACCTGCTTGATGTTGGAGTGCCCGGCAATGCCGTACACCAGCGTCCCGAACAGAAGCGGCCCCACAATGGTCTTAATCATCTTGAGGAAAATCTTGCTCAACACCTGCAGATTTATCCCGAACGCGGGGAAGTCATGCCCAATCTCGGCACCCATCACCAAGGCCACCAGAATCCAGGTAGTCAAGGTTTTGCGCTGGAACCCGAACAGCACCAGACCGCCAATGGCCAGCCACCGGAACGCAAACAAAACAGGTTCAGACAGCGGCGTGACGTAGGCGTCAATGACCGTGAGCAGCGCCGCGGCCGTGAGGGACAGAACCGTGGCAAGGGTGGAGAACTTCAACTTCATAACTGGGAAAAGGTAAATAATTTGCTTCGTTGGTTGGGGTGGTTGGGTAGTGTTGGATTTGCGTTTTCGGCCTGTTTTGGCTAAAACAGGCCGAAAACAGAAGGCCTTTTCCCTATTCCTTCTGAAGAAAGAAAAGGGAAGAGGCCCGGGCATTAGTTGATTTTCTCTTCTGCCGTGAGCGTGGCCGTTTTAGGGTTGGCCTGGTGGAAGTTCTGAATCAGTTTATACGTCTGCGGAATGGAGGTCTTGAAACGGTTGAGGGTTTCTACCGGAATGTTCTTCTTGCTGAACGGCACCACCGCCACGTACTCCTGAATCTCGCCCACGTTGCGGCCATACTTGTAATCATAGGTAAAGCGGCCCACGCTGTCTGTTTTGATGGACGGGTTGTTGAGGTTGGGCACGCTGATGTAGAATTCGCTGCTCAAGGACTTGGCCTGCTGGTTGAACAGGTTCTTCTCTTTGAGGTAAGCGTGCAGTTCGGCGGCTACGTTGATGGCGGGGTCAATGAGGCGCACGTTCTGGGCCATGAGCGCGCGGTACACGTATTGGCCGTTCTTTTTGTAGTTGTAGAGTTCGCCCAGCACCTGATTGATGTCTTTGGTCATGTACGGGTAGTGCGTGCAACCCAGAATCACAGCTTTGAGCGGCTGGGCGTTAGGCGTCTTGCGCAATTTCTCCATCATTGACACCAAGTGATACCGCACGTAGTTTTCAGGCGCGTTCAATTGTAACACTTGGCAATCATCAGAGTTTTTGCTGTCACACAGCATTTTCTGGTGGTCAAAGTTGAAGTTGTACACGTCCAGCAAGGTCTTGTCAATCTGGTAGTCGGCGTTGGCCAAAGACGGGCCACGGTAGTTCTGGCGGGGGGCTTTGGCATCGCGCTGAATGAAATCAGGCTCCTCGTCAATGGCTTCGGCCAAGCCCTGACCGCCTTGGTTCACCACCTGAAGGTTGCCCGTGTAGCCCATCTTGTCTTTGAGCGCCAGAAACGTCTTCTCGTAGCCTTTAGAGGCAATGGTGCCTACCGTAGCAAACACGCCCACGGTACCATTTTCGTCTTTCTTGAAAACTTCCAGCGCACCCTTCGCCCCGGCGTCTATCACGCCAATCACTTTCAGGTCAATGCCGGTTTTCTTGATGAAACTCTCAATGTGTTCTTTGCCGTAGGCGGTGGCGGTGTTGCAGGCGACCACAATGGCTTTCACGGGCTGCTTGTCTTCCTGGTAAGACTTCTCGCCGCTGCGGGTGTAGTATTTGCTGGCCATCAGGAACTGGGCGTCTTTGATAATGTGCTCCACCAGCAAATCAGACTTGTTGGCGCTGTAGTAGTTGCCGTACGGCATGTTGGCTTGGTCGGCCAGGTAGATGAATTTCTCTCTTGAGAAATCGGGTTCCTTATCGGCCCCGGCCGCTTTGCTCTGGTTGTTGAACTGGTCATAGTTCACCAGCGCGTCTAAGATGGTGAGCCCACCGGTGCCCGAGTCAAACACGCCAATGGGCAGTGACGGGTCGTTCTGCGGATATTCCTTGAAGTTGGTGTAGTAGAAGTTTTGCTGGTCTTCCAGAATGGCTTTCTCAATGGCCAGGCTTTCTACCGTTTGGGCAGCGGCGGCGGCGGTTTCCTGGGTAGCCGTTTTGTTGCAGGAAAAAGCAACGGCAGCGGCCAATAAATATGCCGGGAGCGAGCGGGTGCGTTTCATTTGTTTGGTTTGGTTGGGGTACTCAACATGTCACAGCCGCCCACCCCTCTGCAGGGTTTGGCGCGGCTATGCCGAAAAACTATCTCAGGGGGGTGAACGGGGGCCGCAGCGACGTATTGTTGGCGTAGTACTGCATGATGGCCTTGGCAAACGCCGCCGCAAAAAGGGGCCGACCGTTGGTGTCGCGCACGCCGGTCATGTTGCACTCAATCTGCCAGCCGTGCACCTTGGGGAAATTGGCCGAGGTGTACGTTCGGGTGTTGTAGCCGCCGGAAAAATAGGGCTGGTTTGACAGCGGGTACGGGTCTTGCTTGCTCGGCACGGCCGCAAAACCTTCATTCCTGATCAGCGTCCCGAAGCCATAGTCGCCCACCATCATGTTCCGGAAGGTGATCTGGTTATTGGCCTGCAGCAGGTTGTTCACGCTGGATTTGGCGGCCAACGTGGCCAGGTTCCTGTTCAGGCTTACATCCTGCACCTCACTTGCGGTGAGGTTGTAGCCCAGCTCCAGCCGTTGAACACTGTGCCCGTGCCCGTGCAGGTCAATAAAGAGTGCTGTGCCGTGGTTTCTAGTGGCCAGGGCCAGGGCGGTGTCAACAAAATTATGGTACGCCTGCCAGGTTTCCTTCATAAGCGCGTTGCCGCAGGTGCCGGGTTCCATCTCGCGGTTCTGGTCAATTTTCTTGCGGGCAATGTGCGAAATGACCAGATACGGCCGTACCCCGTAGTTCTTCACAAACTCCTGCTCAATGGCGCGTGCCAGTTCAATGGTGTTGGCGTCGCGCACCGTGGTGGCGTCTGGGCAGGTACGGTCCGGAATGTTACTCGGCTCCACCGTTCCGCCGTGCGGCACGCTAATGACCAGCGGCATGGTGCCCACCACCATCTCAGACCATTTCTGTCCGTCATAGTAAGATTGGTTGGCTACCCAGCTGGAGGTAACCGCCTTGGGCTCGGGGGTAATGTTCTTGGAGCAGCCCAGGCTCCACAGCACCAGGCTGAAAGCCGCTACCCAATAAGTACGTCTGCCAGGCAGATGGTTTGGTTTCATATCAATTCTTGAGGTGGTGAGTAAGGTAAGCGGTACATGGTTTTCTGTTTTGGGGCTGCTTTTCTGAAAACAGCCCCAAAACAGAAACTTCAGATATCTTTTTAGTTAGTCTTTCTGCAAGCAACTTGATAGCGCACGGTACTTGCGTTTAACTGGCTGGCGTCCGTCTTGGAATCCTCCTCGGCTAAAGCCGAAGCAGCTTTTGTCACGGCTCCCGTTTTCGGCCTGTTTTCCGGAAAACAGGCCCAAAACGGAAACGGCAACGCTGGGCTGGCAGGGAAGGCTTGGCCATGCTTTGCAGCCCGAAGCCGGCCAGGTTATTTCCCGGCTACTTTCCCGCCACTGGTTTTCACCTCGGCGGTGAGGGTGCCGGTGGTGGTGTCTCCCACTTCTTTTACCTGCAGAACAGCCAGCACATTGTTCTTAGATTTGAACAGCACCACGTCTCCGGCGGCCAGAAACCTGATGCGGTCACCCGGCCCGAAGTCTTTGGCTTTGTAGCCCGCCGCACCGGTAACAGATTTTCCCGCTTTCTTGAAGGCTTCCTGCAGGTCTGCGGTGGTTTTCACGCTTTCAAACAGCTGCTGGCTCTCCTCTGATGCCGGTAATTTGATAAGGGTGCCTTCGTTCCTGGCCTCCCAGGTAGCCACCCGCTCAGACAGTTTTTTGAACGCGCTCAGCCCCGCGCTGGCTGGGGTCACAAAATTGGCGCCTGAGTCTTTCCCGTGCAGGTAGATGAAATCAATTTTGCCGGTATTCCCGCTGGCTTCGTTCTCTGAATACGTAGTGCCGGTGGCCGCCTCTACAAACCCGCCGATTGACTTGTTGCTCTGGGCACCCATGGTCACCTGCAGGGTCTTCACGGGTTCCCCCTTGTCTGCGGCTCCTTTTTTCTGGGCGAAGGAAGAAGTGACCGTCACCCCGGGCGCCAGCAGGAGTGCGCCGCAAAATCCTAGTACTAAGGCAATTCTCTTCATATGGGTATGCTTGTCTGTTTGTTGGGATGGATTAGGTTAATCTTTTTTGACTTTTACAACTAGGGTAATGGTGCCCGTAGAGCTCTGCTCGGCGTCCTGCACCAGAATGGCGGCGGTGAAATTGCGGCTCGCCGACCGGAAGTAGACGATGTCATTGGCCACCAGTTTGCGCAGACGCGTGTTGGTGGGGCCGTCTTCCAGGGCAACGTACCCGGCACGGCTAGTCACGCTGGCCTGCGCCTGGTCATAGGCGGCTTCAATCTCCTGGTTGAACTCCAGGGCGTCAAAGGCTTCGCGCTCTTCTGGCGTGGTGTTCCGGAGCTTGACCATGTTGCCGTTGTTGCGGGTTGGCCAGGTTTTGATAAGGGTTTCAATGGCGCCAAAGGCTGTTTGTGCTACGCCTGGCGTGTAGAAATTGACCCCGGTGGTAGCCCCGAAGGCGTTGAACAGGTCAATTTTATCGGCGTTAGCCGGTGAGGTGGTATTGTTATAGACATTTCCGGTTTTCAGGTCCAGGAAATAACCAAGGCTGGTGTTGCTCTGCCCACCCCAGGTTACCTGATAGGTGGTGATGTCACTCACTGGCGGCGGCGGCACGTTCACCAGCTCAGCAGACACCTTCATCTGCAGCACCATGGAACCCGCGTTGCCCCTGGCCAGGTTCACCGCCCGGCCCACCGCGTAAATCTTGCGGCCCGGCGTAAGCGACTTGTACAGAATGAGGTCACCAGGCTCAATGCTCCTGATCCGGTCTGAAGCTCCGTCATTGGTGGCGTTGTAGTTGGGCCTGCTGGCAGCCGTGGCTTTCAAGGCATTGTAAGTGGTTTCAATCTGGCTAGCCGTCTGTATGTCTGTCAGGAGTTGCAGTTCCTGCGCAATAGGGCTGGTGAGTTTGATGAGTTCACCGTTGTTCCGGGTTCCCCAGCCCAGCACCTTGGTTTCTGAGCTTCCGCCGAAGGCGATCACACCCGGCCCGCCCGGTGTCATGAGGTTAAACCCAAAGGTGCTGGAATTGGCCAGGAGCAGATCTACTGAGCCTGGCGCGGCACTGGCTTCTGCATCTACCAGGGCTTTCCCCGTAAAGAAGTCTAGGTTGTTGCCTAAGTAGGCGTTGGTTTGCGAGCCCAGCATCAGCTCCAGTTTTTTATAGTCGGTGGCCGGGTCTGGCTGTACGGCAGGGGTAGCTCCCTTTATGTTTTGGGCAACTTTAAAATCAATGGTCAGCGCCCCGCTGTTTCCAGTACTCACGGTCACCGCCCTCCCAATGGCTATTATCTGGCGGTTTTCCTCCAGAGATTTGTATAAGATAAGATCACCTGCCACTACGTTCAGCACGCGGTCAGAGGGGCCGTCTTCTTCGGCTACGTAACCGGTTCTGGTGGCAAGGGTTTGCTGGGTGGTGGTGTAGGCAGTTTCAAGGGCTCCAGACGTTTTAAGGCTATTGAACATGGCCAGTTCCTCAGAAGAGGTGCTTCTAAGCTTCATTAGAGTGCCCCGGTTCCTGAAATCCCAGCCTTCCAGACCAGCGCTGGCAGGCACCATCAGGTTGACAGCACCGCTGGAGGACTTGGCGAACAACAGGTCTACTTTGCCTTCTTGGGCTCCAACTGCCGCCTCCTGATATACTGTGCCGGTAGCAAGGTCAAGATACCCGCCCTCCAGCGAGTTTCCAGGGGCTCCCAGCTTCACCTGCATCAGGGCAATATCACCGTTGGGGCTAAAGAAGGGCTCCCGGTTAACCTCTGGCAGATCATCCTCTTTACAAGCCCCCAGCACCAGGCACAGGGTGGCAAGGGTGCACCAAAAATGGTTAAAAATCTTTTTCATGGTATTTTCTGATTGCGGGCGCGCGGTCCTTTTGACTAAGAAACCGCTTGCCCTTGCCTGCTTTTTTTAGTTGGTCACCTTGTACTGAATGGTCATGCCCCCGGCGTTTCCGGCGGTCAGGTCTGCAATCCTGATCACGGCATAGCGGTTGCCTGTTCCAGATTTGACAAAGAGGAGCTCCCCTGCCTTCAGCTGTCGTACCCTATCCCCCGGCCCGTCATCTGCTGACACATAGCCGGTTCTGCTGCTGACGGTGTTTTGCGCCTGAATGAAGGCGGCCTCTACCTGCGCCGCGGTTTGCAAGTCATTGAACATTTGCAGCTCTGCCTGGCTGGGGTTTCTGAACTTAATGAGGGTGGCGCTGTTTCTTACCGGCCAGGCGGTGATACGGGTGTTGATAGAGCCCCAACCACTCACGCCAGAACTGGACGGTGCCAAAAGGTTCATATTGGAGCTGGACCCATTTGCCACCAGCAGGTCAATCTGGGCGGGATTGGCGTCTGCCCCGGTGTTGGTATAGATAGCTCCGGTAGACAGGTTGAGGTGGCTGCCCAGGGTGGCGCTCAGGTGCGCCCCAATCTCCAGGGCCTTGTAGTAGGTAATGTCATTAATCTTCTCCACCAGCGCCGGGTCTGGGTCAGTTCTGGGGAAAGTGATGGGAATGCCAATGGCCCGGAAGTTGTCCATGGGTTTGATTTCCTGGTTCCCCACCAGCTCCACCACCAGCTGGGAGTTCCCACTGCCGTCTGGCAGCACCTCTACTGCCAGATACCCAAAGCTGCTGTTGGCCGGTATCACTATGGAATTGCCGTTGGGGAACCGGTAGTGCACCCCTTCGCGGGCGGTGCTCTCGGTTTCCACCACTTTGAACTGTACCACTTGCTCAGTGGGGAACTGCCCGCCAATGAGGTTGATGCGGTATTTCACCACCCCGCTGGCCGGGTCCAGCCCGTCTACCCGGGGGTAAATCTTCCCGCTAACTTTGGTGCGGGTCACGGCTTCATCAAACTCCACCATAAAGTCTCTGAAGTAGTAGCGGTCTTCATATTTCTCAAAGCACCCTGTTAAGGAGGCAGAAAGCAGCAATAGAAAGAGATATATACTTTTTTTCACGGTAGTACTGGTTTAATAGCCCACGTTTTGGGCAATGTTGCTATTGGCGTTTCTTTCTCTGAAGGGAATGCGGGCCAGAATGCGGTAACTGGAGTGGGGAATATTGCCCGTCTCTTTGTACATGGTCCGGGCCAGGCGCTTCATATCAAACCAGCGGTGTCCCTCAAAGGCCAGCTCCACCCGCCGCTGTTTCAGGATCTCGTCATACAGGGCCTCCCCGGAAAGGGAAACCGCCGGCAGCCCCCTGTTCACCCTGATGGTATTTAGGTCCTCCAGCGCCAGCGGCGCCTGGTCAAGGCGCACATAGGCCTCGGCCCGGTTCAGGTACAGTTCTGCCACTCTGATCACCGGAATGTTGTCCAGGTCTTTCACTCCGCCCCGGCTGAAGAACTTGGTCATTTCATTCTTGCTGCTGTTGTTGCCCAGGCCTTTCCAGATCAGCTCTTTGCGCACATCTCCGGCCTCATAATCACTTAACAGGGCATCACTTACCACCGCATGCCCGTAGCTCACGGCTACCTTCCCCTCTGCATTCACCCGGGTGGTAAACGTGGCCCGCAGTGACTCATTGGTTCCTATGTTCTCAGTAGGCTTCACCGCCACCTCAAACATAGATTCTGGGTGCACATCTGTGCGCCAGGATGCTACTACATTGGCGGCGGGCTGCAGTTGCCCCACCCCAGACTTGAGCGCAAGGTTGGCTTCTGAGATTACTTTGTTATAGTCGCCGTTGTAGAGCGCTACTCTGGAGAAGAAGGCGGCAACGGCTCCCCTGGTGGCAAAATGGGGGGCTCTGGCGTTATCAGTACCTTCTAATAGCTGGTACGCGGCAGTGAGGTCTTCATAGATGAACCGGTACACCTCAGACACTGCGTCACGGCCTTTGGCATAGTCAATGTCTCCCACGGCAATTACCCCCTTCCTGACCAGGGGTACCCCGCCTCTGTTGCGGGTTGGGTCATTGGCGGTGGGGTCAAAGGCATACACCTTTACCAGGTTGTGGTAGAAAAGCGCCCGTAAAAATCGCACCTGCCCTTCAACAGAATTCTTAAAACTCTGCGGCGCACTTAGCGGCCCCAGCGCCTCCAGAATCAGGTTGGCCTCATTAATGGCGGCATAGCCGGTCTCCCAGGTTTCCAGATGGGCACCGGGACTGTTGCTGGCCTCTGCTTGCAGGGTTGTGCCCCGCCCCGAGTGCACGGCGTTGTCTGACAGCAGCTCTGGCAGCGCCACCAGGTCACGGCCGTACTGCTGCACCGCCCGCAGCCGGGCATAAACCCCGTTGGTGGCGGCCTCTACGGCCTCCATGCTGGTGAGGGCGGTCCTGGAATCAATGGCATGTGTGGGCTCCACGTCTAACAGGTCGTTACACGCGCCTGAGACAAAAATGAGGCTGGCCGAAAGGATATAGGGAAAGATTCTGTTTCTCATGGTGGTCATGCTTAAAAGCCAAACTCAACACCCAGCGTATAGCTGCGGGTTTGGGGTACTACCCCTTGGTTAGAGGTGAAATTCTCGTCATCAATGAGGAACTCCGGGTCATAACCGGTCCAGGCGGTCCAGGTGTAGAGGTTCACCGCCTGCGCGTACACCCGCGCGCTGGAGATCTTGAATTTGCTCAGGAACCTGGCCGGAATGGCATAAGACGCGGCAAGTTGCTTGAACCGGATGTAGGAGGCGTCTTCCAGAAACCTGGAGGAAGAGAGAATGTGCGTAGCCCCGTCTGTCTCTGCCCCGCCGTTAATGGCCCTGGGCACTGGGGTTACCTGCCCCGGCTCAGTCCAGCGCATCAGGTAGATTCTCTCCAGTCCGTTTCTGGCCCCCTGGCCGTTGCGGTACCAGGTTCTGTTCTGCTCATTGAGGTACTCCCGCCCCATGTCATACTGGAACAGGGCAGAAACTTCAATCCCTTTAAAGGAGAGGGTGTTGGTAAAGCCGCCAAAGTATTTGGCTAACTGGCTGCCGCGGCCATACGGGGTGTAGCTGTTGGTGCCCTGGGCTCCCGGGTTATAGGTCAATGTCCCGTTCCCAGACCACCACATAGGGCGGCCGGTGGCCGAATTCACCCCCGCGTACTGCGCCACAAAATTGGTTCTGAGCGGGTGGCCAATCCGGACAGACGGGTTACCGGGCAGAGATTCGCCGTTCAGGCCCTCATACAGCTTGGTCACCTCATTGTCCATGAACGTGATGTTGAAACCAGAATTCCACTGGAAGCCCCCTACCCGTAGCACCTCACCGTTCAGTTCTACCTCCAGGCCACGGTTCACCACTTCGCCCACGTTGCGGTACATGCTCTCATACCCGCCGTACCACGGCACCGGCTGCTCCAGCAACAGGTCTTTGCTTCTTCTATGGAATGCATCTACTGAGCCGCTCAACCTCTTTCTGAAAAGCGAGAAATCAACCCCCAAATTGGTAGAGGCGTTGCGCTCCCACCGCAGGTCTGGGTTTTCAAGTGAGCTGGGCTGTATGGCCGGCTGCCCGCCATAGCTGCTGGAACCGGTAAAAAGGCCTCTGGAGGCAAAGTGGTCAATGGCGCTGTTCCCGGTTTCACCGTACCCCACCCGCAGCTTGAACTGATCTACCCAGCGCACGTCTTTCAGAAAGTCTTCTGCGGCAATGTCCCAACCCGCTGAAAACGCCGGGAACAACCCAAAGCGGTTGTTGGCACCAAACTTAGAGGAACCGTCATACCGCAAAATAGCGCTGGCCATGTACTTCTTCTTATAGTCATAGTTGGCCTGTGAGAAAAACCCTAACTGCCGGTAGCCGGTCCAGGAGCCGGTAGAAGAAAGAATGGTGGCCGCCCCTGACATGTGCCTGAACTGGTAGGTAGAAAAGCCTTCACCCGCTGAAAAGGAGATCTGCCGGCTGTAATCACGGTACTCTGCCCCAGCCAAGGCCGTTAACCGGTGCCCACCGGCAAACCGTTTGCTGTACGTCAGGGCCTGGGTACCAGAGACAGTGCTGGATTCCCTGTTCCGGATGGAAAGATACCCCCGGCGGGCATATGCCTCATGGGTTCTGGGATCCAGGTATTGCTCTGCGTTGATGTTGCGGTAGTCAAGCCCCCAGGTAGACTTGAAATTGAGGTCTTTGGTGATGTCATAGCTGAGGATGATGTTGCTGTACAGCGCCCGGGTTTTGCCCTGAATAAAGTTTACCTCTGCCGTGTAGATGGGGTTGTAGCGCAGTTCCCCCGGGAAGCCGCCCAACGGGTTGTTAGGCGAACCATCTTCCAGCGTGATGGGAATGAACGGCAGAATCATAGGTGATGAAAACTGCGGCGCTGACATAAAGCCCGTTGACCCCGCTGACTGCTGCGTCCCGTTCTGCACTATGTTACTCAGGTTGATGTTGGTGCTGATGGTGAGCTTGCGCGTGGGTTTGTGCTGTACTCTCAGTTTTGCGGTGGCGCGGGAGAAGTCAATGCCAATCAGGTTGCCCTCGCTGCTGTTGTAAGAGGCAGAGAGACGGTAGGTGGTGGTCTTGTTTCCGCCGGAGGCGGCCAGCTCCACATCATAAATATCACCGGTCCTGAAGGCTGCCTTCTGCCAGTCATACGTAGGCAGGGCGGCAAGCTGCGCATCTGTCATGTTGATGGGGAGCATGCTTTCCTGCAGCACCTCTGTTCTGATGGCCCCCTCTGTACGGTCTGGGTAGCGGTTGCGGTAAGCTTCCATGCGCACATCCAGGTACTGCTGGCTGTCCATCATTTTTATGAGCGGCAGCGGCGAGGCAAATCCCCGGTACATGTTCACGCTGATCTTGGTGGGGCCTTCATCCCCGCTTTTGGTGGTGATGAGCACCACGCCGTTGGCCGCCTGGGCTCCGTAGATAGAGGCCGCGGCGGCATCTTTCAAAACCTCAATTGACTCAATGTCATTGGGGTTCAGGAACGAAAGGGGGTTGGTGCCCACGGTGCCCCCGGCATCATCTTCTGAGTTGATCTGCACCCCGTCTACAATGTAGAGCGGCTCATTCCCAGCGGTAATAGACCCCATACCCCTGATGTTGATACTCACTTTTCCGCCAGGCACCCCAGACGCCGTCTGCACCTGCACCCCGGCCAGACGCCCTTGCATGGCCTGATCAAACGACTGGATGGGCATGTTGGCAATCTCGCGGCTTTTAATCTGGCCAATAGCCCCGGTCACCACGCGTTTCTCCTGCACCGTGTACCCCGTCACCACTACTTCACCCAAAGCCACGGGGTCTGGCACCAGCTTCACCGTCAACTCCTGCTGGCTGCCCACTTTGACCTCCTGCGTCAGGAAACCCAGGTAAGAGACCATAAGGGAGGCATTGGCGGGGGCTTCAATTGAAAAAGCACCGTTTGCATCTGTCACGGTAGCGGTCTGGGTCCCTTTGACCAGAACCGTTACCCCCGGCAGCGGTTCGCCTTTGTCATCTACCACTTTCCCCCGCACGGGTACTACCACCGGCAATGAGGGGGCAGCCGCCGCCGACTTTTTGAGCACAGGCACCGGTGTGGGCACAGGGCTTTCTTTGATCACAATGCTGGTTCCCACCACCTCATAATCTAGCCGGGTAGGGGTCAGCACGTCTTTTAGAACCTGGCGTAGTTCTTTGTTCTGAGCCTGCACAGACACCACTTTGTGTACATCTACCTTAGAGCTGTACACAAAGTCAATGCTGGTTTTCTGGTTCAGGGCCTGCAGCACCTCCTTTAAAGGCTTGTTCACCATAGAGAGCGAGACTCTCCGCTCCAGAATTCCCTGGGCGTTCAGGCCTGCCGAAAAGCTTATTTGCAGGGTCATAGCCAGGAGCAAGGTAAGGCAAGCGCACCTGAGCACGTGCTGTACCGTCCTGTTCCGTCTAAAGAAGAAAAGCATGTTTGTATGTTTGGAGTAGGGTTAAATTCTTAGAAGCCGAAGGAAAAGTAGCTGGCCTGGCGCCCGCTCTCTTCTCTGTGGCAGGTGGGTTTAGTCACAGCCAGCCCCATGCAGTACACCGCCCGCACCCGCCGGGGCAAAGGTGCCCCCGGTAGAAATGGAGATGATCTGCATGACCTGAGCCAGCGGCTGCTCCACCTTGAAGGTTCCGGTAATGGTACAGTTGGCCACCTGCCCCTCTGCGGCAAGCGACACCCCGTAGGCCCGCTCTAACCGCAGCAGCGCCTCCTGCAGAGGCGTCTCCTGAAACACCAGCCTACCCTCTGTCCAGGCGTAGAACTCCTCCACGTGCCGCACCTCCTGCCGGCTCAGATTGCCAGATTTCTTTGAGAAAGTAGCGGCCTGCCGCGGCGCCAGCTCCATAGATGAAGCAAGTTCCTGTTGGTTCTGCTCCAGCAGCACCCTGCCAGAAACCAGGGTCACCTGCACCGTTTCCTTTTCCGGGTAGGCGTTCACATTGAAAACCGTACCCAACACCTTGGTGCTCAGAGAGCCGGTACGCACTACAAAGGGTTTCTCAGGGTTATGGGCCACCTCAAAAAAGCCTTCGCCCTCTAAGAACACCTCCCGGTTTTTCTGATTGAAGGAGACGGGGTACTTCAGGCTGGAGCCGGCATTGAGCCACAGGTGCGTGCCGTCTGGCAGAGTCAGGCGTTTACGATGGCCCTTCTGGGCCTGCACCGCCACATAAGCCTCCTGCTCATTTCTGTTCTGCACAAGCTGGCCCCAGAAGGTGTAAACCAAAGCCCCTATCAAAAAGGCCGCCGCCAGGGCTGAGATCATACGCCACCGGTTGCGTACCGGCATCTGCACCACCCTGGCCTCTGGCGAAATGGTATTTTTAATGTTGGCAAAAACAGAGGAGAGCAGCTGTTCCCGTTCTGGCTCCCCTAGCTTCTGCCACTGGTTTTTCTCCTGCTGCAGATTGGCCAGCCACGCTTCTACCTGCTGCGCCTCCTCAGGCGTGCACTCCTCGGCCAGGTACCTATCTAACAAATCACTGATGTCCTTTTTGCTCATCTCAGGTGGGTTATGACAGAAAGTCGGATGAGCGCGGCAGGAGTACTATACCCTTCGAAAGAAAATCAAACTTTTTCCCCGAAGACTTCGTAGGCGCTGTTTCTTTTCTGGCGGGGCGCCACCAGCCTTCCTGTTTTTGACCTGTTTTCTGAAAAACAGCCCTAAAACAGGAAGGCTGGAACGGCTGCGCCGAAGGAGGGATTTTAAAAGAAAAGAGGCAAAGGGATCTGGCCGCACCTGCCGCCGGAATGGAAGGAGACCTCACACCTTTTCTGCAGCAGAGAGGTCACCACTGTTGCCTTATTCAGGACAGCTGGTGTCACCCCTGAGCGGGAAGAGAAGTTTCTGTTTTGGGGCTGTTTTTCAGAAAACAGCCCCAAAACAGCATTTTCTTAAAGAATGTTTTCCAGAAAGGGGGATTAACGGCTTAGGAGAGGCCAGCCGCCAGCAAAAGCCAGACCGAGGCTTTCACCGCCACCCGCCGCAGGTGCTTGAGGGCGGTGCCCAGTTGGTTCTTCACGGTCTGGTCAGAGAGGTTGAGCTCAGAGGCAATCTCAGCAATACTCAATTCTTCATGGCGGCTCAGGCGGTAAACTTCCTGCACCCGCGGTGAAAGGCGGGCAACGGCGTTCTCCAGGAGGCCGCCCAGTTCCTGCGCCTCCAGCTCTTTCTCCAGCTGGTACACGGGGGTGGGCTCCAGCGCCTGCACGGCGTTTGCGTACTTGCTGCGGGTAATGTTCTTGCGAATGTGGTCTATGACCCGGTACCGGGCAGCGGCAAACAGGAAACCCTTGAGGGAACCGGTGATCTGGAGGGTGCCGCGCTCTGTCCAGAGATATACAAACAGGTCATGTATCAGATCCTGCGCCTCCTCCAGTGAGGCCAGCTTGGAGCTCGCAAACTCAGTCAAAGAATACGCGTACTGCCTGTAAATCTCCTCAAACGCCTGCTCATCTCCGGACTTCAGTCTGCTCAGCACATAAAGTTCTTTTTCAGCGCTTTCCATCTGTCCACTAAACTCAAAGTAATATTTAATTAGCCTACAACAATTTTAACGGCACAGGCCGCAGAGAAAACTAGTGCGGGGGAGGGCAGATGAAACATCCCAGAAGCTCAAAGAAAGCAGCTGGCTAGTAATATGTATAGCAATGGCACGCTCTGCACCAAGCTAGACGCGCACCTCTTGTAGCAGTAGTAAGGCAAAGCAGGGCCAAACGATCACAGAAACTCTGGGCTGGCCATGCCTGAGAAAGAACAGAAGCCGCCGTGCTGGCAGCAGCAGATTTCACACAACAAAACCGAATGTAGCCACACTTTCCCATAATTCCAAAGGCAGGCGGTTTTTATTTCTGAAATGGCTAAAAAAGAGGCAATGCTTTGGCTGTTTCGCTTTTACAGGCAACCACCCGGAGGCATCTGCAGAAAGCAGCAAGGGGCAGATCAGCGTTTTTAGCCTATTTTCCGTAAAACAGGCTAAAAACAGAAGAAAATGACACAGCCAATCTTTTACCATAGTCTCCGGAGGCTTCACCGCCTGCTTATCCCCCTCCTGTTCCTGGCGGTGATGGCGGTGCAATCCTGCAGCAGTACCAGCAACCTGCCCCCGGCACAGACCACCACCGACTTCTTTCAGAAATACAGAGACCAGGCCGGCTTCAAAGGCACCAGCCTGCCCGTGGGCCTGGTAACCAGGTACCTCTCCAGCGGAACAACTGACAGCACCCTGAAGGCGGCGCTGACCAACATCTCTTCTATCAGGGTGCTGACCTTTACCCCCACCAACCGCAAGTCTCAGAAACTTCTGGACAAAGGCCTTACCCGGGAGCTGGACCAGGTGCTTCAGAAGGAAAGCTATGCCAACTTGCCCCTGCTGGATGAGGCGGCAGGCGCGCTTCAATTCAAAATGAGACAGGCCAACAACCAGGTGCAGGAACTTGTGGGGTACCGTAAATACGGCAACAACTTTCTCATGCTGCAAGTGAACGGGCGTTTCACCCGGCAACAGGTAGAGGAGCTGCTCAAGAAAGTAGACCCAGATCTTTTACTTCCGTTGCTCACCTAAGAGCAGGTTTACATGTGTCTTTTGCGCTGCCAACGGGCCTCAAAAGAACCTGCCCTGGCGTTTGCCTCGCCCCAGCGCGCGGCTATGCCGCCCTAAAAACGGGATAGAAGAACCTTTCGCTCCCCGCTTTCGCCTGCAAAAGCAAAATGTAAACAAGATCTAACGCAAAGCACCCACCAACTGAAACGCCCGGCTCTTAATAAAGAGCCGGGCGTTTCAGTTGGTGCCAGGTGCCGGGTTACGCTTCTTCTTTGAAATGCACAGTGAAGGTGCTGCCTTTGCCCGGCTCGCTCTCTACCTCAATGTAGCCGCCGTTGTTCTCAATGATGCGTTTCACAATGTAAAGCCCAATGCCGGTCCCCTCTACGTGCGAGTGGAACCTCCTGAACATGGTAAACAGCTTTTCCTGCTGGTCTTCCCGTATGCCCAACCCGTTGTCTTGCACGGTGAGCACCACATATTCGCCTTCGCGCCGGGTGCGTACGTTGACCTGCAGGGGGCGGGTGGGCTCCCGGTACTTGATGGCGTTGGAGACCAGGTTGTAGAGAATACTGCGCAGGTTTTTACGCGCATACCTGATCTGCGGCACGGCAAACTCCCTCTGCACGGTCACCCCCGCCTCCTGGATCATGCCGTGAATGTCTTCTTCTATGCTAGTGAGCACCTCTGAGAAGGCTAGCTCCTCTGCCTGTGACTCCAGGTCTTTCTGCACCTTGGTAATCTCTGTCAGGTCATGGATAGTACCTTTTAACTTAGCGATGGAAGAAGCCACCATCTGCAACAGCATGCGGTCTTCGTCATCTTCCCCCTGGGGCTTCTCTTCGGCATTTTCTAAGAGGGCGGTGGTAAGCCCCTCCAGATTGGCCAGCGGCGACCTCAGGTCATGCGAGGCGGTGTAGACAAAACTGTCCAGGTCATTGTTAATGCGGGTCAGCTCCTTGTTTTTGCGGTTCAGCTCCTCGTTGATCACAGACAGCTGCTCCCGGCTCAACACCTGCTCGGTCACCTCAACCGCAAAGGTCAGCACAGAGGTGACTTCGCCTTTGCTGTTTTTGATGGGCTCATACACCATGTTAAAGAAGCGCACATGCTCCTGGCCAGCGGGAGTTCCATCAAAATACACCGGCACCTCCTGCCCAATGTAAGGCTCCCCGGTTTGGGCTATGTTCTGTATGATTCTGGTAAACTGCTCCTGCTGCGAGAGAGGCAAAGCATCTGGAGCCCGCACCCCTACCATTGCCCGGCCGTCATAGAGCTCCCGCAGGTAAGCGTTCACCAGGGTGTATTGCAGGTCTTTGGTTCTCACCAGCCCCACAATAGCCGGCACCTGCATAAAGATCTGCTGCAGCATCTCAGCGTTGCTTTTGAGGCGGTTCTCCATGAGAATGCGCTCAGTGATATCTAAGGCCGAGCCAATATAGCCCAGGAAGTTGCCCTCTGCGCCAAAACGGGGGCTGCCCGTGTTCATCATCCAGCGGAACTCACCGTCATGCCGCCGCAGGCGGAACTCACTCTGAAACTCTGTCTGGCTTTCTGTGGCGGCATTGAAAATCTGGAAGGCTTTTGCCTTGTCATCTGGGTGCACCAGGGCCAACCAGTGATCACCCAGGCTATCTTGCAGGGTGGTGCCGGTGTACTCCAGCCACTGGCGGTTCACGTAGGTGCAGCTGTTCTGGTCATCTGTCATCCAGACCATGACAGGGGCGCTGTCTGCCATGCTCCTGAAACGGGCCTCGCTTTCTACCAGGGCCTGCTGGGCTTTTCTTTCCTCGGTCACGTCACGCACCTCCAGAATGAAGCCCTCTATCTCCCCGCCCTGCTTTACCTGCCTGGACGCGCAGGCCACCGGAATTGTTTTACCGTTCCGGCAGATAAAGATGTCTTCAAAGGCATGGGCTTTCTGGGAGTTCAACTCCGGGGCCAGGTTACCCATCTCCTGCTTCCGGTGTACCAGCTCATGGAACGGCCTTTGCCTTAAATCATCATTGCTGTAGCCCAAAAGTTTTTCTGCGGCCGGGTTCTGAAACGTGCAGTACCCTTTCTTGTCTAACATGAACAGACCCGCGGTGGTATTGTTGGTGACCAGCTCCGTGAGCTGGTTTGACTGCAGGTACCGCTGCTGCGACCATACCACAAAGAAAATCAGAAGGCTGATAATGCCCCCCGCCAACAGGATAAGGTTGTGTTCGTCTATGCCCCTCTGGTCAGAGAAAGATTCTCTGGGCTTGAACTCAAGGGTCCAGGTACGGCCGGCTATGCGCATCACCTCGGTCAGGTACAGCTTACGGCCGCTGGTGTCCAGTTTTGCATCAGTGGTGTCATTGGTATAGATGAGGGACTCCGGCTTGGGCTTCTTGCCATCATAGATGGAGATGGAGATGTCTTTCAGTTCCCTGCCAATGGTACTGTTCATCAAGTCCTTGGCCCTAAAGGGCGCGTAAACAAAGCCTTTGAGCAGCCGCCGCCGCTCTTCCAGCGCGACCGGCTCAGCATTCTGGTAGTAGACCGGCATGTAGATCAATAGCCCCGGCTGCCCCACCTTGTCGTTCTCTTCCTGCCGTAGGGTCACAATGCCGGTAATAGCGGGGCCGTTAAAATCACGGGCCGCCTCCATGGCCTCGCGCCTGATGGGGTCATGAAACATGTCAAACCCGTGGGCCCGCCGGTTGCGGGCATCCATGGGTTCTAAGAAAATAATGGAGGAATACTCTGTGCGGGGCGAGGCGGGGGCTACCTTGAAGTTGGTGAACCCAATGCTCTGCATACGGGCTTCCATGGTGGGCACCTGCTCTGGGGTGAGCATGGCGGCATACCCAAAGCCCTGCACCCCCGGGTAGGTCTTCTCAATCTGCAGCGAGGAGACATACCGCTTAAAATCCTGGTAGGTGACCGTGTCTGAGGCGGTAAACAGACCGTCTACCCCTTTTAAAATCTGCAGATAGTTGCCCATGCGCCGCTCCAGCGTTTCCCGCACCTGTTCAGTGCGGAGCTTAAACACCTGCGCGTCCTGCTCCTGGTCACTGGTTTTAGAGACATAATAGGCGTAAAGAGTTATCCCCAACACCAGTACAAAGGAGCCTAATGCCAAGTAATAATCTTTCAGTCTGGAGAATATCATGAAGCTCTGTCAAATTGGCCCATTGCCGGGCGCTGCTGCTTTTTACAGTCTGGTTATGTATTGTTGTTCGTTGGCGTTTTTGGCCTGTTTTAAGAAAAACAGGCCAAAAACGTATTCAATTATTTGCCAAGATGGTTTTGCAGATAGGCTTGCACTGCTGGTTTAGAATAGTCTTCTTCTGTCTGGATGTGGTCCATGAGGTGGCGCATGATCTCATCCTGACGCCTTCCGTTGGCTAGTGCCTCGGCATACGGTAAATCTGGCGAAAAGGTGACCATAGAATACAAGGGGAGCCAGCTGTCTGGGTATTGCGCCGTGATTTTAGCCTCTATCTTCTTCTGGAGCAGGAACCGGGGGTCGGCCACTTTGTCCCGCATCTCAATAAAGTTGTACACCGCCAGGTCAGCAATGGCGTCTGTGTTGGGTTTTCTGGCTTCCTGGAACGTTTTAAAAATGCTTTCCCAGTCACCGGGGTGCTGCTCCAGCAGGCTGCTCAACACGCTGCAGTCTTCAAACCCGGCGTTCATGCCCTGCCCGTAGAAGGGCACAATGGCATGCGCCGCATCACCTACCAGCAGAATCTTGCCTTCATGGCTCCACGGGAAACATTTCACGGTGACCAGCGAGCCGGTGGGGTTCTCAAAATATTCCTGGGTAAGGTCTGGCATGAGCGCCGCCGCGTCTGGAAACGTTTTCTCAAAGAACGCCTGCACCTGCCCAGGTGTCTGCAGGGCCTCAAAAGACGGCTCTCCCTCAAAGGGGAAAAACAGGGTGCAGGTGAAGGTGCCGTCCAGGTTGGGCAGGGCTATCATCATGTACTGCCCGCGCGGCCAGATGTGCAGCGCATTCTTCTCCAGCTGCCACGCCCCCTCCGCCCCCGGCGGAATGGTCAATTCTTTGTACCCGTAGTTCAGGTAGCTCTGCTCATAGTTGAACCGGTCTGTCTTCATGAGCGAAAGCCGCACCATGCTGTAGGCCCCGTCTGCGGCAAAAATCACGTCTGGGGTGATCTGGTGCTGTTCACCGGAGGCAACATCTGCCAGGGTAATCTTATTGGTGGCTACTTCTACGTCTAGCACCTGCTGCTGAAAGTGGAGCGAGATGTTGGGCTGGGCTTCCGCCAGGTCTAACAACGCCTGGTTCAAGCCGTTTCTGGAGACCGAGTAAATGGCCTGCCCCTCCTGCCCGTACGGCTGGTAAGAGAGATGGCCCTGCAAATCATGCATGACGCGGCGGTACATGGGGATGGCCACTTTTTTAATGTCTTGGGCAATGCCTATGTTCTGCAGGGCCCGCCAGCCGCGGTCACTCAGGGCCAGGTTAATGGAGCGCCCACCCGCCAGTTCAGCCCGCCGCAGGTCTGGCCGCCGCTCATACACATCAACAGAATAACCTTGCCTTGCCAGGTACAGGCTCAGTAGGCAACCTACCAGTCCGCCGCCCATGACGCTGAGTTGGGAGTCTTTCTCCATAGTTTGTGGTGTTTTTCCGCCGCAGGCGCAGAATGTATAGCCAATTACTGCCTTCTACGGTAAGAACGGGTAAACTTGGGCAATTTTCCTGAAATTAACCACAACGCGCGCACCCATCAGCACTGAAAGTGGCCTGGGGAGAAAAAAGAAAGGCTGTTTAGGCAAAGAAGCCTTAGCCGGTAATTAGAGCATGAGCGCCAGCGCCAGCAGATAGCACCCAATGAACAGGATGCAGAAGAACAGCAGCATGTCAGACTGGGAGTACTGCTGCCGGGTGCCCATGGCCCTACACATTATACGATTCAAATACTGACGTAGCATACTTCTAAGCCTTAGAAGCTTCTATACGTTTGTTTGCCAGAAAAAGGGGTTTCTGCCTGGCAGAAATTTCTCCTGCCTTTACTTGTCTGTTTCTGGCCTGTTTTCTGAAAAACAGGCTAGAAACGCACTCTTGCACAGTTGGAACTGGTTTAAATTTTAGTTTTGCTGGCGAAAAGTGGGAGCGTAAGGTTCTGACGAAGCTTTTTTGAGCATTTGGCAGCGCCAGGGTACGAGGGGAAGGCGATATCACGTCTTTTGATGCCCGTTTGCAGCGTAAAAAAAGCAACTTAGAACATGCTTTAAGCCGCCTCAGGCAATGTACCTGAAGGTAAGGTTAATTCTTGGCTCTGCCACGCGGGCGGTTTTAGCCAGTTGGTGCTGCCAGTGGTGCTGCGTAGCCCCGGCCATGAGCAAAAGGCTGCCAGAGGGCAACAAGACCTGCTGCTTCAGCTTTTTCTCCTTTTTATGCCTGAACGAAAACAACCGCTCAGCCCCCACACTGACAGAGGCAATGACCGGGTTCTGCCCCAGCTCAGGCTCATCATCACTGTGCCAGCCCATGCTGTCCTGGCCGTGGCGGTACAGGTTGAGCAGCACGCTGTTGAAGGGCACCCCGGTGAAAAGTTGAAGCCGCTCCCGCAACCGGGACAGCACCGGGAGCCATGGCAACGGCTGCCACGTGAGGCCGGAGTAGGTATAGGCTTTGCCCGGGTCTGCGTACCAGGCGGTAAGGCGGGGCTGGTCTATCTTTCTCCCAAACAGGGTGATCTGCTCCTGCCGCCACGCCACCTGCTCTTGCAGAGCCTGCCGCAAGGCGGGCTCTGCACCCGGCGGAATGAACTCAGAGACCAGGTACACCTCCGCCTCTGGCATTGGCAGCAGATACGGCCGGTTCTGTTCCCTGAAGTATTTTGCGAGCGACGGCATTTTCTGGTTATTCTTTCGGTTCTCCTTGTTGCCCCGGCCCTAACTCCCCATCTTCCAGCGCCTGTTCAGGGTCAATGAAATCACCGGGCCTCCGCACTTTGTCCAGGTACTGCATTACGGGAGTGGCGGTGACCCCGTGCAGGAAAATAGAGAGCAGGATGGTAAACCCCGCCACCGCCCAGATTTCACCCGGGTTCATAAAAGCCGCCTTGCTCAGCCCAAACGTGAGGTAGAACACAGAGCCAATGCCCCTGATCCCAAAGAAGCTGATGGCCCACTTCTCCCGTAGCTTCACCGGTACGCCCAGCAGGCCAATGAAGCCGGCCAGCGGCCGAACCACCAGCACAAACGCCAGACTCACCAGAACCCCCTGCCACGTAAGATCATCTAACAACCCCCTGCTCACGCTTCCGCCCACTAGGATCAGCACCACCACCAGCAGAATGCGCTCAATCTGGTCAGTGAAATCATGCAGTTCGCGGTGATATTCATGGTTTTTCTCTACGTGCTTTAGGGTAAGGCCAGTGACAAAGACCGCAATAAACCCGTACCCGTGCATCATTTCAGTGAGCCCGTAGACCAGCAGCGTGGCGGCAATGGCCACAAAGCCGTCTTCGGTCATTGGGAAGTGGGCCTTCTTGGGGAGCTTGAACAGCACGTAAGACAGCAACCGGCCCAGCAGAAACCCTACGCCTACGCCCACGGCTATACGGTACAGCAAATCATACGTGAGCCAATGGGTGAACCAGTTTTCGGGCGCCAGCCCTTTGGTGGCCAGTGCAATGGCCAGCCACGTGAACGGGAACGCCATGCCGTCATTGAGGCCGGCCTCTGCCGTGAGCGCGAACCGGGGCGCATCTTCTACCTCTTCACTGGGCGGCCCCACCTGCACATCTGAGGCCAGCACCGGGTCTGTGGGCGCCATGGCCGCCGCCAGCAGCACGGCTGAGGCCACCGGGAACCCCAGGAACTGCCACGCCATCCAGGCCAGTACGCCAATAGACAGGAGCATGGTCCAGCTCACCAGCCGCAGGGGCACCTGCCAGCTGAAAAAAGAGAACCGCCGGTTGATCTTGATGCCTGTGCCCATCAGCGTGATGATGACGCACAGCTCAGAAAGCCGCAGCGCCAGTTCATTCTCCCGCAGCGGGTCAGGCTCTGGGAGCCCCAGCGGCAGCTTGTACAGCAGAAACCCGATCACCACAAACAGCATGGCATACGAGAACGGCTTCTCTTTGAACCAGGCAGGCAGCCACGCCATGGCCAGGGCCGAAGCCCCAATCACCACAAAGATTATCAGGTATACATCCATGGCGGTTAAAATGCTGGTAATAGACAGAGCGGCATAGTAGAAATACCTACTGCATACGAGAGAAACAGCTTTTGTTTTGGCTTTGTTTTCTGAAAAACAGGCCAGAGACAGGAGAACCCCCTCAGAGCCTGTTTAAATTTTGATCTGACGCTGCAAAGTGCGAGAAAAATCTGCGCAAGCCGTCTTTTGGGCCGCACAGCAGCGCCACGGGGCCAGACCAGTGCAACCGCAGGTTCTTTTCAGGGTGTTTTGCTGCGTAAAAGAACCAGGCAACCAGGCTCTTAAGGGCCGCAGACACTCACAGGCGCCAGCAGGAAAGGGCACCAACGCGCAATACTGAGAACCACGCACCTTTGTTAGCCACGGCAGCGGGGCCGGAGCAGAAGCCAGAAAGGGCCGCGCGTCCTGTTTTGGGGCTGTTTTCCTAAAAACAGCCCCAAAACAGGACGTCACCTCCCCAGAAAACCTTCTTACATCAACCCGCGGGCCTTGAACTCCAGGTATTTGTTGATGGCGTTCACGGTGAGCTTTTCTGGCGGGGTTAGAATGGAATGGATGCCGTGCAGGCTGAACTCCTTCACGATCTGCCGCTTCTCATAGGCAAACTTTTCGGCAATGGCTTTGAGGTAGATCTCCTCCAGGCTGTTAGCGGGTTGGTCCAGCAGTTCTTTGGTCTCTGTGTTTTCAAAGAAGACCACCAGCAGCAGGTGGTGTTTGGCCAGTTTGCGCAGGTACGGCAGCTGGCGTTTGGCCCCGTTCAGGGTTTCAAAGTTGGTGAACAGCAGCAGCAGGCTGCGCTGCTTGACCTTGGCCCGCACCGTTACGTACAGCCGCTCAAAATCTGACTCCTGAAACCGGGTCTGCTGGTTGTACAGCAGCTCCAGGATCTTCTGTAACTGAGAAGACCGCCGCTCTGCGGGCAGCACAGAACCCGTCTTATCTGCAAACGTGATAATGCCGGTTTTGTCTTCTTTGCGCAGCGCCACATTAGACAGCACCAGTGCGGCATTGATGGCATAGTCCAGCAGGCTCAACCCCTGAAACGGCATCTCCATCACGCGGCCTTTGTCTAGCACGCAGTACACCTGCTGCGACTTCTCGTCCTGGTAATGGTTCACCATCAGTTCGGCCTTGCGGGCAGATGCCTTCCAGTTGATGGTGCGCTGGTCGTCTCCCGCCACGTACGGCCTTATCTGCTCAAACTCGGCGCTGTGGCCCACCTGCCGAAGGCGCTTGATGCCCATGGCCGAGAGTTGCTGGCTGGCCGCCAACAGCTCATACTGCCGCATCTGAATGAAAGACGGGTACACCGGCACCTGCTGCCCCTGCCCACACCGGTAGCGTTTTCTCACCAGCCCCAGCGGACCGTTTACCAGCACATTCACCACCCCAAAGGAGTACAGGCCCCTGGCCACCGGCCGCAGCAGGTATTCAATCACCTGGGTTTCGCCTTGGGGCACTTTCACCTTAAAACTGGCATCGCGCTTCTGGAACTGGAACGGGAGCTCTTCTATCACCTGGGCGCTGATGGCAAACGGGTAGCGGTTCTCCACATACACAAATACCGGGTTCTCGCTCCCGTTAGAGAGCTTTTCCTGCAGGCTTCGGCTGGCCTCTACGCCGTGCTTCAGCTGGAAGACAGACGCCAGATCTACCAGCACACACAGGCCCAGCACGCCGCACAGGATCTTCACCAGGAACAGCACCGCCGGAAAGAAAAAAGCCAGCACAAACAGCCCCGCCACCGCAGAGACCGCCATGAAAAAGAAACGGGTGAAATACAGGCTACGCAGAAAAGCAATCATGCAGGGTACGTGAGTTGGCGTGTCTGAAAGGTGTCATATTTGCGTTTCTGGCCTGTTTTTCTGAAAACAAGCCAAAAACGAACTTCCATCTAGAATGCACTCCGCGCTACCGCGGAACTTCAGTTTTCTGGATGATCTGCTTGATGACATCATCTGGCGTGGCGCCTTCCATTTCCTTCTCAGGGGTGAGCAGCACCCGGTGCCGGAGCACCGCCGGCGCCAGTTCCTGCACGTCTTCTGGGGTTACAAACCCTCTGTTGCGCAGGGCGGCCAGGGCTTTGGCACTGGTCAGCAGGGCCAGGGAGGCTCTGGGCGAGGCTCCCAGGTACAAGGCTTTGTGCGCCCGGGTCTGCACTACCAGCTGGGCAATGTACTCCAGCACCTTGGCGTCTACATGCACCCCCTGCACCTGCTGCCTCAACTCCATGACATTCTGGGCGGTCAAAACCGGCTGCACCTCCTCCAGTTCCTGCTGCACGGCGGGCCGCTGGTGGTGAATGCCCAGAATGGCCACCTCCTCTTCCAGTGACGGGTACTCTACCAGGATTTTGAACATGAAGCGGTCCAGCTGCGCCTCTGGCAGCCGGTAGGTTCCCTCCTGCTCAATGGGGTTCTGGGTGGCCAGCACCACAAACGGCTCCCCCATGGCATACTCCACGCCGTCATGGGTGATCTGCTGTTCCTCCATTACCTCAAACAATGAGGCCTGGGTTTTGGCGGGGGCGCGGTTGATCTCGTCAATCAGCACTATGTTAGAGAAAATGGGCCCTTCCTTGAACTGGAACGTGGCGCTGCCCGGGTGAAAGACAGAGGTGCCCAGCACGTCTGAGGGCATGAGGTCTGGCGTGAACTGAATGCGGCTGAACCCCACATCAATGGTGCGGGCCAGGAGTTTGGCGGTTAGGGTCTTGGCAATACCCGGCACTCCTTCAATGAGCACGTGCCCATCGGCCAGAATGGCCACCAGCAGCAGGTCTACCAGTTGCTCCTGCCCTACAATGCGTTTTCTGAGTTCGTCTTTGATCTGCTGCACCGCGGCCTGCAGCGCAGAGAAATCAGTCTTCGGCGCCAAGGCCAGCACGGCTTCACCGGCCCCGTTTTCGTCTTTTTCTAGCTCGTTCATATTCTTTTGCTATCGGCTTGCCTGCCGGTAAAAGTTCTCCAGTTTTTGGTTGAGTTGCCACAGCGTGACTTCCTGCACGGTCTCATAGGTGCGCACGTCCTGAATGATGTAAAACAGTTTGCTCACCTCCTGGGCGTCTACCCCAGATTTGTGGCTGATGCGCTCCTGAAACTCCGCATCCAGCACGCTGGTGCTTTCATGGTAGTGCAGCCGCAGGTACTCCAGAAAATAATTGACCTTTTTCTCAGCAATCACCTTGTGGTCCCCGTGGTTGAAGTAGAGGTTGCCCACCACCCGCACAAACTCCAGGGTGGTGTTCCTGGGCTTTTCCCAGACAGGGATGATGCGCTGGGTGCGTTTGCTTTCAAAGAAGACGAACACCAGCAACCCGCCCAAGGCCACATAGTAGGCCCACGCGAGGGCGTCATGGCTGAGCAGCACTCTGAAAATGGAGCTCTCCCCCTCCGGCCCCTGCTTCTGGTACTCATCCCACCACACGGTCTGGTCTGGCAGATGAGACAAGGCCATGGCGGCGTACCGGTTTTGCCGGTTGGTGATCACGTGGTAGTTGGTAAAGGCCAGCGGCACCGTGCTCAGGAAGAAGTTCCCTTTCCCAAATGGCATCTGGACATAGTTGACCCCGCCTTCTGTGTTCTTGCCCAGCACGGTGGCCTGGGCGGCCGAACCCAGTTCCAGCACACCGTCTACCTTCTCCCAGTCATACAGCACCGGGGGTATGTCTTTGAACTGCGGGTGCGTAAAAACCAGCCCCAATGAATCTTTCTTCTGCGCACTAAACGCCTCCACTTTAAAATGCAGGGTGTCTTGCAGCTTCCCAAAATAATGGGACCCAATGAACACGTTGTTTCCCGCCTCTACAAAACCAAGCAGCGCATCCAGGTCAAGGGAGTCTGCCTGGAAAGACGCATTCACGAAGAGGTAGTTGACTGTACCCGCGGCGCTGTCTTCTTCTGCGGCCCAGTAGTTCTCCAGCTGGTTCAGGATTGGTAGCCGCACCTGCTCTACCGCATGGTTGGGGAACAGGTCAGGCAGCAGTTGGTACAGCACGTAGGTGCCGTATGGGATTTTGTCTTTGTTAACGTAGGTCTGGGCCCAGTCAACGGGCTTGGGGCGGTAGTATTCTACCACCACAAACACGGTAAACAGGAGGGCCAGCACCAGCGCCCATTTCTTCATGCCGCTCATGCCGTGGCTCGTAAAGTGTGGGTGAACGTCAGGAAAGAAGCCCGTACCGTTTGAAAATGCGCCTCATCTAACGCAGAGCCGCCGTACCAGACATACTCAAACAAGCCGGTGACATGGGCAAAGGACTGGCGCAGGGCATGGTCCCTGATCTCGGTGACGTAGCTGCGGTTGGTTTTGCCGGGTTTCCAGTGAATGAAGCCTTGATCAGTGAGGCGCTTCAGGGTCTGCAGGTAGTGCAGCCGTATGGCGCGGCGGTAATCGCCCTGGGCTTCAGCCTCCTCTATCAGCGCGGCAAAGTCAATCTCATGAATATTCTCCCGGTATGTGTCATACGCCAGGGCCACCGGCACCGCCTTCCTCCCGAAGAGGCCTACCAAGTCTACCTGCAGCAGCTTCAGGACCACAAACACTGTCACGCCCAAGGCGAAGGCGTAGAGAAAATACTTCCAGAACACGTTGAATGACCGGGCTGCCGTGACGTTGTTCAGGTACCGCCCCACCCGCTGCCAGAAACGCTCCCACGCAGACAGGTCTGGCTTCAGGTCTTGCTGGTAATGGAACGCCTTGTCTTCTTGCAGGGCCTTGAGTTTGGCAGGGTCTGGCATTCTCAGCTTCAGGAGTTGCGCATGCCCCGGCACGGCAGGGGGCGCTGTCTCAGGAACAGCCCAGCCAACACAGGAACAGCCCAACAGAAAGAAGAGTAGGGGGAAAAGGAATCGCACGGGCTTAGAATTCGTCTTGGGTAAGATCAGTTGGCGCGGCATCTCTTCTGCCAATGTTGTTTACCTGCTCTATAAAGCCAATGCCGTCTTTTATTTCCACCAGGCTGAAATACTGGAATGCAATGGCGGTAATGGTGATCACGTACATGAGCAGCCCAATGATGGTAGAAAAAGAGCTGGCCACCATCAGGAGCACATCATTGTCGCCGCCCGGCAAATGCAGAATGCGCAGCACGTACACTACCACGGCTGGCAGGGAAACCCCAAAACCAATCACCGCCTGTATGATGCCCACCACCAGCAGATACCCAAAAGTCTCCCACCAGTTGCCTTTGACCAGGTAGAAGCACCGCTCCAGCGCCTCCAGAAACCCAAGGTCTTCGCGTACCATCACCACCAGCAGCATAGACAGCGCCACGCCCACGTAAATACCCGGAATCAGCAGCAGCAACGTGGCCAGCCCGCACAGCACCACCATGCCCACGGTAGAGTACAGCACCGGAATAAAATAGCTCTTGATGTACGCCCACACATCGCGCACCTCAACTGGCCTGCCGTAATCCATGTACAGCACTATGTAAGAATACACCACCAGGCTTAGCATCACATAGCTCACCAGGGTGAAGAAGAGGCTCACCCAGTAATGGAGGGAGGTGAGCATGGTGTCAAAATAATAGGCCCCCATTGACCCATACTGCACAGAATTGGTGGCCTCAGCTATTTGGGAGCTTTGGTAGATGCCTGAGAAAATACCAGCCAGTAACGCCAACGGCAGCACAAAGTACAGGGCACACGTGAGCAGCGGCTTAAAGTGTTCCCTGATAAACCCGAACGTGGCATTGATCTTCTGCCCCAGATCCCGCTCTTCTCTAAATTCTATGGTGGGTGGTGTCATTCTCTAGCTTGGCGTGCAGCCGGTATGGGTAATAAATAAAGTAATAGACAATAAAGGCCGCAGAGCCTAGGATAATGGTCAGGCTCAGGAACAGCGGCATCTCTGTGTGGCGGGTCACAAACCCTTCCAGAAAACCGGCAGTGATGAAGACAGGCACCAGCCCCACCACTATTTTGAGCCCCTGTTTGGCCCCGCGCTTAAATGACTCCAGCCGCGAGAATGTCTTGGGGAACAGAATGCTGTTGCCCATGACAAATCCGGCGCAGCCGGCTATGACAATGGCTGAGATCTCCAGCGTACCGTGAATCCAGATGGTCAGTGCCGAGGTGCCCAGCAGCCCGTATTTGTAGAAAAAGTACTGGAAAGCGCCCAACATGACCCCGTTCCGGAACAGCACATAAAACGTACCCACAGAAAGCACAGCCCCGGCCACAAATGCCAGAAACGACACATACACGTTGTTCATGGTAATCTGCAGGAACATTTCTGCCTCCCCCGCCTGCTTGTACACGGCCATGGGGTCGCCTTTTCTGATGTTGGCTATGGTCATGTTCACGTACCGGTCACCCATGATGAGCCGCACAAAGGTGTCATCATACGCCGCCGACAGCGCACCGATCAAGCACGCCACCGCAAAGATGAGGAACGCGCACAGCAGCTGCCGGTGGTGTTGCCTGAACAGCAACGGCAGCTCCTGCTTCCAGAAAAGGAAAAACCGGTTGCCTTGCTCCTTTTTATTACGGTAGATGACCTGGTGCATCTTGCCGGTAAGGCTGTTGAGGTAGTGGGTGGTGTCTGAGTCTGGGTAAAAGGTGCGGGCGAAGGCCAGGTCATCTGTGAGCTCAATGAACCGGTCAGCCAACTCGTCTGGGTTGGTGGTGGGCTCGGCGGCGTACCGTTTCCACTTGGCGGAATTCTGCTTAACAAATGCGGCTTCGCGCATGGCCCTGCTTTTGATTACTCTCAAATATATCTAACTTAGGCTACTTATTAAAGTGAAAATGAGGAATTAATGAATACCATTAAAGTAAGAACCACCCAGAATGTGGAGGTAGAGTATGCCATTGCCAGCGTGGGAGACAGAATTCTGGCGTACCTGGTAGACGGAGCCGTCTACGTGGGGGCCATGATCATCTTGGGGATGGTCATTGGCTTGCTCAGGCCTTCTGGCGGAGGGGGCCTTTGGGGTGTTCTGCTCGTACTCCCTTTCCTGTTTTACCACCTGCTCTGTGAGATTTTTCTTAGTGGCCAGAGCTTGGGCAAACGCGCCATGGACATCAAGGTGATCAAGCTCTCCGGCCAGCCCCCCTCTGTGGGAGATTATCTGCTGCGCTGGGTTTTCCGGCTGTTAGACATCACCCTCTCCAGCGGATTTGTGGCTCTTATTACCCTTGTGGTAAACGGCCGCGGGCAACGCCTTGGCGACTTGGCAGCCGGTACCAGCGTGATCAAAACCCAGGTGTATCACCGGCGAAATCCTTTTCAGGTGAAGCTGGAGGAAGAATATGCGATTGTCTTTCCAGAGGTGGCCGCTCTCACTGACCAGGACATGGCCCTGATCAGGAAGTTGCTGCACAAAGCCATTCAAAACCAGAACGAAACCCTGCTCAGCCGCATTTCTGAGCGCGTGCAAGAAGTTCTGGAGATTCGCCCGGAAATGACCGACAGAGACTTTCTCAAAACGGTGATCAAAGACTACTACCACCTGACCGCTGGCGTGGAGGCATAAATCAGCAGTTCCTGTTTTGGAGCTGTTTTCTGAAAAACAGCTCCAAAACAGGAACTCAATTCTCTTCTACCTCTTCTCCAGCCAAACCTTCTCTACCTCCAGCCCATAGCTTTGCCCCGCCTTCGCCGCAGGCGGAAGTTCCCCCAGCCGCACTTCCAGCTTCTCTACGGGAGGCAATGAGAAAGCACCCGGGTTGGCAGAACGGAACTCAAACGCATGGAAGCCCGGGTACGGTCTGGGCAGCAGCATGAACGCCTCGGGCTTCAATGCGCGCAGCGGTATCTCAATTTCTTGGAAAGAGGAACCCACGTTGACAGAAGCCGCAAAGGCGGTGGCATCTGCAGAAATAAGCCCTACCTGCACCGGTACCGGCGTGGCGCCGGTGGTTCTTACCCTGAGGACCAGTTTATCAAAGGTTGCCAACTCGGCCGCACGGCCTTTCAGTTTATCACCAATGAAAAGCTGGAAACCCATGGCGCCTTCTTTGGGCAGCTCCTTAGCGGTAAGTTTCAGCACCAGCTGTTTGGGCGTTTCGCCGGTCACCAGAGCCCGCTCCTCTGGCCGCCAGAGGTTGGGAAACACGAAGAGCGCACGGTCAGTGGTGGCGTTGAACAGCTCCAGCTTTCCGTTTTCTGCGGCCACAAAGGTTTGCCAGGAGTCGGTTCGGTAATTGTCCCAGGCCCAGGGGTCGCCCTCGTACCCTCCGGGAAAGGCATACTGCTTCTCCCCGTCTTGCACCAGAAGGCGGTAGTTCACCAGGCCGGGCGAAGCGAGTTCTACCGGAACTTCGGCCTGGAAGCGGTAAGCCCCCACTTTCTCCATCCCCACGGTTTTGTACACGCCCGCCAGGTTGCTGAGCTGCAGGCTCACTCTGGCTGATGGGCGAATGCCAACAATCTGCGCCGAAACGGCAAACGGTTTTCCGGCCGAGACTTCTTCTACCGGTGCATGCGCCACAAACGGCCTGGTGGCAAACGGCTGCGGGGCCACAAATTCCTTTACCTGCAAAGCACCAAAAGTGCTGTTGCCATTCCTGGTGGTTTTCTCTTTTTTGGTGAGCAAGTACGCGCCGGGCTGAATCTGGAAACGCCCGTTTTCCGCGGTGGAGGAAAACGGGTTACCGTCATTCACGCCTTTGATGTGGAACGCAGCACCCAGCTCAGCCAGCAGCACTTGCATGGTCTGGCTTTGCCACTGAATGCGCGTGACTTCTTTGCCGGGCGACGCCTTGGCAAACGGGTCTCTGATGAAAACCGCATCTGGCATGACTTCCAGCCGCCATACGCCTTTGTCCAGCTTGTCCAGGAAGTAGGCACCGGTGCCGCTGTACTGCACCACGGGTGAGCTTCCCACGCCCGCCACTTTGGTCAACTTGGCCGCGTTTACGGGTTTGGTGCGGGTAGAGTTGGAGTGGTAGAATTCCTGCGCCGTGTTCATCTCGCTCAGGTTTTCTTGGTAACTCACCCGGAATGCCCCAAATATGCTGTCGGCCGGATAGGTGCCGTAGGTCTTGCGCAGCGGCAGCTGGTGAAACGCCTTGCCCGCAATCATCAAACTGATGGCTTTAGACGGCGTATAGGCCAGGTTCAGGTAATGCGTCTGGTACTCAGTGTTTCCGTAGGCGGTGGCCAGCGGGTCATAGGCAAACTGTGTGGCCCACTGGAAACCGGCCTGCCGAAAACTCTTCGCCATGGCGGGGTACATGTAGGAACCCAGCACGTCACCGGCATCAAACTCGTACACCATCAGCGCCTTGTTTTTAAATTCTGGAATAGTGTCAAACGGAATGTGGTACCGGTCAACGTGGGGCAGGTAATTTCCTTGCAGGGTGCGGTTGGCCACTAACCCGGTTGGGTACCACTGAAAACTGAACCCGTCCACGTTGGCCTTGGCCACGGCATCTGCGTAAGTGGGCGACTCACTGATGTTGTAGAAGATGGGTTTGGTCCAGCCCGCGCTGCGCATGGCGGCGGCCATGCGGTTCACGTATTCGGTGGCGCGGGGTTTGGGGCCGGAGTGGTGCGGCTCGTTGTTGATTTCGGCGGCAATGATGTTGGCATCGTGGCCGTAGGCGAGTTGGGTGTAGGGGTTGACGTGCCTGAGCAGCTGCTTCAGGTAATTTTCCTGCGCGGTAAACGCTTCTTCTTCGGTGACCGCGCGTTGTTTGCCGTACTTGCGCGAGAAGCCGGGCGTGTTCTCATCTTTCTCCGGATAGCCGTTGCCCCAGAACGCAATGGGCGTGAGCATGACCTTGAGGTTGCGCTGCTTCAACTTGTACACCAGGTAATCAAAGAGGCGCAGGTGCTCGTTCTCCAGCAGGTTGCCCAGCGTGTCTGAGATCTCAGCATCCCAGACGTGCACCCTGAACGCGTCAAACCCCAGCCGGGCCAGGTGGTACACGTCCTGGTCAATGGCTTTCTGCGGGTCAACGCCGCGGGCTTTCACGGAGCGGTAGCCGTAGGCAAACGGCACCGTATAGTTCACCCCGAAGAAACTGGCCTCCTGGTTATTCTTCTTCCAGCGCAGAATGCCCTGCGGGTCTACATATACCGGGGCTGGTTCTTGGGTATTTCCGCCTTGGGCGAAGGAACTAGTGGTACTGATTATAAATAAAAGAAGTAAGCAGGCAATTGACTTTATCTTTATTCTCATTATATAATTTAATGGTGAAGCTGTTTAGAGTCTTCTGTTTTATGCATGGCGCAAGCGTCCGCATGTGCCTTAAGGGTAGAAAGACCACCTATTTCTGGGCTGTTTTCTGAAAAGTAGCCCTAAAACGGCGGCACAAGCGGACGCTTGCGCCAGATAAACCCTTACAAATAGGAAAAGGAAAAATTCTAAACAGGTTCGGTTTAGAGAAGCTCCTCTTCTTAGAAGGAATTTCTGTTTTGGGGCTGTTTTTCAAAAAACAGCCCCAAAACAGCTTACTCTACCCGCAACAGAGCAGCAAATCTATGGTTAGTTAACAGACGTCAAATTCACCTTCGCGGTCTGCAGGCCTTTGCCTTTCACGGTCAGCTCCAGGTCACCGACCTGGTCAGTGGATTGCACCAGCACTACCAATTTGCCGCTGAACAGCTTCATGGTGGGCAGGTGGAACTGCTCCAGAGAAGTGGGGTCTCCGTTGCAGGCGGCGCGGTAGGCACCTTTGCCTTTCACGGTGAATTTCAATTGATCGGTGGCCGTGGGGCAGGGGTTTCCGTTTTTGTCAACCACAGAGACCGTCACGAAGGAAATGTCTTTCCCGTCGGCAGAGATTTGGGTGCGGTCTGGCTGGAGCACGAGTCTGTGCGGTTTACCGGCGGTCTTTATTTCCCGGGTGGCGGCGGGCTTGCCGTCTTTGCCATAGGCCACCACTTTGACCGTGCCGGGCTCATATTTCACGTCCATCCACATGAGGCGGTAGCGGTTCTGCGGGGTGGCGGCGTGCTTTTTCTGGATGCCCATGCTTTTGCCGTTCACAAACAGCTCGGCGCTGTCATAGCTGGTGTACACAAAGACCGGGGTGGTCTGGCCTTCGCGGCCTTCCCAGTTCCAGTGCGGCAGAAGGTGCAGGGTTTCGTCCTGCTTGTTCCAGCGGCTGCGGTACAGGTAGAAACGGTCTTTGGGCAGGCCGGCCAGATCATTGATCCCGAAGTATGAGCTGCGCGACGGCCACTTGTCATCATACGGCGTAGGCTCGCCCAGATAATCAAACCCGGTCCAGACAAACTCGCCAATAACCCAGGGTTTGTCATCCTGCAGCACAAAATCATCATCTGGCAGGTTAGACCAGCTGCAGTACTCCAGGTCATAAGACGAGCTCTGTAAATCTGGGTACTGTTTCTCTATCGCTTTTTCCACCGGAAACTTGTAAATGCCCCGGGAGCTGACGGTAGACGCTGTCTCTGAACCCAGAATGAAACCCTGCGGGAATGCCTGGTATGCTTCTTCATACAGGTGCACCCGGTAGTTCAGACCCGGTACGTCCAGCAGCGCGCCAAAGCCCGAGGCCATGGTGGCTTTCACCTGGTCCATGCCCACGGTTACCGGACGGGTAGGATCTTCGCGGTGAAAGATATCCTGCAGCCATTTGGCCCGCTTCACCCCCTCGGCGCCCCACTGATCGGGAACCTCATTGCCCGAGCTCCACATCACAATAGACGGGTGGTTGCGGGTGGCGTGCACCAGGTTCACAATATCTTTCTCGGCATACTCCTCAAAGAAGCGGTTGTAGCCGTTCTGCACCTTGGGTTTGGCCCACTCGTCAAAGCTTTCGGCCAGGAACAGGAAACCCATTTCATCGGCCAGTTCCAGTTGCTCCATAGAAGGCATGTTGTGCGCGCTCCGGATGGCATCACAGCCCATGTCCTTCAGAATCCGGAGCTGGCGGCGCAGGGCGGCTTTGTTGACAGCGGCGCCCAGCGGCCCCAAATCATGGTGCAGGCACACGCCTTTAAACTTGCGCACTTTCCCGTTCAGGCTGAAACCCACGTTAGGCTTATAGCTGATCTCCCTGATCCCGAAGCGGGTAGACACCTCATCTTTCAGCTCGTTGCCCACATATAGTCTGGTAACCGCAGTGTACAGATAGGGCGTCTCTGGACTCCAGAGCTGCGGCTGAGCCACCGCAATATTCTGCTCAAACTCCTTCCCGAAACGCTGGCCTGTACTGTCTGCGGCCACAGTTTTGCCCCGCGCATCCAGAATCTGGGTGACCAGCCGGATATTGCCACCCGTTGCTTTGGTCTTGATGTTTACTTTGGCCTGCTCGGCCGAAATAAAAGGTGTGGTAATGTAGGTGCCCCACTGGTCAATGCTCTCCGGGTTTTTCACCACAATCTGCACCTTGCGGTACAAGCCCGCCCCCGGGTACCACCGCGAGGACAAGCCTTGGTTCTGCAGCTGCACGGCCAGCGTATTCTTCTGCCCCTCCAGCACCTGGCTGGTGATGTCAAAGTAGAAGTAGTTGTACCCATAAGCCCATTCCCCCACTTTCTGCCCGTTCAGGTAGACCCGGGGCTCACTCATGGCACCTTCAAACACAATGAGCACTTTCTGGCCTCTTTTGTAGTGCGGCAGGGTAAACTGGTTGCGGTACCAGGCCTCGCCAATGTACGGCAAGGCCCCGGTTCTCCCGGTTTTCTCAGAGGGCACTTTCTCGCCGTTCTGCTCAATGGCTACAACCTGCTTGTCTATCTCCTTGTCAAATGGGCCATAAATGGCCCAGTCATGCGGCACGGTAACGGTTTGCCAACCTTTATCATTGAAGTTAACCTGGTACGCCTGTTCGTTCCTGCCTTTTTTAAACTTCCAGTTATGCTCCAGCTCTGTCACCACCCTTCCCTGCGCCCAGGCAACTTGTGACACCAGCAGTAGCCATAAAAATAAGAATCTGTTACTCATACAACTTATTTATAGAAAGGAAGCCACCACCCCCACACGGCACGGTCACTTACTTTATTTGATACCCAGCCACGCAGTTTCTACGGCCCCTCAAGTCTTTTGCCGGAGGCTGCGGCTATTTGTTTCTGGTTTTAGCTCTACGCAGTAGTGCCTCTGCCTAATGTACTGGTGTAGGCGCGGCGCCAATACGTAATCGATTGCGCTACATAATTAAGACTTCTGCGCAAAAAATCCTAGGCTCTCCAAAATCTGGTTTAAGAAATAAGCAAATCTCATTCTCACCTTGAACCCAGTAGTACAAATAAGAAACCATTACAGCTTAATATTTCTCATTTTCCTAAAAATTATTCAGAAGCAAACCTTGCATAGGTCAAGAATGCGTTTCTATATTTACGTAATCGATTACGTGAACATGAGCCGCACTACCATCCATGACATCGCCAAGGAGTTAAACACAACCGCCGCCACGGTGTCGCGCGCGCTCAATGACCACCCCTCCATCAGCGCCGCCACCAAGCAGTCTGTCAGGGAAGCCGCCCAGAAGCTGAACTACCAGCAGAACCGTGTCGCCTCCTCCCTGCGCCTGGGCAGGACCAACGTACTGGGCGTGGTGATCCCCAGCGCCGACATCAGCTTCTTCGGATCAGTCATCCACGGCATTGAGAAGGTGGCCAAGGCCCACGGCTACAACGTGATCCTGTTCCAGACCAACGAGCAGTATGAGGACGAGGTGCAGGGAATCAAAACCCTGCTCCAGTCAAACGTAGACGGCATCATCGCCTCCATCTCTAAGGAGACCACCAACTATGACCACTTCCGGGAGGTCAAGGACCGCAACATACCCCTCATCCTGTTTGACCGCGCCATTGACAGCCTGGGAGTTTCAACGGTGGTGATTGATGACTATAAGGGGGCCTTTATGGCCACTGAACACCTTATTTCCCAGGACTATACCCGCATTGCCCACATTTCAGGGCCGCCGCATATCCAGATTTTCCATGACCGGCTGCGCGGCTACGTAGACGCGCTGGCCGCCCATCATATAAAAGTAGACGAAGACCTGATCACCTACGGCAAGGTGTCCATTGACTCTGGCCGCTCCTGCGCTGAGCAGCTGCTCCAGCTTCCTAACCGGCCAGACGCCATCTTCGCGGTGGAAGACTTCACGGCCCTGGGGGCGCTGCAGGCTATCAAAGAAAGCCCGTGGCACCGGCCAGGCGAAATTGGGCTGGTGGGCTTCGCGAATGAAGCATTCAGTGCCTACATCACCCCCAGCCTCACCACCATTGATCAGCAGACGGCCCACATGGGGGAAGAGGCCGCCAAGATTTTCATGGAACTCCGCCAGAATACCACTGTCACAGAAACGGCACCGCAAAAGGTGGTTTTAGAACCCTTACTCATTGCGCGTCAATCTTCTACGCGGCCAAAGCCGAAGAAAAAAAGCCTAAAAGCTTCTACTATAGTACCCTGATTTTACCCTTACACCAACTAAACAAACCAACATCATCTGTAACATTAACCTAGTATGGGATTAGAAACAATTGACTACGTTATTTTCCTGGCGTATTTCCTGATTGTATCCGGCTACGGATACTGGATCTATAGACGCAAGAAGAGCGACCAGCTGGACTCCAAGGATTTCTTCCTGGCTGAGGGTTCTCTCACCTGGTGGGCCATTGGTGCCTCGCTGATCGCCTCTAACATCTCTGCTGAGCAGTTCATTGGCATGTCGGGCTCCGGTTTCGCCATGGGGCTGGCTATTTCCACCTATGAGTGGATGGCGGCCGCCACGCTGATTGTGGTGGCGGTGTTCTTCATTCCCATCTACCTGAAGAACAAGATTTACACCATGCCCCAGTTCCTTTCGCACCGCTACAATGACTCAGTGAGTACCATTATGGCGGTGTTCTGGCTCCTGGTGTATGTGTTTGTGAACCTGTCTTCTATCCTGTACCTGGGGGCGCTGGCCATTGAAACCATCTCGGGCATTGACTTCTACTACTGCATGATAGGCTTGGCCATCTTTGCGATCTTCATCACCCTGGGGGGCATGAAAGTAATTGGCTATACAGACGTGATTCAGGTATTTGTGCTGGTATTGGGCGGTCTGGCTACCACGTATCTGGCGCTGGACCTGGTGTCTGACAACTTAGGCGGCGGCGGCATCTTTGACGGCCTGGCGCATTTACGCAAAGAGGCCGCAGACCATTTCAGCATGATCCTCTCTGAGGGCGAAATCATGATCCCGAACGGCGAAGGCGGAACCCGTGACGCCTATATGGACTTACCGGGCTTGTCTGTTCTCATTGGCGGTATGTGGATCATCAACCTCAACTACTGGGGCTGCAACCAGTACATTACCCAGCGCGCCTTGGGTGCCGACCTGAAAACTGCGAGAAGCGGAATCCTGTTTGCCGCCTTCTTGAAGCTGCTAATGCCTATCATTGTGGTGTTACCCGGTATTGCCGCATACGTTCTGCACAAGAACGGCATGTTCCAGGCAGAAATGGCCAATGAACTGGGCCATGTGAAACCAGACCATGCCTATCCGGTGCTGTTGAACCTGCTTCCGGTGGGTCTGAAAGGCCTGTCTTTTGCTGCTTTAACTGCCGCCATTGTAGCCTCATTGGCCGGGAAAGCCAACAGTATCTCTACCATCTTCACCCTTGACATCTACAAGAAGTTCTTCAATAAAAACGCCTCAGAAACCAGGTTGGTAAACTTTGGCAAGTTAACGGTAGTGGCGGCGTTCATCATTGCCCTGATTGTGGCGCCGGCGCTGAGAAACCTTGACCAGGCGTTCCAGTACATTCAGGAGTACACCGGCTTCATCTCACCGGGGGTGTTTGCCATCTTCGCATTGGGCTTCTTCTGGAAACGCACTACCTCTTCGGCCGCCCTGGTGGCCGCCGTGCTGACTATTCCGCTTTCCACCTTTCTTAAGTTCCAGTTCCCAGAGATACCGTTCATTGACCGCATGGGCATTGTGTTTGTGATCCTCACCGTGCTGATGATCATGATCAGCTTAATAGACCCCAAAGGCAAGAACAACCCCAAAGGGCTGGAAATTGACGCCAGCATGTTCAAACCGAATACATCTTTTACCATTGGCGCCGTACTCATCTGCGGTATTCTGGTGGGGCTGTACACCATCTTCTGGTAATTTCTGTCAATTGGCCATCTAAAAGGGGCAGATGTGGGTATAACTAGATGGCAGATCTGCCCCCAAAAACTTCTATTCCTACTAAAACTATGGTTCAGGACATTGTAACTAAATTCAAAGAACTGTATAAAGCCGAACCGGTGGTGGTGCGTTCCCCGGGCCGCGTAAACCTTATTGGCGAACACACAGACTACAATGAGGGGTTTGTGCTGCCGGCCGCCGTGAACAAAGAAATCTACTTCGCCCTGGCCCCCAACGGCACCAACAGCCTGCGGGCTTATGCTTTTGACCTGGAAGAATCCGCTGAGTTTGACCTCAACCAGGTACAGCCTTCTGACATTGCCTGGGCCAACTACCTGCTGGGCGTGGTGGCCCAGCTCCAGAAAGCCGGTTATGAGGTGAAAGGCTTTGACGTGGTGTTTGGCGGCAATGTACCCATTGGGGCGGGCATGTCCTCCTCGGCGGCGGTAGAATGCGGTCTGGCCTATGGGCTGAACTACCTCTTCGCCTACGGCATAGAGAAGTTCAAGCTGGTAAAAATGGCCCAGAAGGCCGAACATGAATACGCCGACGTGATGTGCGGCATCATGGACCAGTTTGCCAGCATGTTTGGCAAGCACAACCACGTGGTGAAGCTAGACTGCCGTTCGCTGGAGTACCAGTACTACCCGTTCAACATTGCAGATTACCGCATTGTGCTCTGTGACACCCAGGTGAAGCACTCCCTGGCCAGCAGCGAGTACAACACCCGCCGCAAAGAGTGTGAGACAGGGGTAGCCATTCTGCAGCAACATTACCTGCAGGTAAAAAGCCTGCGTGATGTGAACCTGGAAATGCTGCAGCGCCACCAGCCCGAGTTTGACCCGGTAGTGTACAAGCGCTGCAAATACGTGGTAGAAGAGAACCTGCGGGTTGAAGAAGCGTGTGCTGATCTGGAGCGGGGTGATCTGGAAGCCTTCGGGCAGAAGATGAACGCCTCGCACCAGGGCCTGCAGCATGACTACGAGGTGAGCTGCCCTGAACTGGACTTTTTAGCAGATGCCGCTAATAAATCAGGCGCAGCCCTGGGTTCGCGCATGATGGGCGGCGGCTTTGGCGGCTGCACCATCAATCTGGTGAAACTGGAAGAGCTGAACAATTTCACCGCCCAAATGACCTTAGCCTACCAACAGCAGTTCGGGATAAAATTAAAGACCTACGTGGCGCAAATTGTGGATGGCAGCAGCCTGGTTCCGGTTGATTTTAGCAAAAACAGCTGATAAACAGAAAACCAGATTCTCCTTCACCCCTTCTACCTTTGAAACTATGAGCACCTTTGATTTAACTGATCACTCGCATAGAAGATACAACGCCCTCACCGGCGAATGGGTATTAGTATCGCCGCACCGTTCCAAGCGCCCGTGGCAGGGCCAGCAGGAAAAACCGGCGCAAGAAACAAGGCCCCAGTATGACCCCACCTGCTACCTTTGCCCCACCAACACCCGCGCCAACGGCGAAACCAACCCAGACTACCAAAACACGTTCGTGTTTGTGAATGATTTTGCCGCGTTGCAGGCAGATTCCCCGGCGGGCTCCTACAGCAAGGGCCGCCTTCTCAAAGCCGAAAGCGAGCGCGGCATCTGCAAGGTTATCTGCTTCTCGCCCCGCCATGATTTGACGCTTTCTGACATGGCCGTGGAGGACATCAGGAAAGTAGTGGACCTGTGGCAGCAGGAATACCTGGAGCTGGGCGCGCTGGACTACATCAACTACGTGCAGATCTTCGAGAACAAGGGCCAAGTGATGGGCAGCAGCAACCCGCACCCGCACGGCCAGATCTGGGCACAAAGTTCCGTGCCCGTGGAACCTGCCAAGGAATCTGCGCAACAGCTGGCCTACTACCAGGAAAACGGCCGCAGTTTATTGGCAGATTACGTGCAGCTGGAGCTGGAGGAGAAAAGCCGCATAGTACTGGAGAATGAGCACTTTGTGGCGCTGGTGCCGTTCTGGGCGGTGTGGCCGTTTGAGACCATGATTGTCTCTAAGCGTCATTTCCAGCACCTGGGTCAGATCACTGACAAGGAGAAAGACGGCTACGCCGAGATCATGAAACGCCTCTCTGCCGTGTATGACAGCCTGTTTGAAATCTCCTTCCCTTACTCAGCCGGCCTGCACCAAAGCCCCACTGACGGGCAGGAGCACCCGGAGTGGCACTTCCACATGCACTTCTACCCGCCGCTGCTGCGCTCGGCCACCGTCAAGAAATTCATGGTGGGCTACGAGATGATGGGCAACCCCCAACGCGACATCACCCCAGAAAGCGCCGCCGAGCGGCTGAGAAGTTTATTGTAATACTTTCCGTTTTCGGGCTGTTTTCAGGAAAACAGCCCGAAAACGGAAAAAGAAACAGCCCTCACAGGTTTTGAAAAACCTGTGAGGGCTGTTTCTTTTATTGAGGCTATTTCTCTGTTGTGCGTAGAGTTAGCGGCGGCGCTCTACACACCAGGCAGATAACCAATCTCCTGATTGGTGTTTAGCTGTAGCAGGTGCTGTAGACACAGACGCTCGCAGGTCCTCCAGACGCTACAAGGTCTTTTGAGTAGGCGACGTTGGGTAGGCAAGTACATGGTACCTACCCCTCCCAGGAGGGGAATTACCAGCTGGAGTAATAATTTGCGTTTTGGAGCTGTTTTCTGAAAAGTAGCTCCAAAACGCATTTGCAATCTTCAACAGTAAATCACAGACAGGACCTAAAAGACAAGCGTAAACCTGGTTCCTTCGCCCTCCTTAGACGCCACCTGAATGGCACCCTTGTGCAACAGCATGATGTGTTTGGCCAGGCTGAGCCCAATACCGGAGCCGTCTTTGTGCGAGGTGAAGAACGGGATGAAAATGCTCTCCAGCAGCTCTTCCGGGATGCCGGTGCCATTGTCCTGCACCTCAATCACAGCTTTGCCGTTCTCTGCGGGGTAGGCGCTCAGCCTTATCTTGGGCTCTGCTTTGCCTTGCACCGCCCGCTGCGCATTCAAGACCAGGTTGATCAACACCTGCTCCAGCAAGTTGACATCACCATGCAGCGTAAGGTCGGGGGAGGAGATGGCATACGTTACCGCCACTCCTGACTCCTGCAAACGCGCACGCATAAGCCCGTCAATGCTGCTGAACAGCTCCTGCACGTAAACGGTGGTGCGGAGTACCTGCTGTGATTTATTCAGGTTCCGGTAGAAGTGGGCGAAGCGCAGCAGTCCCTCACTCCGCTTTTTGATAATAGAAATGCCTTCCTCGGTGTCTTGCAGAAGTTCCTGGTTGGGCTGCACTTGCCCCTGGGCGGCATAGTCTTCCCTATCAAATTTCAGAACTTTTTCCAGCGAATCGGCCAGGGAGGCGATGGGCGCTACCGAGTTCATGATCTCATGGGTCATGACTCTCAACAGCTTTTGCCAGGCCTCCGTTTCGGCCTGGTCCAGGGTGGAACTCACATTTTTAAAAGCCACCAGCGTGAGCTGCCTGCCCTGAATTTTGAAGGAAACCGAGGTCAGCAATAACTGTGAGGCACCAGCGGGTAGTTTTAATTTGTGGAGCCTGTTCTCATTGGGTGGCAGTTCCAGCACCGCCTGGTACAAATCTGGGTAACGGGTCTCTAAGCCTTTGAGGCTTTTGAGGTACGGAATGCCCAATATTTCTTTGAAGGCCTTGTTGCTCCACTCCACCTCCCCTTTTTGGTCAAAAGAGAGAATGCCCGTATCTATGAGCTGCAGAATGGTCTGCATGTAATGCAGCTGGGCCTCTTTCTCTATCTGCAGCTGCTTATAGGTGCTACTGATCAGGTTAAAAGCCTGGTGCAGGTCCCGAAGCGAATGATTCACGTTGTGCTCCCCAAACTGCTGGGAAAAATCACGCTGTTTCACGGCCAGCAGAAACCTGGCCAGCTCCCGGTTACTACGGGTCACATAACGAGCCATCTCCCACAACTGGATTCCCATCACCAGCACCCCGGTAAACACCTGCAGCCAGGTGAACTGCACCAGGTAGTGCAGGGTTAGGTAACTAACGCCCAGCAACAGCACAAAGCGGACCAGCAACCCTAATTCCAGTCTCTTAAATATCATGCTTGTTCAGTCTTCTATAAAGGGCGGTGCGGGTAAGACCCAATTCTTTGGCAGATTTGGAGATGTTGCCGTTGTTGCGCTCTATGGTCCTCCTGATGGTTTCGCGCTCAATTTCACTTAAAGGCAAAGGGGCATCTGGAAAGGCCGCGGCGGCCGTCTGTGCCATGCCCCCCAGTTCCATGGGAGAAAAGGTGAAGTCCTGGGGTTGCAGCACGTTGCCTTCGGCCATGATAATGGCCCGTTCTACGGCATGCTGCAGCTCCCGTATGTTCCCGGGCCACTTGTGCTGTTCCAGTTTGCGTAAGGTGGCGGGCGCGAGGTCAGGCACGGGTTTGTGGTTCTTCTGGGCGTACAGCTGCATAAAGTGGCGCGTCAGCATCTCCACATCGCCGTGGCGGTCACGCAGGGGCGGCAACGTGATCTCTACCGTGTTAATGCGATAAATAAGGTCTTTGCGGTATTCATTGCGGGAAGCCATCTCATAAAGCGGCGCGTTGGTGGCCGAGATGAGCCGAATGTCTACGGGTACGGGAATATTAGAACCCAAAGGCACCACCTGCCGGTTCTGCAGCACCGTTAGCAGTTTGGCCTGCTGGGCCAGGGAAATATTGCCTATTTCATCTAAGAACAGCGTGCCGCCAGAGGCCGCCTCAAAACGGCCTGCGCGGTCTTCTTTGGCGTCTGTAAACGCGCCTTTCTTGAACCCGAACAACTCGCTCTCAAACAGGGTGTCTGTGAGCGCGGCCACGTCAACGCTCACAAAAGGCTTCCCAGACCTGAACGACTTCTGGTGCAGCGCCTGCGCCACCAACTCTTTGCCGGTTCCGTTCTCGCCCAGAATCAGCACATTGGCCTCAGTGGGCGCAATTTTCTCCAGCTTATACAGCACCTCCTGCAGCGCGTCTGACTGGCCCAGAATGGCGAGCGATCCTGCTGATGCTGCCCTGCCCGCTTTCCCGGCCGCTCCTTTCTGTTTGTTCTGCCGCGCCTGCAACGCCTGGTGCAGTGTTTCCAGCAGCTTGTCATTATGCCACGGCTTGATAATGAAATCATACGCGCCTTCCCGCAGTGACTTTACCGCCAGTTCCACATCGCCGTAGGCGGTAATGAGAATAACGGTGGCCTCTTTGTCTTTGGCCAGAATCTGCCGAAGCCAGTACAGTCCTTCATTGCCCGTGTTCAGGGCACTTTTGAAGTTCATGTCCAGAAATATGACATCAAAGGTCTGTTTGCCCAGCAGGGCCAGCAGGTTGTCTGGGTTCTTCTCCGTGATTACTTCCTTTACTTCGGGCCGCAACAGCATCTTCATGGCGAAGAGTACGTCACTCTCATCATCTACCACCAGTACGCGCGCATTCTTATTCGCAGCCATAGGGAAATCTCATTTTAATCTTTGACTGATTCTGCCTGCCAGTGAATGCCAGTGGCTTGGTCATGCCATGCCAACTTCAGAAAGTCTGTTTTCGGCCTGTTTTTGGGCAATACTTCGGACATTTTAAGGTAGAAGGATAAAAAAGGGCAGAAGCACTGTTAGCGGTGTGTGAAAACTACTACGGCTTCCGCCCCCGGCCC
>NZ_JACJIQ010000021.1:0-91959 GCF_014138425.1 Rufibacter ruber
GCCCCACGGGTGAAACCGCAGGGGCCTCCCTGCGTTTAAGCCCTGCCAGGGCCAACCCCCCCCTTGCCTTTGAGGCGGCACCCCGCTATATTGGGGTAAAAATGGTACAGATGTTTTTACTTACCTCAGGCGCCGCTGTTGCGTCCTTGCTTCTTCTCTTCATTCATTTCTTTGGCCTTCGGCTAAGGCAGAAACTTGAGTTTTCTCATATACAGTTTCTTTCCTCCATTCTGCATAGATCCAGATCCGTTAAAAAACTTCAAAATGTAGTTTTGCTGCTAACAAGATTACTCTTTGTTGTCTCAGCGCTTATTGCCTTTTTCCTTTTTATCTCTGATTCATCAGAACAAGAAGCTGCAGCAGGTGCAAATGCCTTGGTGCTAGTAGATGATTCATGGAGTATGAAAGGTGTTGCCAAGGTAAATGCTTTTTCAAAAGCAGAATTAATTGATCAGAAAACAACTGCTTTCCTCTCTGAAGCACAAGGCGGTAAAAATCAGAGTAGTATTGCAAATACAGATGCTCAAACTAAAAAGACATTCCGCACTTTTAGTGAGTTGGAGAACTATGTAGCACAACAAAAGAAATCTACCGCATTATTTATTATATCAGACTTTCAAAAGTCACAGTTCTCATTAGAGCAGGTAAGCACTTTTTTAAAGAGGAATTCAGTTTCACTTGTCTCTGTTCCAAGCTCCTCTTCTCCCAATTTTTTTATTGACTCTGTTTGGGTAGATCAACCTATTTATTTAGCGGGGAGTGCACTTACCGTGATGGTTAGAGTGGCGGGCAGCCAGCAATCAGAAAAAGAACAGGTGTTAATAAAAGCTTTGGTAGGTGATAAACTGGTAGGTAGCTCTCAACTTTTGTTAGAGCCACAGCAAAAAGGAATTGTCAAATTTGATTTGAAAGGGGAGGGTAATTCTGCCACTAAGCTTAAAGTAGTGGTAGAAGACACTAAGTCTCCTTTTGATAATGAATATTTTGCAGTTCTTCCTACCCCTACCTCTATTAAAATAAGAATAGGAGAAAAGGTTGAGCAGGGCCATCCAGTAGTGCAGGCTCTGGGGCAAGAAGCTGCTTTTACTTTACACAGAAAACAATCACCCTCTGCTTCCACTTGGTTTTTTGATGCATCTACCGGTAGTATCAACTCAGGTACTGCCAGAGAAATGAAAGATTGGCTTCAGCAGGGGAAATCACTGATCTTAGTGCCTGCGGTTGGGAGTCAAGACGCTCTCCTTTCTCTTCTAACTGAAATAGGTTTGAAAGGTATACGTGCAGAAGCTTCTGTGAGTAAAACCTTACATGCGCCAGACCTTAGTGATCCTTTTTTTAGATCTATCTTTGAAAAACAGGTGAGGAATATGAAAATGCCTCAGATACAGCCTCTACTTTTTTGGAACAGTGCTTTCCATACCATCTTAAAGTTTTCTGACAATAGTCCCTTCTTGAGCTCCTTTCAACTAGAGAAAGGGAAATTAAACCTTTTCTCTGCTCCTTTAGAGAAAGAAACTTCTTTTGCGGCGCATCCTTTGTTTGTGCCAGTACTGTACCAGTTGATTATAACTGATAATACAGGTTCTCCATCTCCGCTAGCCTATGCTTTAGATCAGGATGAAATTAGGCTGCCTGCTGCAGGCGCATTGGCAGCTTCCAGAGAGGGAATTACGCTTAGAAAAGATGCTCAGAATATTATTCCAGAACAGAAAGTGAGAAAAGGAGACGTTGTTATTTCTTTGCCCACAGATGTCACAATACCGGGTTTCTATGAAGTAGTAGCCGGAGAGCAGGTACTCTCAACAGTTGCGCTGAATATTCCTGGAAAGGAATCTTACTTAGAAAGTTACTCTGTGAATGAATTAGAGGAAATAGCCAAAGAGCAGGGGACAAGTATAAAAGTAGTGGAGCTGGAGGAAAATCTTCCTCTGCAAAAACTGTTTCAAAACTCAGAAAGTGGCATGTCGCTGTGGAAATATTGCCTAATATTGTGCCTGCTCTGTCTTCTGGCTGAGGTTGTCATTTTAAGTGCAAAAAAACGTGGATCACTTATTTAAAGCTGTAACCCTTGTTGATAGTTCTTCCTCCTTTAACGGGCAATCTGTTGATATTTTAATCAAAGAGGGTAGAATTCATAAGATGGATGCTTCCATATCTGAGGAAGAAGTTGGGAAAGGTGTCCAAGTTATCACAGAAGAATCCCTTTGCTGTTCAATTGGTTGGTTTGACCTTTCAGCATTTACCGGGGAGCCAGGGTATGAACACCGGGAAACACTGGATAGTTTTATGAAAGCAGCGGCCCTTGGTGGATTCACTGAAGTGGCGTGCCTTCCCAATGTGCAGCCGATGTTAGAAACAAAAGCGGCTTTGGAGCTGCTCAAACAGAAAAGTGTTGCTGCCCCTGTTCAACTACACCCCCTTGCGGCGGTAACCCATCATCTGGAAGGAAGAGACTTGGCTGAGCTGCTGGATCTGCATCAGGCTGGAGCCGTGGCTTTTTCTGACGGGTTAGTCCCTATCCAATCTGAAGATACACTTTTGAAAGCGCTGAATTACATCAAGCTGTTCAATGGCGTGTTGATGAACCACCCGGTCAATCTGAAGATAGCGGCAGGTGGTCAAATTCATGAAGGCGTGGTGAGTACGCAATTAGGTCTCAAAGGTATTCCTGCTATTGCTGAAGAGGTGCAGGTGGCGCGGGATCTTCAGTTACTGGAGTACACAGGCGGGCGGTTGCACTTTTCTCAACTGTCAACGGCTGGGGCGCTTGAAGCCGTTAGAGTTGCAAAGAAAAAAGGGCTGCAGGTTACTTGTGACGTGGCTGCGCACCAGTGTGCTTTTATTGATGAGACTATTGAACCGTTTGATACCAATTACAAAGTGTCTCCCCCCTTTAGAAGTGAGCAAGACAGACAAGCCATTATAGCAGCAATACAAGACGGTACCATTGACGCCCTTGTCTCAGCCCATACACCTTGTGATGTAGAAACCAAAGAACTGGAATTTGACTTGGCAGATGTCGGCATCATTGGTTTGCAAACGGCCTTTGCTGCTGCCGTAGGTTCTACAAAAGGCGCTGTCCCTTACACAAGGGTTGTTGAAATGTTTACCAGCGGTGCAAGGCAGGTGCTTGGTTTACCCTCACCACAGGTAGTGGAGGGCGCAGTGGCCAACCTTACTTTCTTCAACCCAGAAAAGGAGTGGCGCTTTACAGAGGAGAACAATGCCTCAGTTTCAAAGAACTCACCTTTCCTGGGTAAGACACTCATTGGTGAGGTATATGGGACTTACTTTAATGGACACTTCACGCTTAATCCAGCTTTTTAAAATAGAATCGCTCCTTTCCAGATATGTTTGACAGAGCAGTTGTAAATACCGCCATTCGTTATGGGGTCACCGGAGGGGTGGTAGGAGTGGTCTATGTGGTGTCTTTAGCATTGTTAGGGTTAGAGAACCCTTACGCAAATGTTGCAGAAGTCTCTTCTATAGTCTTTTTTATCCCTGTTTTCATTATTCTGGCTACTAAGTATTACAAAAAGTACTACGGGGCAGAAATCGGTTTTGCCAAAGCCTTTAAAGTAGGACTGGCTACTACTTTTTTTCTTGCGTTTACAACCGCCGTGCTTTTGTGTATCTTCTCTCTTCTTGCGGGAGAGGAAATGATTCAACAATATATTATATTGGAGCAGGAGAACATGAGACTGCATCAGAAGGAGTTAATCCAGATGATGGGAGAGCCAAATTACAAGTTTGCATTTGAAAAGCTGAAGGAGCTAAACGCCACAACACTGGCGCAGAGGACTTTTATGTTTAGAATGCTGGCTGGTTTTTTAACGAGTATCGTTTCTAGTGTCTTTTTTAGAAAATAACTAAAACATATTGTTATGACAGAACAAACTACCTCCCCATCATCTGTAGGCGTACGCTATGGTTTAATTACCGGTTTTATCTCGGTCATTTTTAGCCTGGTCTTATATGTCACTGAAATGCACCAGAATAAATGGATGTCAGTTCTGAGCATCCTGATTTTGGTAGCAGGTATTGTAATGGCTCATAGCTATTTCAAAAAAGAAAATATGGGGTTCATGTCTTATGGGCAAGGATTAGGAATAGGGGTGATTCTTTCGGCGGTGGCAGGAGTGTTAGGCAGTATCTTCACCTTTGTGTACGTTAAGTTTATTGACACTGGTTTTCTTGAGAAGGCGCGCAACGCCCAGATAGAGGAAATGGAAAAGAACGGGATGAGTGATGATCAGATTGAACAGGCCATGAACATGGCTGAAAAGTTTTCTGGACCAGGAATGATGTTGGTCATGGGTATTGTAGGATCAGTGGTGATAGGTTTAATCATTTCATTAATTGTTGCGGCTATCATGAAGAAAAGCCGGCCAGAGTTTGAGTAAAATACATGCAGTATAAAGTTGATATTTCTGTAGTGATTCCTCTGTTGAATGAAGCAGAATCACTACCTGAGTTAACCCAATGGATAAACCGTGTGATGGTATCACACGGTTTTATTTATGAAATCATTTTGGTGGATGATGGAAGTACAGATGCTTCCTGGCGGGTGATCCAGGAACTGGCCCAGAGGGATCAAAATTTGAAAGGCATCCGGTTTAACAGAAACTACGGGAAGTCTGCCGCCTTGAACGTTGGCTTCAAGGAAACCACGGGCAGGGTGGTGATCACCATGGATGCTGATCTGCAGGACAGCCCAGATGAGATTCCGGCCTTGTATCAAATGATAGTAGAAGAGGAGTATGACCTTGTCTCCGGCTGGAAAAAGAAAAGGTTTGACCCTTTAAGCAAAACCCTGCCCACCAAGTTGTTCAATGCCGCTACCCGTAAAATCTCCAAAATCAAACTCCATGACTTCAACTGTGGCCTGAAAGCATATGATGCCCGGGTGGTGAAGAGCATTGAGGTGTATGGCGAAATGCACCGGTATATACCAGTGATTGCCAAATGGAACGGTTTTAGCAAAATTGGGGAGAAAGTAGTACAGCACCGTGAACGGAAGTATGGCACCACCAAATTTGGGCTGGAGCGGTTCATGTACGGCTTTCTGGATTTGATGTCTATCACGTTTGTGTCTAAATTCAAAAAGCGCCCCATGCACTTTTTTGGAAGTTTAGGCTTTGTCTGCTTTCTGGTAGGTTTCCTGATCACCATGTTGCTGATTGGTGAGAAAATGTACTACTCGTTCCAGAACCTGCCCGTGCGCGATGTCACTGACCAACCTCTCTTCTTCTTAGCCTTAGTGGCGCTCATCATTGGCGTGCAGCTCTTTCTGGCCGGGTTCATGTCTGAGATGGTTTCCTTGTCTGGCAAACGTAAGAATGAGTATTTAATCAGAGATGAAATAGGGTTGGGCTAATGGCGCACATTGTACTGATTGGCCCGGCTTACCCTTTCAGGGGAGGATTAGCCACTTTTAATGAGAGGCTGGCCCGTGCCTGGCAACAGATGGGGCATCAGGTTGAAATCATCACGTTCACTACCCAGTATCCATCTGTACTGTTCCCTGGTAAAACCCAGCTGGTAGAGGGGCCTGCCCCCCAGGGAATTGATATAAAGAGAAGGCTGAGTTCTGTCAACCCCCTCACCTGGCTAGCGCTTGGCAAAGATCTGCAGAGCAGGAGGCCAGATATTATTCTCTTCAGGTATTGGCTCCCATTCATGGGCCCCAGCTTTGGGACAGTAGCCAGGTTGGCAAAGAAAAACGGCCACACAAAAGTGGTAGCGCTAACAGACAATGTAGTGCCGCATGAGAAAAGACCAGGTGATACGGCTTTTACCAAATACTTCCTGCAGGCCTGTGACGCGTTTGTAACCATGTCAGACGCGGTAATGCAGGACTTACGGTTGTTTGAGAAAAAGAAACCAGCCGTTTTTCATCCGCACCCGCTGTATGACACCTATGGGGTTGCTGTGCCACAGGCTGAGGCGCTTCAGCGCTTAGGTTTACCGCAAACGGGGAACTACCTCCTGTTCTTCGGTTTTATCAGGCAATACAAAGGCCTGGACATCCTGTTAAAAGCCATGACAGATCCTGGAATGAGGGAGCGGGACATAAAACTGATAGTAGCAGGTGAATTTTATGAGGCACCTGAACCCTATACAGAGATCATAAGAGACGGAGGCTTAGAAGACAGGGTGATCCTGAAAACAGAGTATATCCCAGATGACAAGGTGGCCCTGTATTTTTCAGCCGCTGATCTGGTGGTGCAGCCTTACCGCAGAGCAACCCAAAGCGGGGTAACTCAAATTGCCTACCATTTTGACAAACCCATGATCATTACCCGCGTGGGCGGGTTACAGGAGATGATCAAAGACCAGGAGGTAGGGTACACCGTAGAGGCAGACCCGGAGGCCATTGCTACTTCTATCTTCAGGTTCTTTGATGAAGGCCGAAGTGAGGAAATGAAAGCGAACATCCAAAAAGAAAAGCTAAGGTTCTCCTGGGGTTCCCTCGCCCAAACAATACTAGATCTGGTGGCCCCAGCAGCTAAAACCTAAGAAGGTAAGAGTACGTGCAGCTGAGCTGTTTTCGGCCTGTTTTCAGGAAAACAGGCCGAAAACAGGAATTACCCGGCCCAGCCTTCCCGGTCCAGGCTGCGGTACTGAATGGCCTCTGCCAGATGTTCAATTTTAATTTCCTCAGAGCCGGCCAGGTCAGCAATAGTGCGGCTCACTTTCAAAATACGGTCATAGGCGCGGGCAGACAAACCTAGCTTTTCCATGGCCTTTTTGAGGAGCAGCCGCCCCGCTTCATTAATGCGGCAAAGGTCTTTCACCATCTGGGGGGGCATCATGGCGTTAGAGTGAATGTCTGGGAAGGCCTCAAACCGCTTGGTCTGCCACTCCCGGGCCCGCTCTACCCGCTCCCGTATGTCAGCGCTGGTTTCAGCTTTGCGGGTGGCGGTCATCTGGTCAAAGGAGACCGGGGTAACCTCTACGTGCAGGTCTATGCGGTCCAGCAGCGGGCCGCTCACCTTGTTCAGGTACCGCTGCACCACGCCGGGGCCGCACACGCAGTCTTTCTCTGGGTGGTTATAGTAGCCGCACGGGCACGGGTTCATGCTGGCCACCAACATAAAGTTAGCGGGAAAATCAATGGTCACGCGGGCCCGCGAAATAGTGACCCGCCGCTCCTCCAGCGGTTGCCGCATCACCTCCAGCACGGTGCGCTTGAACTCAGGCAGCTCATCTAAGAATAGCACCCCGTTATGTGAAAGCGAAATCTCCCCCGGTTGCGGATTCCCGCCGCCCCCTACCAGGGCCACGTCTGAAATAGTGTGATGGGGCGCTCTGAACGGGCGCTGCGCCAGCAGAGAAGCCTGCGGTCCCAGTTTACCCGCCACTGAATGGATTTTGGTGGTCTCCAGTGCCTCGTGCAGGTTGAGGGGCGGCAGAATAGAGGGCAGACGTTTAGCCAGCATGGTCTTACCCGCGCCCGGCGGCCCAATCATAATCACATTGTGACCACCGGCGGCGGCAATTTCCAGCGCCCGTTTAATGTTCTCCTGCCCCTGCACATCAGCAAAGTCTGCGGCGTACTGGTGCATAGACGTCTGGAAGAGGTCACGCGTATCTATTTTTATAGGGGTAATCTGCTTTTCCCCAGCCAGAAAGTCAATGGCTTCTTTGAGGTTGGTGACGCCAATCACGTCCAGATTATTGACAATGGCGGCTTCCTGGGCGTTCTGCTGCGGCAGAATAAACCCTTTGAAGCCTTCTTTTCTGGCCTGAATGGCAATAGGCAATACACCTTTGATAGGCCGGAGCTCCCCATCCAGCGCCAGCTCCCCCATGATGAGGTAGCGGTCCAGCTGGTCAACCAGGAGCTGGTCAGAGGCGGCCAGAATGCCAATGGCAATGGGCAGGTCATACGCAGACCCCTCTTTCCTGACATCGGCGGGAGCCATGTTGATCACTACTTTCTGGCGCGGCATGCGGTAGCCGTGGTGCTTGAGGGCACTTTCAATGCGCTGCTCACTCTCTTTAATGGCATTGTCTGGCAGACCCACCAGAAAGTACTTGGTGCCGGGGGTAACGTTTACTTCAACGGTAATGGTAAAGGCATTCACGCCCTGTACGGCGCTCCCGAAGGTTTTAACCAACATATAATCTTGTATGCAAGGTGTTTATCTAGAGGGGAGCAACAGCAAACCCCCGCAATTAATTCCTTAGGCACGTTCTGTTTCTGGGCTGTTTTTGCCAAAACTACCTAAAACTGGCTTCAAAGACTATCAGAAGGGGTAGGGGCTTTTACGGGAGGGCCCTGCGGCCGGAAACAACCACGCCCAAAGCCAGTGTACCCCTACTTACTGCTGGTGCAGCTTGACCAGATCTTCATGAATGGGCAGGTAGGCGCTGGTGACCTCTTTGCCCTTCTGGTGGAGGATAATGGCTACACAGGTGCTGTCTGGGCCGGTGATCTCAAAGGCAAGGCCTTCCCCGGTGGCATCATAGAGGTAGGCGCGCTGCCGCCCCTGGTACTGGTAATGCGCCAGCGGCCGCACCCGGTTAAAAGCCTCTCTGATTTGCGGCAACGTACTGCCGGTGCTGAGGCCAGAAGGCACCACCTTAAAGGCCGAAGACGTAACCCGTACCTGGTGCACGCCCACTGTCTCCTGGGGCGTGCCGGTTTTCTCCCGTACCGTGTACACGTTCAATTCCTCCCGTTTTCCGCCGTTGGCGGAACTGTACCACGTTGAAAGGGACTTGCCCATGGCGGCGTTACTGGCATCTGGCTTGCCTAACGCCTCTGCTACTGCTTCTGGTGAATCATTCAGAGAGGTCTGCCCCATGCGTTCTCCCGGCACTATCTGGTATGCAGAGTCAACGGCAGGGGAGGCAGAGGGAGAACTGGTAGAATCAACCGCTGCCCCCTGTTCAGAAGCAGAGGTAGCGGTGCCTTTTTGGTCAGAGGTAGAAGTGCCGCAGGAAAGGCAGCCGCAAAGAAGCAGGCAGTATAGGAATGGGCGCATGAGCGTAACGTTTTTAAAGTATACTCTGCTCACGGGTGAAGGGATGCCAGCGGTCAGGAGATTTTTTCTGTTTTGGGGCTGTTTTGGCCAAAACAGCCCCAAAACAGAATGGCCCTAGGCCATGTGCTTCTCCAGCAGCAGAATCAGAATATGAATCACTTTGATATGGATTTCCTGAATCCTGTCGGCGTAGCCGAAATGGGGAACCCTGATTTCTACGTCACTAAGCCCAGCCAGCTGGCCGCCGTCTTTGCCGGTGAGGCTCACCACGTGCACCCCTTGGTCGCGGGCCACCTGGGCGGCTTTAAGGGCGTTTCCTGAGTTCCCGCTGGTACTGATGGCCAGCAGCACATCACCGGGTTTGGCCAGCGCCTCTACGTAGCGGGAAAACACCTGGTCATAGCCAAAGTCATTAGAGACACAGCTCATGTGGCTGGGGTCTGCAATGGAGATGGCGGCCATGGGCGCACGGTTTTCGCGGTAGCGGCCGGTGAGTTCCTCAGCGAAGTGCATGGCGTCACACATAGAGCCGCCGTTGCCGCAGGAGAGGATTTTGCCGCCATTTTTCAGGCTGTGCGCCATGAGTTGGGCGGCCTGCTCAATGCTGGCAATAGTGGTGGGCTGGGCTAAAAAGTCTGCCAGAACTTGTTGGGCCTGCTGTAGCTCCTGCAGAATGAGGTCAGAAGAAGTAGGGTTCATGTGGGTTTAAGGTAATGGGCGGTGGTGGTTGGGTTTCGCCAGATGGTTTGGGTCTCTGGTTGGGTCAACGGCGGGCGGGGGCACAGTATTGTCCAGCGGTGGGGCTGGCGTTTGTGCGGCGGCCTCAGTGTTTAGCCGCTGGTCATACAGTTTGGCTTTGAGTTCTGTCAGTTGGCGGTGCTCTAGAGCTAACCCCCGTTTTAGTGTGGCAATATACGCGTTTTCTACCAAGAGTTCAGCCAGAAGCAGAAGGACACCTGCCCAAAGCAGCCTCCGGTAAAAGGCGGCGGCGTCTGCCATGTCAAACAGCGCCACAAACTTGTCTACGCTCAAGATGCGCAGCAGAAACAGCAGGGCAATGATCAGGTACGCCATCACCGCTATATTGATTATTTTCTTCAGGGTCTCCATGTCATAAGGTGTCTAAACATTAGATATAATGAATATTCTACTCTTTACGGGAGAACCTGAGAAATCGGTACAAATGAGGGGAAGGGATAAAGAGAGGAAGTCTGTTTTTGGCCTGTTTTCTGAAAACCAGGTCAAAAACAGACTTCCTCTGTAGGGGTTGCTGATTCTTCTGATGTCAACACGTCGCAACCAGCAATCTACCCTTCATCAGGTGTTCTGCATCTGGGTGAGCTTGTAGTACAGGCCGCCTTGCTCTACCAGTTGCGCATGGTTGCCGCGCTCTACAATACGCCCCGCCTGCAAGACAATAATCTCATCTGCGTGCTGAATGGTGCTCAAACGGTGGGCAATCACCAGAGAGGTGCGGTTCTTCATGAGGTTGGTCAGGGCCTCCTGCACCAGCTTCTCAGACTCGGTATCCAGCGCCGAGGTGGCCTCATCCATGATCAGGATGGGCGGGTTCTTGAGAATAGCGCGGGCAATGCTCAGGCGCTGCCGCTGACCTCCAGACAATTTGCCGCCGCGGTCGCCAATCACGGTCTGGTAGCCGTCTGGGCTCTGCATGATGAACTCATGGGCGTTGGCAATTTTGGCCGCGGCTATGACTTCGGCCTCTGTGGCGTCTGTTTTGTTAAAGGCAATGTTGTTGAAGATGGTGTCATTGAACAGGATAGACTCCTGGGTCACAATCCCCATCTGCTCTCTGATTGAATGCAGGGTGCAGTCACGCAGGTCATGGCCGTCAATGGTGATGGCGCCCTGGGTGGGGTCATAGAAACGGGGCAGCAGGTCGGCCAGCGTTGACTTTCCGCCGCCAGACGGCCCTACCAGCGCCACGGTCTTCCCTTTGGGGATGCGCAGGTTGATGTCCTGCAGAATAGGGTCATCCGCATAGCGGAAACCAACGTTTTTGAAATCAATCTCCTGAGTGAAAGACGGCAGAACCCTGGCGTTGGGCTTGTCCCTGATTTCGGGTTGGGTGTCAATCAGGGCCAGTACGCGCTCACCGGCCACCAGGCCCCGCTGTATGTTGCTGAAGGCGTTGGAGATGGCTTTTATGGGCACCAGCACCTGGGAGAACAGTGCCAGGTAAGCCACCAGCATAGGGCCGGTCAGGTCAGAGTTCCCGGCAAGAATGATAGAGCCGCCAAAGTACAGAATACCCGCCACCACGGTCACGCCCATAAACTCAGAGAACGGCGAGGCCAGGCTGCGCTTGTTGTTCATGGAGGTGATGATGTGCGCGTAGCGGTTGTTGCTCTGGTTGAATTTGTCTATCACATACGGCTGGGCGTTGAAGCCTTTGATCACCCGCAGGCCGCCAAGGGTTTCATCAATAATGCCCAGAATGGTGCCCAATGATTCCTGCCCTTCAGAAGACTGCCTTTTGAGTTTTTTGGCAATGCTGGAGATGATGAGCCCAGACACCGGCAGCACCAGCAGACTGAAGAACGTAAGCTTAGGCGACAGGTAAAACAGCACCCCAAAATAGCCAAACAGGTAGAACGGTTCCCGGAACAGCACATTGAGGGTGCTGACCACTGAGTTTTCCACCTCCTGTACGTCATTGGTGAGGGTAGACATGATGTTGCCCTTGCGCTGGTTGGAGAAAAAGCCCAGCTGCAGTTGCGTAATGCGCTCATACACCTGCTGCCGCAGGTTCTTCACCACGCGGGCCCGTACCACGCCTTCAATGCGCAGGCCTATGTACCTGAAAACATTAGAAAGCAGCACTGAGCCAATCAGCAGGAAGCAGATGAACTTGAGCGCGCCCATAGTGCCCTGTGCCTGCACCACCTGCCCAAAATAGTAGTTGAAAAACTGCTTGGGCCAATCAAATGAAAGTTCAAAGGCCGGTGGGGCCGTAGGGATCACCCTGTGCGCCTCAACCTGGTCAAACAGCACCGTCATGAGTGGGGCCAGCAACGTAAAGTTCATGACCCCAAAAATGGTAGCCAGCAGCGTAGCAATGGCATACCCCGGTACGTACTGGCTAAATGGCCGCGCAAAGTTTAATATGCGGAAATAAGTTTTCATTACGGCAAAGGTACGGCTTTGAATTCTAAAACAGCATACCGCGCCGGCCACTCGTTTTAGGGCTGTTTTCTGGAAAACAGGCCCAAAACAGGAACGCTTTGATCAGCAGGTTTTCCTCCTGAGGGTGCCGTGTCACTTTCTCATAGCGTCTTCTGGAAAGGATAGAGTTCCCCTTTTGTTTGCAGGAGGCCAGGGAAGGGGTCGTTTGTTTAAGAGCGTGTTTCCATTTCTCTTTTACGCTGCAAACGGGCCTCAGCAGAACCTGACCTGGCAGTTGCCTCGCACCATAGCGCTGCTATGCTCCTCAAAAAACCATAGAAGAACCTTTTGCTCCCCGTTTGCAGCGCAAAATCAAAATTTAAACATGCTATTTAGGCCGGTAATATCTTTGAGTTTCTCTTTTGCCTGGTTGGCCATGTTGTCTATGATGGTAACGTGATCAGTATCCCTGGTAATACCGGTAGGGACTTCAAACTGAAGTTTTTCTGCCAAAGGCGCGGGCCGGTTCATGACAAAGGCGGCGGTTTGCTCAGAATATTTTTCCCTTGCCTGCTCAGCCGTGAGCCTGCCGTACACAATTCCATGCATCAGGTTCAATGCCAGAATGTTGGCCGCCTCCATGTCACAGCGGGCAGAGACTTCACCCTTGGTGCGCTCCACAATGACGCTGCCGTCAAACTTTGCCAGCTCTGAGAACTTCTCTATGGCATACCTGGGGCTAAGTTCCTGCCTTTATGCTTTTTAGAGGGCGGTAAATTATTTAGAACTCATACTGCCGCTGCGGAATGTTCCACCGCAGGGAGATGGCAGAGAAAGCCGATTTCTGGTCAAAGGCATTATCAGCGGCGTTGGCGCGGCGCAACACCTGCGTCACGTCAATGTTCAGGTTGTGCAGCAGCTGGTAAGACAGGTTCACCTCGCCGTAAAGCTGGTCTGTCTGTACGCCGCTGCCAATGCTGTAGCCGTAGTCACCGTTGCGGGTGGTGTAGGGCTTGAGCACGTTGCCGCCAAAGTTGCTGTTCACATTGCGCGGCTCCGGGTCCTGGCCGTAGCGGGTGGCAATGGCCTTGGCGGTGAGGGTGAGCCTGGGCACCGGCTGGTACCGCACAATAGCCACGGCCTCTGCCAGGTTAGCCCCCAGCGGGTGCGCCAGCGGCTGCTGGTAGTGCTGGTAGTTGGTGTACGGGGCCTCGTGCTGGTAGGTGAACGGGCGCACCACGTTGATCTCCCCGTGTAAGTCTAAATTTGAAACCCCAAACGCATCAATGTACTTGGCCCCACCTTGTATGGCGTATTTGTTGCCCCACCAGCCGTTCCCGGCTTTGATTTCGCTCAGCAGGAACTCATCCAGCACCAGCTGGCCGTACAGTTGCACCCGGTTGTAGATGTTCCACTTGAAGTCTGCCCCCAGCAAAGCATTGTCTTCTGAACCCAATGCCTGCTCAATGGCGCGGTAGAAGATAAGCGGGTTCAGGTACTGCAGCTCAAACCGGCCTTTGTCCCGCCCAAAGATGGTAGACTCAAACACGCCCACGTTCAGGTTGGGCAGCAGGTTGATGCTGAGGTGGTGCAGGGTCATGTACTTCTTGGGGTACAGCTGGTCACGGCGCTCATGGTCAGCGGTGAGCTCAGCGTAGAGGTTGGTGTACTGCAGTTTCCAGACCTGGGTCTGCAGCTTCAGAAAGAAATATGGGGCAGAGTAGTTGGAGAGGATCAGGGACCGGAACCCGTTGCCAATAAAGTGGCGGTCATGGCCCAGCATCACGCTGATGTGCTTGGTGGCCTGGTAATTGACATAGCCCCTGGCCGAAAAAAAGTCATAGCCGCCGTCTTTGAACGGTTTCCAGTAGGCCTCATGCGGCACAATGGTGTCACGGGCAATACGGTGGTTCACCCAGCCGGGGAAGAACGCCTGGTTGTCGGCCAGAAAAGTGTAAAAGCCCAGTTTGTCATCCAGGGAGCCTTCTACCTGCACCCCCCGCGAATTGAGGTAGCGCAGCCCGTCGGTCTCATTGTCTTCACCGGCCTGCAGGCCCAGCACGGGGTTCACGCGCAGGGTGAACTCTGGGCTCTCATAGCTGTAGAAATCAGATTTCTTCTCATAGAAGTACCGCAGGAGCGTGCGGCGGCTGGTGTTGTCGCGGTCATGGCGGGTGTAGTTCCAGTTGTCATTGAGCAGGTAGTTGATGTTGTACTCGTCTGCCTCAGACTTGTCGCTCAGGTCCTGCTCGGCAGACTCGGCCAGCGTAGCCACCCGGGCGCGGCCGTAGGGTTTGAACGAAGTGTGCAGGTTCTCTGGGTTGTACTTGATGTGGTAGCGGTCAATGACCCGGTACACCTGCTGGTCCAGCGGCACGGTGGCGTCCTGGGCGTACGCCGGCAGGCATATGGTCAGGCTGAGGAAAAGCAGCGGTAGTATGTTTTTCATATCAAGGGAATCTTGCGTGAAGATACTAGAATTTTGTGCGTGTACTCGTTGCAGGCCCCGGGGGTTGCTTTCAGGGGCCATTGCTCCCCAGGTTTTGGGGCGGAAGCGCGTTTTCCTGTTTTTGGCCTGTTTTTTCAAAAGTAGGCCCAAAACAGGAAGTGCCATCGGCTTTAGCCGAGGTGCTTTGCCCCAACTGACGCTCTAAACCCGTATCTTGCCCCAGATGATACAACTGCTGCGCCACCATGAGATTGACCCCGGGCGGTGGGAGGCCTGTCTGCAAAACGCAGAGCGGCCACTGGTGTACGCGCATTTCTGGTATTTGGAGGTGGTGGCGCAGGGGCAGTGGGAGGCGCTGGTAGAGGTTCTGGACGGGGCTTATGTGTCACTGTTCCCGCTTCCGGTGAAAACCGCATTTGGACTGGACTTCCTGTACCAGCCGTTCTTTACGCAGCAGCTGGGGCTGTTCACCACGCCCGCCAGCCAGCACCGGGATGTAGCGGAGTATGTGGCTAACCTCCCGGCCCACTACGCGCAGGGGCAGTACCAGATGCCCCAGATACCGGCACAGCCGAACGAGGGGAAAGCAGCATGGGGGCACCGGCTTAGAACCAACTATGAGCTGGCCCTGGACCGGCCTTATGACCAGCTGCGGCAAGGCTATTCCCTTAATCTGCGCCGCAACCTGAAAAAGAACAGCCCGCTGGAGGGGCTACGGCCGGGAACCACAATAGAGCCCTTGCTGCACCTGTTCAAAGCCACCAAAGGAAGAGAACTGCCTGAGCTGAAGGAGCGGCACTACCGTCTGCTGGCGCAGCTGTACCGGCGGGCGCAGCAGGAGGGGGTGGGCCAGCTGTGGGAGGTGGAGCAGCAGGGAGAGCTGCTGGCCGCGGCGTTGCTGCTGGTTACCGGTTCACGTACCACGTTCCTGCTTGGGGCCAGCTCTACCCAGGGCCGGAAGCAGAACGCTATGGCCCTCTTGCTTGACCAGGCTGTGCAGCGGGAGGCGGACTCAGGCAAAACCTTTGATTTTGAGGGCAGTGACGTGCCCGGCGTGGCTAAATTTTACGCGGGCTTTGGTGCGAAGCCCGTCCCCTATCTATCTTTATACTTCAAACGTCATAAACGTACTTTCCGCCAATGGATCTTCAACGCCTGCACATCCTTAGTCAAACGCCTTCGCTAGCCAACCAATTCATCTCTGAGCTGCGCGATGTCACGGTACAGAAAGACAGCCTGCGGTTTAGACGCAATCTGGAGCGGCTGGGGGAAATCATGGCGTACAGAATCTCTGAGACCCTCCCGTTTGAGGCCAGAACCGTACAGACGCCCCTGGAAGAGACAGAGCAAATGCTGCTGCAGGATTTTCCGGTGCTGGCCACGGTGCTGCGCGCGGGGCTGCCGTTCCACCAGGGGTTCCTGAACTACTTTGACCACGCTACCTGCGCCTTTATTGGCGCCTACCGGGTGGAGGGGGAGCGCCAGCTGTCTGTGCACCTGGATTATATGGCCGCCCCCAGCCTGGAGAACAAAATCCTGATTCTGGCTGACCCCATGCTGGCCACCGGCAAATCTTTGATTCAAACCTACCGCGATCTGTTGCGCCTGGGTACGCCAACCCGTTTCATCATTGCCGCTGTAATTGCCAGCCCTGAAGGCGTAGCCCACATTCACCATGAAATACCTGAGGCCGAAATCTGGGTAGGGGCCCTGGACGAGCGCCTGAATGACCATGCCTACATTGTGCCGGGCTTGGGAGACGCCGGGGACCTGGCGTTTGGGGCAAAAAAGTAACCGCCCCGGCTGATTGCTTCTTTCTTCCCCCTGGCCTTGTGCCGGTTCTGGGGAATTCCCTTGCCTGGGCATTGCCCAGAACAGCTTAGGGGTGGGCCGGGTTGAATCTCTTGCCAGCTTCTTGTGCCTCTTTGGCCTTAGCGCTGGTTTGCGGGCAAAAGGTGGTTTTCTGTAAGCCGAAGCGGAGTGATGTCATTCAGTGATGCACGGGTGTCTCGTTCGCCTGTAGGCGGCTGGTTTAGGCCTGATTTCTTAAAAGTAGCTCCAAAACAGAAAGCCTATTGCCCGTGGGGCCAGGCAATTTGTGAGGGAATCATAGCATTCAGCAGGTCCATACTTTTACCGCTTGCCGCCAGCTATTTGATTGCCATGAAGAAAGAGCATGTTCGCTGCAAACGGCATAAAAAGAACCTGCGCTCGCACTTTTACCACCTTGCAGCGCGGTTCAGAAGCTGCTTGGGCAGCACCTTTCTCTGGTATTTTAGCCAGTAAAATCAAAACTTAAGCAGGCTCTAAGTATTTTTGGAATCAGCAAGTGCCTTTTTCTGCCTTAGTCTGCGTATAGTTTATGTTAGCGTTTCCGGTAGTTTAATGGTCAAAGGGGATAAATGATAGCTGCAGCTTTAAAGTATTTTTCTGTTTTTCTGCTTAGCACCGTGAAGTTTATTGGCGGGCCTTTGGCCGGGATGGCCATGGGGCTTTCCTTTGGCGCCACGCTGGCACTCACTGTGGCGGGCATGATGACCAGTGTCTTCCTGTTTTCGCTCATTGGCACGGCGGTGCACAAACAGTACATGGTGCGGCAGCGGGCTAAGAACAAGTCACTGTTCAGTAAGAAGAACCGCCGCATTGTGAAAGTCTGGAGGCGGTTTGGCATGTCAGGCATTGCTTTCTTAACGCCGGTTATTCTCACGCCCATTGGGGGCACGGTGCTGGCCTCAGTGCTGGGGGTCTCCAAAAGCAGAATTGTGTTGCACATGCTCTGGAGCGCGGTCTTCTGGGGCTTTTCCTTGACCTTGATCTTGTTTAAGCTGAGCCACCTGCCTTTTCTGCAGCGGTTTTTGGAGTAAAGCTGGCCTTTACCAGAGAAGTATTTCAACTTTCTTAATGCCAGGTTCCTGCTTTGTACGCCTTCCCGAGCGTCCCCCTTTGAAGGGGGATGGATGCCGAGGCAAGTTGAAGAACCATTAGCTTCTGATAATTGAAATGAGAAGACGATTCTCGGGAATGCGTAATCTGCACGAATACATCTGCAGAAGTAATCATCCCCCTACCCCCTTCAAAGGGGACGCTCGGGAAGGCGTGGATGAAATTAGGGAAGCGTTGAGAAGAGAAAACTAAGTTTCTTACCGTAGGGAATTTTCTGTTTTGGGGCTGTTTTGGCCAAAACAGCCCCAAAACAGAAAAGGCTTTTTTTGGCCTCCTAGAAAAATTTTAGGAAACAGTGAGCAGACTGCACTAACGGTTACAGTCAGCCTCTCCAATCCTTCCCGAGTGGAAGAAATTGGAGTGGCTGACTGTTGAACTTAATGGCTGTTGAAGGCTGATTCCGCTTTAGCGGGAAACAGCCCTCAACCACTGTCTTACTTATTTCGGCTCTTGCGTTTGCTGGCGCCGCCAGACTTGGTTTTTTTCCAGCCGGCCTTTTTCTTGTCCCGCACCTTGGCGCCTTTGCCAATGTTCTCGCGGGGAGGCCGTGATTTCTTCTCATGGAAGGCGCCTTTGAAGTCAGGGTCTTCGCGGCGTTTCTGGTTGTCCAGCTCACGGGCAATCTCCTGCTGCTCATCAAACGGCGTATCATACACTTTCACCTCCTGCGGCAGCGGAACCATAGGAATCTTCATCTTGATGAGCTTCTCAATGCGGTCAATGTGGTGCATTTCGGCTTCATTGGCGAAGGTGATGGATGCTCCCTTCTTTTCGGCCCGGCCGGTGCGGCCAATGCGGTGCACGTAGTCTTCATAGATGATGGGCACGTCAAAGTTGATCACGTGGCTCACATCATCAATGTCAATGCCGCGGGCGGCTACGTCAGTGGCCACCAGATAGCGCACTTCGCCGTCTCTGAACGCCTCAACGGCATTAATGCGCGTGTTCTGGCCTTTGTTGCCGTGTACCACGCGCACGCCGCCTTCGCCCTTGCGGTCCAGGAAAGAGCTCACGTTGTCAGCGTTGCTTTTGCTGCGGGTAAAGATCATGACGCGGTTGAACGTCTCCTTGTCTTTGAAGAGGTGCTCCAGCAGCGCAATCTTGGTGCGCAGGTTAGGCACCTGGTACAGTTTCTGGCTCACCGTCTCCACAGGCGTGGCCTGCGGCGTCACTTCTACCACCATGGGGAACTCCAGGAACTCCTCAGACAGGGTGTGCACGCGCTCGTGCATGGTAGCCGAGAAAAGTAAGTTCTGCCGCTTACGCGGAATGATCTCCAGAATCTGGCGTATCTGCGGCATAAAGCCCATGTCCATCATCTTGTCGGCCTCGTCCAACACCAGGGTTTTTAGTTCCTTCAGTACCAGTTCGCCTTTGCGGTAGATGTCCATGAGGCGGCCGGGCGTGGCCACCAGAATGTCAATGCCCGCCTGTATGCGCTCAATTTGGCTTTTGGGCCCCACGCCGCCGTAAATGCCCACGGTGCGTAAATCTAAGTAAGCACTGAATTTATGGATGTTCTCCTCAATCTGCAGCACCAGCTCGCGGGTAGGCGCTAAGATCAGCGCACGCGGGTGCTTGCCCTGCGCGTATTTCACCTTCATGAGCAATGGCAGCACGTAGGCGGCAGTTTTGCCCGTGCCCGTCTGCGCAATGCCCATCACGTCATGTCCCGCCAGCGCCAGCGGAATGGTCTGCGTCTGCACCGGCGTGGGTTTTTCATAGCCCAGTTCAGTGATGGCGTTCAGGAGCTGCTTGTTCAGCTTGAAGTCCTCAAAGCTGGGCTGCGGCTCGCCTTCGGCCTCGTCTGCTGCTTCCGGTTCTGTTTCTGCCGAAGGTTCTGCGGGTATGGTTTCGTCCTGCTCGGGTGTCAGGTTTTCGTTTTCTTCGTCTATCATCAGGGCAAAGGTACGGAAATGAATCTTGGTCTTTTCTATCTTACGTTTTCGGGCTGATTTTGGGAAAACAGGCCGGAAACGGAAGAGGTAGCAGCCGTTATAATTTTAAAAACCAGGCGTTTTAAGTAATGGCGGCAAATTCTCCTCCTCAGAGGGGCAGGGGTGGGTTTCATGCGCGGGCTATTGCTTGACCGCTTGCTCAAAAGACCTCGCAGCGTCTTCCAGACCTGCGAGCGTCTGTGCCAGCTTTCTTACTGGAGTCTGGAGACTCCACACCTCCTATGTCACGAGTCTGGAGACTCGCGCCAGTTCCTGAACTCCAACCTGCGGAAATCCCAAGTCCACATAATCCAGGGGCAGCCCCCTTGCCGTTTTTGGGCTGTTTTCAGAAAAACAGGTCAAAAACGCCTGACTTACGCGCGTGGGGTTTATTTTAGCCGCATGAACAGCAGCATCCTGATCAAAAACGCCCAACTGGTCAATGAAGGCCAGATCCTGTCGGCCGATGTCTTGGTGAAAGACGGTTTTATCCACACCATTGGCCAGAACCTGAACGCCGTGGCAGACACGGTCATAGACGCCAGGGGCCAGTACCTGCTGCCCGGCGTCATTGACGACCAGGTTCACTTCCGGGACCCCGGTTTAACTCACAAGGCAGATCTGTACACAGAGCCCAGGGCAGCCGTGGCCGGGGGCGTGACCACGTTCATGGAAATGCCCAACACCGTGCCCAATGCCACCACCCAGGAACTGCTGCAGCAGAAGTATGACACGGCGGCGCAGAAGTCACTGGCCAACTACTCGTTCTTTATGGGCGGCACCAATGACAACCTACAGGAGATCCTGAAAACCGATCCGCGCACCGTGTGCGGCATTAAGCTGTTCATGGGCTCCAGCACGGGCAACATGCTGGTAGATGACCCAGATACCTTGGAGGCAATTTACAGGCAGAGCCCCATGCTCATAGCCACGCACTGTGAAGACGAGGCCACCATCAGGGCCAACATGCAGAAATACACAGAGCAGTACGGCGAGAACATTCCGGTGAGTGCGCACCCAGAGATCAGAAGCGTGGAGGCCTGCTACAAATCCAGCAGCATGGCCGTGGAGCTGGCCAAAAAGCACAACACGCGCCTGCACATCCTGCACATCAGCACGGCTGAGGAGCTGGAGCTGTTCAGAAATGATATTCCGCTGGAGCAGAAGCGCATCACCGCCGAAGTCTGCGTGCACCACCTCTGGTTTGACGCGTCACAGTACCAGACGCTGGGCTCGCAGATCAAATGCAACCCCGCCATCAAAGAGGCCCGCCACAAAGAGGCGCTGTTCCAGGGGCTGCTGGACAACAGACTGGACATCATCGCCACCGACCATGCCCCGCACACCTGGGAAGAGAAACAGGCGCCTACCTATAAAGGAGCGCCGTCTGGCTTGCCGCTGGTACAGCATTCGCTGCAGGTAATGCTGTCTTTCTACAAACAGGGCAAGATCTCACTGGAGCGGGTGGTGGAGAAAATGTGTCATGCCCCGGCCATCTGTTTCCAGGTGGAGAAGCGCGGATTCATACGCGAAGGCTACTGGGCTGATCTGGTGCTGGTGGACCTGGAGCAGAGCTATACCGTTAAGCGGCCAGATGTCTATTATAAGTGCGGCTGGTCGCCGCTGGAAGGGCAGGAGCTGGCGGGCGTGGTGACGCATACCATTGTCTCTGGGCATTTGGCGTACCAGAACGGACAGTTTGATGAGCGTAAGAAAGGCGAGCGGGTGTTGTTTAGTAGGTAGGGTCACTCTGTCTTGTTGTTGCATGGGAAGTATTTCTCATGGCTTTTTTATTGTTCCATTATTCGTTAACTTTGTAAAGGGAAGCCCGTAAGAAGAATTATATTCTATCAGCATCATTTTCAGGAGTTCTTCGACAAGCAAACGGAGAAAGTGAAAACCAAAATTGATGAGGTGCTCTTGTTGATAACAATCATTGAAAGGGTGCCGGAAAAATTCCTTCAGCACTTAGAAGGAACAGACGGGTTCTATGAGGTGCGGGTAGAATTGGGTAGCAGCATCTTTAGGATTTTCTGTTGCTTTGACGAAGGGAAATTAGTTGTGCTTTTCAACGGTTTCCAGAAAAAGACACAGAAAACGCCAAAGGCGGAAATAGAAAAAGCAACGAAACTTAAAGCAGAATATTTCGGGCAAAAGTAAAACTCAAATCTAAAGGAGGCGGCAACTCAACCAATACGGCAGAAAGATGATGAGTACAAAGAACAATACTATCACAACCTTTGAAGAGCACTTAGATAAACGCTATGGTGAATTAGGCTCTTTGAAGAGGACCGAATTTGAAATTAAAGCCAAAGCATTTGCCATTGGAGAGGTTCTCAAGGAAGAAAGGAAACTGGCAAAGATGACACAGGAACAACTGGCTGAAAAGACAGGGACAAAAAAGAGCTTTATATCAAGAATAGAAAACGGCCATAGCGACATACAGCTCTCTACCCTTTACCGAATTTTTGAACAAGGCTTAGGGAAGCGGGTAAATCTGATTTTCAGCTAAGAAAGAACCAATAGCCAATGATAGTCAGCTAAGTAACCGGCTGCAGCTGTATTATAATGCAACAAGCAGGAAAATTTAAGCAAAATTATTCGTCTAAACTTGCATTGAATACCCAAAGCCGCTACTTTTGCTCTCCAATTACACGGTGGCCGTAGTTCAGCTGGTTAGAGCACCAGATTGTGATTCTGGAAGTCGTGGGTTCGAACCCCATCGGCCACCCAAAAAGCTCCTGATTCGTCAGGGGCTTTTTTTGTTTTCGGGCTGTTTTTAGTATCAAGTAGCAGGTATCATGTATCAAGACTAAGGTTGAGAATACAAAACTTGTGGAGAATAGGTACTTTTACACCTAAGAATAAGAAATGTCGTGCTACGCGATACGTGCTACTTGCTACGTCCCTCGCATATAAGAGAAAAAATATGAGTCTATTAGTCATTGGGTCAGTAGCGTTTGATGCGCTGGAAACGCCGTTCGGGAAACGGGAGAAGATCATCGGCGGCGCCGGAACCTTCATTTCTTTGTCTGCAGCCAACTTTGTGCAACCGGTGAACCTGGTGAGCGTGGTGGGCGGCGATTTTCTGAAGTCAGACATTGCCATGATGCAGGGCAAGGGCATCAACACAGACGGGCTGCAGATCAAGGAGAATGAGAAGTCGTTCTTCTGGTCGGGCCGGTACTTCAATGACATGAACAGCCGCGAGACGCTGGTGACTGAGCTGAACGTGCTGGGCGACTTTGACCCGATTATCCCGGAGAGCTACCAGGACTGCCAGTACCTCATGCTGGGCAACCTGGCCCCGCAGGTGCAGCGGCAGGTGATTGAGCGCCTGCACAACCGCCCCAAGCTGGTGGTCATGGACACCATGAACTTCTGGATGGACATTGCCCTGGAGGAGTTGATCCAGACCATTGGCATGGTAGACGTGCTGAGCATCAATGACGAGGAAGCCCGCCAGCTGAGCAAAGAATATTCTTTGGTGAAAGCCGCCAAGAAGATCATGGCCATGGGGCCCAAGTACCTCATCATTAAGAAAGGCGAGCACGGGGCGCTGCTGTTCCACGGGGAGGAAGTGTTCTTCGCGCCGGCCTTGCCGCTGGAAGAGGTGTTTGACCCCACCGGGGCCGGTGATACGTTTGCGGGCGGTTTTATTGGTTATCTGGCCTCAACAGATGACATCAGCTTTGAGAACATGAAGCGGGCGGTGATCCACGGGTCGGCCATGGCGTCTTTCTGCGTGGAGCAGTTTGGCACCGAGCGTCTGGTAGATTTGCAGCCAGATGAGGTGGTGCAGCGCGTGCTGGAGTTTGTGAAACTGGTGAATTTCCAGCCGCAACGCTTGTCATAAAAGCCGTTTTCGGCCTGTTTTCTGAAAAACAGGCCGAAAACGGCAGAAAAGCCCCGGCTAGAGAATGAACCACTCTAGCCGGGGCTTTTCTGCTGTTTTGAGAGACTTTTTATGATTGTGCCTGCAGCCAGCGGCGCGCGTCTTCTGCCGCGGTGAAATAGGCAATGACAATGCGGCTTTTCTGTTGGGCTAATTTGTTGGTGGCCTCTATGCTCATCTTCCCGAAGAAATCTTCCGGGGTCAGGAACGCCAGGTGGGTGACACCCGCGGCTTCGGCCCGGGGGAACCATTCCCGGTCAATCCAATGCTGACTTTTCAGCTGAATCACCTTGGCCTGTGAGGTGTCTACCAAGATCTTGCGGTAGCCAGACTCCTGTACCAGGAGCAGGCTGTGCTCTGCTATTGCTTTGAATTCCTGGTGTTTGAGAAACCCATTGAAAACAGCAGCCACGGCTTGTATCTCTCTGTCTAACTGATTTGCACTCATAGCAAAAGTGGTGGCAAAATTTGCGCCAGCTGGGTTAAGATACAGCGTAAAGACTTCTTTTTGTGCTATTTTCTTCAGTTTTTGACGGCAGGTGTGGGTGCAGCCTAAAAAAAACAGGAATTTCTTCTGATATTTATTTAGGTTGGAAGGGCAAATAAACAGTAATGGAGAAGAAACAGCAAACGGCGCTGGCCGTCTTTGTAGGGGCGGTGGTGTTCCTGGCGTTAGAAGTGGTGGTGTATTATGGTCTGGTTTCCTGGCTGATCCCCACTGATCCGGAGGTAGAGGCGCAAGGGGGCGCCATTGTGCGCAACTGGAACAAGGTCATGTACTTCATCCTGATCTACATGGGGGTGCTGGTCAGCGCCCTGCTCCTTGCCAGCTCACAGGTGCCGCGCCAGTACCGCCGGCACGTCATGTTCTGGTTTTACCTCTCGCTGCCCACGCTGCTGGTGATCCTGGTCCTGGCTTTTAGTTGAAAAGTGATATACTTTTGGCCAAGGCGCCCGTATAGTAACTATCACTTAACCAAAAAGGAGGATATATGAGCGCCGATAAAACCAATGATACCAACCAAAAAGGGCAGAACGAGGAAGCCAATAAAAAAGGCGGGTTCCAGGATAATACCGACCCCAACTCCTTAGTGCCTCCTACCCAGACTGACCCAGAAAGCAAATATTTCACCAACAGCAATGGGACTAGCATCCAGAGCGAGCAGAACCTCTCCAGAGGCGGCAACAATAACCGCGAAGGCGTGAACCGTGCCTACGGCGATGGTGGGGACCGCCCCCGCAGTAACCCCAGTGACAACCAGTCAGACAGAGGGAAATAAGAAGCTTGCCCCTGCGGCAGTGCTGTCAAGGTGAAGGCTGTTCTGCAAAGAGCAGCCTTTTCCTGTTTTTGAGCTGTTTTCTCAAAAACAGGCCGAAAACAGGAAAGGCTGCAGACGCTCGCAGGTCCTCCAGACGCTGCAAGGCCTTTAGAGCAATTGCTGAGTGTTTAATTGCTGATTTTAAACAGAGGAACTGGGACAAGGCTCCCATCTCGTATCATGGGATGAGGATAGTCTCCAGGCTTGCCGGGAACCGCGGGGTGATTGGAATGCGTAAAACCCACCCCTACCCCTCCAAGGAGGGGAGTAACCGCTATGCGTGAGTGATATACCCGTTCGTCTGTAATGTATGGATCAGCTATGCGTGGCCCGGCTGGTGAACACCCCTCTCTTTCTCCCCTCAAGCGGTGAGTCCCCCTTCGCCCCCTTTAAAAAAGGAATAACGAAAGGAGTCCTGAGTCTAGAGTTCTGCGTCATTTAATCCGTTAAGGCAATCCAGCACGGGTAAATCAGCACTGCGCATGGTCGCTGCCCGGCAGCAAGGGCAGTCAGAGACTCCCCATTATCACCAGGCACGAGTCTGGAGACTCGCGCCAGCGCGGGAGAAAACGCCATTGCGTTTCTGGCCTGTTTTCAGGAAAACAGGCCAGAAACGCAATGGCGTTTCAATCCTTCTACTTACGAGATTGCTCCTATTTGCTTCAGCTGCCGGCACTTCTGCTCCCAGTACTCACTTCTGCCATTGCTACTCCCCTTTTAACACTTCTGCCTCCGGCTGATGTGCGCAGCACGGGCTCGCCCCAGGCTAGCGGAACTACAGCACTAACCTGCAAACAATCTACATCAAGAAAAGCAATAGCAGCAATGGAACCTAAACCAGTCCTGGGGGTGAGCGCCTCTGTTAATACGGTGCCGCTCCAGCGGCAAGGCCGGAGGGCCTAGTTTTAACAGCAGTGCTCACCGCCAGGACGGGGCCCCGCGGCCGTGAGCGCTTACCGGAAGAGATGGAACAATACAGTTAGTAAAACTGAGCGTCAACCGGTACAGCCAAGGGAACAGCAAACAAAGCATTCCAACAGCAGCAATGAAACAAAGCAGTCAGTGAGGCGCCAGAGCAAACGGCTAAGCCAGGGAAACAGCAAACCACACATTCAAAAAAAGGTGAAAAAGGAAAGGGTTTCTGTGCCAGAGCAAACGCCAAAGCCATGTGAACAACAAACCACACATCCCCACACCGCCACTGCAACATTTCAAACCCTTAGCCCTTTCAGCAACGCAGAAGTTTCAAAACCGCAGCGGCTCTCCTATCTTTGCCGGGATGAAACCCAAACCCATGCCCCTGGAGCCCGGAGACTTCTACTACAATGCAGAGGGGCTCATGGTGTTCACAGCGCAATACCATCTGCGGCGGGGCTACTGCTGCCAGAGCGGGTGCACACATTGCCCCTACGGTTTTAGGAAAGACCCAAAAAAGACAGCAAATGACGCAAGTGCTAGTAGCGCTGAGGCAGGATAAGGCGCTTTTTTAGAAGAGATTAAAGAAAAAAGTTTGCGGTGGGTTTTGACTTTGTATGAATTTTTGTGGATATTTGCGTCCCTTTTGAAATAAACGATACTTACGATAAAATGGCAAGAGTTTGTGATTTAACCGGTAAAAGAGTACAAGTTGGTAACAACGTGTCTCACGCTAACAATAAAACCAAGCGTAGATTCTACCCTAACCTGCAGAAAAAACGTTTCTACATCCCAGAAGAAGATGCTTGGGTAACGTTGAAAGTTTCTACGTCTGCGCTGCGCACCATCTCTAAAAACGGGATCAACGCGGTGTTGAAAAAAGCCAAAGAGCAAGGCTACATCGTATACTAATCTCTGCCATGAGATCTCTGCGACACCTATGTCTAATAGTACTTGTGTCGCTTCCGCTGGGAGTGGCCGCGCAATCTGGCGGACCAGACAAACCCGCGGATTTCCTGGATAAAGAATTTCACCGGCAACGGAGAGAGGCCCTGCGGCAACAGCTGCCGGCCAACTCCGTTGCCGTTTTCTTTTCCAATCCGCTCAGGAACCGCGCCAATGACGTGGATTTCCACTTCCACCAGCACCCAGACTTTTACTACCTCACCGGGTATCGGGAGCCCAATGCGGTGCTGCTGCTGTTCTCAGACCAGTTCATGATCAATGGGGTGGCTACCCAGGAAGTTTTCTTCGCGCAGCCCCGTAACCCGCAGGCCGAGTCCTGGACGGGCAAACGCCTGGGTGAGGAAGGGGTGAAGCAGCAACTGGGGTTGACCTACGCGCTTCCGGCCACTTCTTTTGCAGGCTTCAAGCTGGACACGGCGGCCTTTGACCGCATCTTTCTTCTGGATCTGCCGCATGATCTGCGCAACGACCCGTCTAACCCCGCTGATCTGCATGATCTGGTGGCGCAGTTCCGCCAGAAGGTAGGGCTGGTGCCGGGGCAGGACTTTGCGCACCAGCAGGTGTACCAGATCATTAGCCAGTATGATGCTCAGGCGGGGCCACGGGTGCAGGAAGAGGTGAAGCGCCAGATGGCGGCTAATCCGGCCCTGGCCAACAATACTTTCCTGAAAGCCTACGTGAACGCCAAAGATGCGGCGGCTAGGGCAGCGTTGGCAGCCAAGGTTCCGCAGGAGAAAGTAGATACCGGCTTTCTGGAGGAGAAGCTGAGCGAGATGCGGGAGGTGAAGACCCCTGACGAGATGAAGCTGCTCCGCAAGGCCATTGCCATGTCGGCCATTGGGCAGGTAGAGGTGATGAAAGCCATGCACCCCAATATGTCTGAGACCGAAGTGCAGGGCATTCACGAGTTCGTGTACAAAAAGTACGGGGCCGAGTATGAGGGCTATCCGTCTATTGTAGGTGCGGGCAACAACGGCTGCATTCTGCACTATATTGAAAACGAGCGCCCTAAGCTGGGCAATGACCTGGTGCTGATGGACCTGGGTGCCGAGTACCACGGCTATACGGCTGATGTGACCCGGACTATTCCGGCCAACGGTAAGTTCACGCCAGACCAGAAGCAGATATATGAACTGGTGTATGCCGCGCAGGAAGCCGGTTTCAAAGAATGCAAAGTAGGCAATGAGTTTAACGCGCCCAATGCCGCCGCCCAAAAAGTAATGGCAGAAGGGCTGGTGAAACTGGGTATTATCAAGAACCCCGAAGAGGCCCGCCGCTACACCATGCACGGTGTCTCCCATTATCTGGGACTGGATGTGCATGACCGCGGCACCTACGGGGCCTTTAAGCCCAACACGGTGATTACCGTGGAGCCTGGTATTTACATTCCGGACGGGAGCCCGTGTGACAAGAAATGGTGGGGCATAGGCATACGCATTGAAGACGATGTGCTCATTACTGAGAAAGGCTGGGAGAACCTTTCTAGTGGCGCGCCCCGCACGGTGAAAGACATAGAGGCCACTATGGCCAAACCCAGTCCGTTAGACAGTTTCAAGCTGCCGGAGCTGAAGTGAGTAGCACGTAGTGTGAATCAGGTAGCAAGATTTAGGGATCCTGTTTTCGGCCTGTTTTGGCCAAAACAGGCCGAAAACGGAAATCTTGACTGAGAAAGTCTCGCTATTGGATACGTGCTACCTGATACGCTCATAAAAAAGTGGCAACCTATTTGTAATTCAATTACTAAGCCTGTATATTTGCAGTCCTAAATAAAAAATCAACTTCGCGATGGCAAAGAAAGCTAAAGGCAATAGAGTTCAGGTGATTTTGGAGTGCACTGAGCAGAAAAACTCCGGCGTACCTGGTATGTCTCGGTATATCACTACCAAAAACAGAAAGAACACTCCAGAGCGTATGGAGATGAAGAAGTACAACCCGTTCATGAAGAAAGTAACTGTACATAAAGAGATTAAATAACCATGGCTAAGAAAGTAGTTGCAACCCTGAAGACCGCCACTGGTAAAGACTGGGCGAAAGTAATCAAAGCGGTAAAGTCACCTAAGACGGGTGCTTACACCTTTAGAGAAGAAATGGTGCCTATTGACCAAGTACAGGACGCCCTGAAAAAGTAATTGCCGTTATCGCTTTAAGATATACCCATGAAAGTCCCTCTGTACGTGGGACTTTTTTGGTATATTCCCGTTTATACCATTTCCACCATTACCAGCCCCGTTCCCGCTATGGCACTATTCGGTTTCTTTAACAAAGAGAAAAAAGAGTCGCTAGACAAAGGCCTTGAGAAAACCAAAACCAGCTTCTTTGACCAGTTGAGCAAAGCCGTAGTAGGCAAATCAAAGGTGGATGAAGAGGTGCTGGATGAACTGGAGACCGTGCTGGTGCATGCTGACGTAGGAATTGGCACCACCGTCAAAATCATTGACCGCATTGAGCAGCGCGTGGCCCGTGACAAATACGTGGGAACCTCAGATCTGGACCGCATCTTGCGCGAAGAGATCATGAGCCTCCTGGAGGAAAACAAAGGCGGCGTGGCGGCAGATTTCAGTCTGCCAGACACCGGCGGCAAACCGTACGTGATTATGGTGGTGGGCGTAAACGGTGTGGGCAAAACCACCACCATTGGCAAGCTGGCCTCTCAGTTTCACAATGCCGGCAAGAAAGTGGTGTTGGGCGCCGGTGACACCTTTAGGGCCGCCGCCGTTGACCAGCTCAAAATATGGGGTGACCGCGTGGGCATTCCGGTCATTGACCACGGCATGAACACAGACCCTGCCTCAGTGGCGTATGACGCCGTGAAGAAAGGCGTGGAGATGGGCGCCGACGTGGTGATCATTGATACCGCCGGGCGTCTGCACACCAAAGTAGGCCTCATGAACGAGCTTTCCAAGATCAAGCGGGTGATGCAGAAAGTGATTGAAGACGCGCCGCAGGAAGTGTTGCTGGTCTTAGACGGCAGCACCGGCCAAAATGCCGTGATCCAGGCCCGCGAGTTCACCAAAGCCACTGAGGTAACCGCGCTGGCTGTGACCAAGCTGGACGGTACTGCCAAAGGCGGCGTGATCATTGGCATCTCAGACGAGTTCAAGATTCCGGTGAAATACATTGGCGTGGGCGAGAAGGTGGAAGACCTGCAGGTGTTTGACAAGCGCGAGTTTGTAGATTCTTTGTTCAGCAAGAAATAGAATTCCCGTTTTTGGGCTGTTTTAAGAAAATCAGGCCAAAAACGTCATTGCATTTTTACCCACAGCTTCACTTCTTTTGTCATCCTGAAAGGATCTTGTGGGCGAACTAGAAAAGCTTTTCTGTTTCAGGTTTTTAACTTGGAGCCACCCATAGTGCAAGTTGTCAACTTGCCTGGGTTGCAAATTGAAAGGAAAAGTAAAGAATGCGTCTTTTGAGGCCATGCCTCACTGAAGTTGAAAACTTCAGAAAGGAGTAGGTTCAAGGTAAAACAACTTGAACCAGAGTAAATAGAAACGAATCAAAACTTCGGCTTTTTAAAGCCCGATTTCAAATAATAGGCACAGAATAAACCATTTGACAGGTTTTAGTTGTTGCCTCCCTACATAAGTTCCCAAAGACAGGCACGTGAAAGTAAGATCGCTTAAAAAAGACAAATACAACGTTATCACGCTGGGTTGCTCCAAAAACCTGGTAGACTCTGAAGTGCTCATGGGGCAGTTACAAGCCAACGAGTTTGACGTAGCCCATGACTCAGAGAAAGATGACGCCAACATCATCATTGTGAACACCTGCGGCTTTATTGACAACGCCAAACAGGAAAGCATTGACACCATTCTGCGCTACGCCGATGCCAAAGAAGCCGGGGCCATTGACAAGCTGTACGTGACGGGTTGCCTTTCGCAGCGGTACAAAGACTCCCTGGAGGAAGAGATTCCGCAGGTAGACGCGTATTTCGGTACGCTGGAGCTGCCGCAGCTGCTCAAGACCCTGGAGGCCGACTATAAGCACGAACTCATTGGCGAGCGCCTTATTACCACGCCCAAGCACTACGCCTACTTCAAAATCGCTGAGGGCTGCAACCGCCCGTGCTCATTCTGCGCCATTCCGCTCATGCGCGGCAAGCACGTAGACCGCCCCATGGAAAGCCTGGTGGCAGAGGCCACGCGTCTGGCCAACATGGGCACCAAAGAACTGATCCTCATTGCCCAGGATTTGACCTATTACGGCCTGCAGCACTACGGCGAGCGCAAACTGGCAGAATTGCTACAGCGCCTCTCAGACGTAAACGGCATTGAGTGGATACGCATGCAGTACGCCTACCCCAGCCAGTTCCCCATGGATGCGCTGGACGTGATGGTGGAGCGCGACAACATCTGCAAGTATCTGGACATGCCGCTGCAGCACATCTCAGACAATATGCTCAAAACCATGCGCCGTGGCATCTCCAAGCGCCGCACGCTGGAACTGGTAGATACTATAAGACAGCGGGTGCCAGACATAGCCTTGAGAACCACCTTGATTGCCGGCCACCCCGGCGAGACGCAGCAGGATTTTGAGGAGATGTACCAGTGGGTGGAGGAAACCCGTTTTGACCGCCTGGGCATTTTTACGTACAGCCACGAAGAGAATACCCATTCCCATACCCTGGAAGACAACGTGCCAGATGAGGTGAAACAGGAGCGCGCAGATGCCATCATGGAGCTGCAGCAGGGCATCTCTATGGAGATGAACGAAGCCAAAGTGGGCAACACCTACAAGGTACTGTTTGACCGCAAAGAGAGCGGCTACTTTGTAGGCCGTACCCAGTATGATTCGCCGGAGGTGGACAACGAGGTGCTGGTGCCGGCAGAGTCAACCTATGTGCGCCTGGGCGATTTCGCCCACGTGAAGATCACAGACTCCTCAGACTTTGACCTGTACGGCGAAGTGGTGACTTCTACACAGGAGTCTCAGCGCCACCTTGCCTCAACCGCCATTTCAGAATAAGCTGTTTTGGGGCTGTTTTTCTGAAAACAGGCCCAAAACGTAAAAGATAAAAGACCTCACAGGCTGTCAACCCCTGTGAGGTCTTTCTATTTCCAACCCGGAACTACAGGTGAAAAGCATGTACCCCTTCGCCAAAGGGAACAGACGTACTATTGGCAAGAGGCTTTTCTGGCTGTAGCGTATTTTTCACAGGTTCACAAATACGTATGAAAGAATTGCGAAGAAGAAAGGTTAAAAGCTGTTTTGGTGCTGTTTTCCCAAAAACAGCACCAAAACGCCAGATACTAGCCGTTGTTCTAAGAAACGGTTAGGTGTAACAAGTAGGGCTGGGGCTGAATCCTTGTGAAATAAAGTGCGGTTACCTGGCTTGGGCAGCATGCTTGAGAATTTATGGGCAATATCTATACTAACTATCTTGAAACACTGGCCCCCATCAGCGAGGGCTTGAAAGAGGCACTTGTGCAATACATGGTGGGGCCGTACCCGGTAAAAAAAGGAACCATCCTGCTGAGGGAAGGGGAGGTGAGTGACCGGGCGTATTTTGTAGTGAAGGGAATGCTGCGGCTGTATTATACCGTGAAGAAGAAGCAGGTGACCAGCCGTTTCCTGCCAGAGTATTCTACGGTCATCCCGTACTACAGCTATTTCTCGCAGCAGCCGTCTTATGAGAGCCTTGACGTGCTGGAAGACTCTGAGCTAATCATGGTAACCCGGGCAGATTTTGAGGGCTTGTATGCATTCTTCCCGGAGCTGCACAACCTCATGCGGCAGCAGTTGGCCAAATCAGTGGTCTGGAGTGATGAGCGCAGCATGATGCTGCGCAAACTCAGCGCTAAAGAGCGGCTGGAGGCCCTGCTGCAAAAATTCCCAGATATTTTTCTGCGGGCCTCAGTAGAGCAGATTGCCTCTTTTCTGGGCGTTAGCCGCGAAACCCTGAGCCGCATACGCTCTCACCGGTAATGGCGGTGTGATAAATGTCACAAAGTGCTGCCTGAGCCTCTGGCGGCTTGGTGAAGGCAATAAGATTCACTTGCTTTACATAACGTTTATGGCCGTTGTCTGTTGTCTTACGCCATAGATGCTTGCTGTGCCTAAGAAGGTGGGCCCAATGCAAGGGTTGTTGTAGATATATATAAGAAAAGAAAAAAAAGATTAGTATCCCGTATGCCTGCACGGGTGAAGAAGCGTAAGTTCTTTACCCGTGATAGTAAATCCCAAACAAGCTAACCAGTAATAAGTACAGATAAAATCTGCCAGTCCCTGCCCATCCCCTGTAACGGGTTATCCTTCCAGAGTCCAGCAGAAGCCCCATCACCAAGCCCCCAGAAATTCTTCTCTGCGGGGCTTTGGTGTTTTAGAAGGTGTTGGGTGAAATCCCCTTCAATGAAGATACGGGGCGAATGGCTCCTGTTTTTGGGCTGTTTTTGAGAAAACAGCCCAAAAACAGGAGCAGTTTCCTGTACTACACCATCCGCAGCGCGGCCAGGAACGTACACCAGGTAGAATTCACAAAATAGATTTTACCTTTGCAGGCACGCGGGCTACCACGCCGCCGCTCCCGTTATGAAAGTTTCCTGTATTGACTATAGCGCCACCGGTGCCTTCTCCCCCCTAGTGCTGGACTACCTCAACCGAGATAGCAAACTGCAGCCGTTTTATGCCTGGTTTCCAGAAATCAGCTCCTTTTCAGAGGTAATCAAACAGCGAAACTTCCCTTCCGCGCAGCGGCAGGTGCTGGTGGCAGAGCTAAGGCGGCAGTATGAAGGGGTGGAGCTGTCTGGGGCGGCAGAGGCCAACCTTTCGGCCCTGGCCGAAGAAAATACCTTTACCATTACCACGGGCCACCAGCTGAACCTGTTCACGGGGCCGCTGTACTTTATTTATAAGATTGTCACGGCCATCAACACCGCCCGCGAGCTGCAGCAGGCGTACCCGGCCCAGAAGTTTGTGCCTGTCTACTGGATGGCCACTGAAGACCATGACTTTGCCGAGGTGAACCATTTCACCCTCTTCGGGAAGAAGTATGAGTGGGAGCTGGAGGCCGAGGGGGCGGTAGGCCGCCTTTCTACCGACGGGCTGAATGAGCTGCTGGACGCTCTGCCGGAGCACTACCCGCTCTTTGAGGAGGCGTACACCCACAGCGCCACCCTGGCCGAAGCCACCCGCAAGATTGTGAACGGCCTCTTTGGCGAGTACGGCGTCATCTGCGTAGACGGTGACACCCCGGCGCTGAAGCAGGCGTTTGTGCCCGCGGTCAAGCGTGAACTTACAGAGCAGGTGGGCTACAAAGCCGTGACCCAAACCAACGCAGCACTGGAGAAACACTTCAAGCCCCAGGTGATGGTGCGCGAAATCAACCTGTTCTTCCTGGATGAAAACCTGCGGGAGCGCCTTGTGCTGGAAGAAGGGCGCTACAAAGTTCTGAACTCCGGCTTGGAGTACAGCCAGGAAGAAATCCTTCGGCTTGCCGAAGAACACCCAGATAGGTTCAGCCCGAACGTGGTGTTGCGCCCCCTGTACCAGGAGCTGGTGCTGCCCAACCTGGCCTATATTGGCGGCGGGGCCGAAGTGGCGTATTGGTTCCAGCTGAAGGGTATGTTTCAGGCATTTGGCGTGCCGTACCCGGTGGTGATGCTCCGGAATTCGGCGCTGTATGTGACCAAGGCCAACGCCCAGCGGCTGGAGAAGCTGGGGCTGACCGTGCCTGAGATGTTCCAGGAGCTGCCTGACCTGAAAAAACGCCTGGCAGAGCTGTTGAACCAGGAGGAGGTGCGTCTGTCTGAGCAGCAGCAAGCCCTGGAGGCGGCCTTTCAACAGGTAGAGGCCCTGGCGCAAAGCATTGACCCTACTTTGGTGAAGGCGGTGGGCGCAGAGGCGCAGAAAGCCCAGCAGAGTCTGCAGGTGCTGGAGAAGAAACTGAACAAAGCCATTGAAGGGAAGAACAACACCGCCTACAACCAACTGGCAAACGTGAAGGAGAAGCTGTTCCCGGCGGGTGTGCTGCAGGAGCGGGTAGACAATCTCCTGACCTACCAAACCAATAACCCAGACTTTATTCAGAGCCTGGTTGAGGCGTTTGCCCCGTTCGCGCACTGCTTTACCGTACTGGAGGAGGAGTAGCCATGGCGCTGAAAGCAGAGCTGCGTAAAACCTATCTGGCCAAACGGCGTGCATTGTCTGTAGAGGAGGTTGCAGCCAAGAGTAGGCAGATTGCTGATCTGTTTTTCTCAGAGTTTGCCCCGCAGGCCGGGGAGACGGTGCATGTTTTCCTGCCCATTCAGCAACACCGGGAAATAAATACCTGGCTGCTTGTGCACCAGATTTGGGAGCAGTACCCAGGTGTTCAGGTAGCGGTGCCGGTTGCTAACCCGGCAGACTTCTCTATGACCCATTATCTGCTTACCCCTGAGACAGAACTGCGGGAAAGCCTTTGGGGGATTCCGGAGCCCGTTCACGCGCTCCCCCTTCCTGAGTCTGAAATCACCACTGTGCTGGTGCCATTACTCGCCTTTGACTGCCAGGGGCACCGCGTGGGCTATGGCAAAGGGTTCTATGACCGTTTTCTAGCCCTTATCCCCAGCGCCAGTCAGAAGATTGGCCTGGCCCTGGAACCGCCTGTTGAGCGCATTGATGATGTGCACCGCAAAGACCTGACCTTAGATGCGGTGATTACCCCGCAAGCGGTGTTCAGGTTCTAACCTGTCATTTCCCATAAGTGCCCTTCCTTCCTTGACTGTTAGCCTTGGCTTCTGCTAAGGTGAAAAGAATTTGCGTGCGTTTTGCGTAACAGGTCGTTTCTTGCCCCAGCCATCTGAGTACCCGTCTTTTCTGCTCTCTTCCTGGCAGGGCAACTCCCCAGGTTCCAGTGAACCGCTATTCTAAGTGAATCCTAAGATACACAAATAGTAAACTGATAGATATTATGTTAATTTGATTAGATATTTTAAAACTTTAGGTGATTTTTATAGGAGATAACTATATAAATCAATAAACTACTGCAAGAATACCTCTTTTCTACTTACTCATCTAACTACAAACAAACACAGTATGAAAAAACTTTACTTCTTTTTCTGGCCCTGATCACAGTGCTGCAAGTGGCGTTTGCCCAGCAGCGTACGGTGACAGGAAGAGTAACTGCCGCAGATGACGGTACCGGCTTGCCCGGCGTGAGCGTGGTGGTGAAAGGCACTACCTCCGGAACCTCAACAGATGCAGATGGTAATTTCAGCTTAAATGTCTCTGGGGATACCCCTGTATTAGTAGTAAGCTACTTGGGTTATTTAACTAAAGAAGTGAACGTAGGCAATGAGTCCAGTTTCGACATTGCAATTGCCCCAGACAATAAGTTGCTGGATGAAGTGGTGGTGACCGCCTTGGGCATTCAAAGGAGTGAACGGTCTTTAGGCTATTCTACGCAAGAAGTAAGTGGTAATAATCTTACATATACCAAGGAACAGAATGTTCTTGGCTCATTGGCTGGTAAGGTGGCTGGTGTACAGGTAGTAGGTTCTTCTGGAGCAAGCATGGGCGGCACCCAGAAAATAAAGCTGAGAGGTGTGAATTCACTTCGTGTCAATGATCAGCCCTTAATGGTTATAGATGGCACCCCTATTTCCAACGCTAACTTTGCAGGAGATGCCGGCGCTGATTTTGGGAACTTGGGCCAGGATATCAACCCTGAAGACATAGAATCTATCAACGTATTGAAAGGGCCAGCTGCCTCTGCCTTGTACGGGATACGCGGGCAATATGGCGTAATCATGATTACCACCAAGAAGGGGGCGAAAGGAGCGAAGAAGGTGACAGTGCAGTTGAATTCTGCCTTCTCTATTGAGAAAGCTGGTAATTTCATGCCTCTCCAGAATCTGTATGGGGGCGGCTCCAAGCAAACGTGGAATAGTTTGCCTAATGGTCAAAAGGTAGTCCAAACAGAAGTAGATGAAAGCTGGGGACCAAAGATGGATGGAACCCCTGCCCGCCAGTTTTATAGTTTCTATCCGCAGGATAAAGAGAACTTTGGCAAAGAAACTCCTTTCTTGCCTCAACCAGACAATATCAGGGATTATTATGAAACGGGCACCAACTTGAATAATGGTTTGACCATTACGGGCGGGGGCGAGAACTCTAACTTTAGATTAAGTTTTAATGATACCAGAATTGAAGGCGTTGAACCTAATACCTGGTTGAGAAGGAATAATATAGGGGTAAGTGCGGGAATAGATGTTTCTAAAAAGCTGAATGTCTCTACTAATATCAACATAGCCACCAATAAGGCGCAACGGCCTACTCAGGGGTCTGAGTACGGTGCTCGCTACACCACCCAGTGGTTTCAGCGAAACGTAGACATGAAACGGCTTAAAAATTATAAGTTTGAAGATGGCACCTTCCTGAACTGGAGCCTCCGTTCTATTCCGCTTACTGGTGCCAATGCTGGTATTGTGACTAATTACAAACCAGATGACTGGAACAACCCTTACTTTGAAGCTTATGAGAATCCTATCAACGATAGTAGAAACCGCGTGTTTGGTGATGTAGGTGTCACCTATTCCGTTTTGCCCGAATTAAAGCTCAGCGGATTTGTAAGGGGGGACTTATTTACCCAAAATATTGAGTCTAGAATTGGTTTCGGCGGTGTTGAGGCGTTTCCCGCGTATTCTATTGGAAAGTATGAGGGGCAGCAGATGAACTATGAGTTTCTGGGGCAGTATGAAAAAGAGTGGGGAGGTTTTTCACTTAATGCCAATCTAGGTGCTAACTTATTTACAGATAGATACACTTATTTATCTATGGGCACGGTGGGTGGACTTTCAGCAGTGGATTATTATAATATTGAAGGTTCTGTAAACCGGCCCACTACAACCTCTTATTTAAGAAGGAAAGAAGTTCGGAGCTTTTACGGCATGGTATCTTTAGGATATAAAGATACTTATTTCTTAGACGCCTCATTAAGGAATGATATTTCCTCTGCCTTGCCTGCAGATAACAACTCTTACTGGTACCCGTCTGTTTCAGGGTCATTTGTATTCAGTGAATTGATAGACTGGAATCCTCTCTCCTTTGGTAAAATACGGGTAAGTTATGCCCAGGCCGGCTCTGACCTAGACCCTTACCAAACTACCGCATACTATAGTGTGGGGAATGTTTATACTAGTGGTACCACTAATGTAAACACCTTGTTTGTGCCAGATAACTTAAATAACCCTATGTTAAAGCCTGCTTTTGCCCATTCTTATGAGGCAGGCATTGACCTTAAGTTTTTGCAAAACCGTTTAGGGGTAGATTTTACTTATTATAGACAGAAAAATGTGAATCAAGTTATGCCTTTGACCGTTTCTGGAACAAGCGGTTATGGTTCTACAACGGTCAATGCCGGTTTAATTGAAAATAAAGGGCTGGAGCTTACCCTGACAGGAAGCCCCATCAGGAAGGAGAATCTGGCTTGGGATGTAACCTTTAACATTGCCAGAAACAGGAACATGGTGGTGGAGCTTATTGAAGGCATAGAGGTGTATCCACACTACTCCACGAGTTATTCTTCTACAAGTAGTTACCTTAATTCTTACGCAGGGCAAGCTTTTGGTGTACTTATTGGGCAGTCATATCAGCGTGATGAAGCTACCGGTAAAATTTTGTTAGACGCGAATGGTATTCCATTATACACCGCAGCCACCCATAACTTCGGAAGTGTTCTGCCAGATTATACCGGCGGTTTTCAGAATACAGTGAGGCTTTGGAAATTTGATGTGTCTGCCATGATTGATTACCAGATTGGGGGCCAGTTCTTCAGTAGAAGTAAGATGTTGGCCATGAGGACAGGGCAGGCGGCCGAAACCGCAGTGATGAATGACAGAGGGCATAATATTAGAGATGCGGTAGCTGAGGGTGGAGGAATCAAAGTCAATGGCATCTATGGGCCAGGGGTAAAAGTCAATGGCGCTGATGTGGGTGGCCAGGAAGTTACCTTATATGTAAACCCTCAAACTTATTATGGAACCGTAGCCAGGAGAATATATGATGACTGGCTTTATGATGCCTCCTATGTGAAACTGAGAGAGGTGCGCATTGGCTATACCTTAGATAAGAGTTTGCTAGGCAAGCTGCCGTTTGAACGGGTAGGTTTAGCGCTCATAGCCCGTAACGTTGCCCAAATCTGGCAAAAAGCCCCTAAGGGACTGGATCCGGCAGAGCTTTCCAGCGGCGGGCAGAGCATCAGCTGGTATGAGTCTGGGCAGTTGAGCACCGTACGGTCTTATGGGGTAAACCTTAACATTACTTTCTAATCAGAACTACCATGAAAAAAATATATCTGTTACTGGCCGCCAGCCTTCTGTTGGGCGGGTGTACTGAGTTTGATGAAGACATCAACAGAACCACAAACTCACCTAGCAATGCCTCAGGCATGCAATTGCTGGCCAATGCTATGCTGGCACTGCCCGGGTTGGGCTCTTCTCCCCAAGGTGAATTCATGGCGCAATATCTGGCTGAGACCCAATACCCCACGGCTTCTCTTTATCCTAACGGAGGGACTAGCTTTTATAGCTTATACCAGGGGCCGTTGATGAACATAGAGGAAGTCCTGAACTCAAAGACGCTAAGTGCCACCCAGGGACCAGTGGTAAACCAAGTAGCCGTAGCAAAAATTCTTAAGGCCTACTATTTCTGGCATATTACTGACAGGTGGGGAGATGTTCCTTATTCAGACGCCCTGCGGGGAAATGCAGCATATTCGCCTACATATGATACCCAAGAGTCTATCTATAACAGTTTATTCATTCTGCTAAAAGAAGCCAATGATCAGATAGTGTTGGTGGGAGGTGCCGTAACAAATGATGTCATTTATAATGGTGATATGGCAAAATGGAAGAAGCTGGCCAATACCATTAGAATGTTGATGGCATTGCGCCTCTCTAAAGTTAATCCTACCAAAGGCAACACTGAATTTAACGCTGCCATTGCTGACGGGATTATGACGAGCAATGCAGACAGCTTTATTTACAGGCACTTGAATGATGCCAATAACCAAAGCTATTGGTATGCCCAAGTAGTAGGCAGCAGCCGGGAGTGGTGGGCTTTGACTAAAACCTTAGTAGACGTTATGAAACCAGTCGCTGATCCGCGGCTTGTAGTTTATGGCCAGCCTGCCAGAACCTCAGGGGAATATATAGGCCTCCCTATAGGTACCACTACTAACATGCCTAATACAAACAGTTACTCATTAATGGGGCCTGCCATCTATGCTCAAAATGCACCTATCTACTTGGTAACGTATGCACAAGCTTTGTTTGCCAAAGCAGAGGCGGCCAAATTAGGTTGGATTACCGGAGGTGACGCAGAGGCGAAAACAAATTATGACTTAGCTATTCAGAACTCTGTGTTGCAATGGACGGGAAATACTACCGGTGTAGCGGCTTTCTTAGCGAAACCAGAAGTACAGTATAATGCAGCCACGGCTTTACAACAGATTGGCACACAACGCTGGATTCATCTGTTCATGCATGGCTATGAAGGCTGGGCTGAGTGGAGAAGAACTGGTTATCCCAATAACTTCACCACTTCCGGAGGGAACAATGTGCCTACCAGGCAGATGTACCCTTCTGATGAAGTTTTCTTGAACGGGCTTAACTACAATGCTGCGGTTCAAAGATTGAATGGCGGAGATACGTTGTATGGGAAAGTTTGGTGGGATAAAGATTAATTCCCCTATCACTTCAACTAAAAAAGGCTGGTCTTGACCAGCCTTTTTTAGTTGAAGTGATAGGGGAAGAGCAGAAATCTAGAGCTAATATTTCTGGCGTTCTAGCCAAATATGAAACCACTACAATTATTGTAAAAGGTATAAGAGCATGTTTAAATTTGTCTTTTGCGCTGCAAACGGGTATCAAAAGAACCTGACTTTGCTTTTTTCTCGCACCATAGCGGGGCGTATGCTGCTCAAAAAAAGCTATAGAAGAACCTTTCGCTCCCCGTTTTCGCTTGCAAAATCAAAATGTAAACAAGCTCTAAGACGTTGGCAGAAGAAATGCTGAAGGGCTCCTACTGCTCCTCAAAAAACGCCACCAACGCGCCGGCATACGCCTCATCCCAGCCCTCCACCATATCCCTGTACGCCTCATCCGGGATATTGGTCTGCTTCACCTCCATAGAGGTGCCCTGCTTGTGCGGGTGCAGTTTGATGGTGACAATAGAGTCTTCGGGTTCGCCTTCAAAGTACCAGTGCTGTACCAGCTTCCGGCCCTCCTCAAACTCCAGGTTCTTGCCTACAATGCTGCCGTCCCAGAGCGAGAACTCGGTACCGGGTTCAGTAGACATCTGGGCTTTGTCTCCGGTCCAGATCTCCAGGGTGATGGGGTTGGTGAGGGCAATGTACACTTCCTCAGGGGTGGCCGGAAGAAGGTAGTATTTTTTGAAGTCTTGCATGTGCGAAGATATTCAGGGAACAGCCTTAAATAAAAACAGCCAGCCACTTATTTCGTCTCAGTAATCTGTCCGTTGGCGGTAATGGTAAAGCGTTTACGGGTAACAGTGAGCTTTCTGGTATTGGGAACCTCGTTGTACTGGGCGTCAAACTGCCAGCGGGTGGTGCTGTCAAGGTGCACAATAGAAAGATCTTTCTGTATGGTAAACTGCTCTGAGTGGGAAAAGCCTGGTTCTTCCCCGCAGGGGTTGAACTTGAGGTCCTGTTCATCCAGCAGAACGCCTACTTGGGAAAAAGTCCTGAGGCGGGGCAACGTTTCATCTGCCGGAAAAAGCGCCAGTACTGCCGTAACGTCTTTAGACACGGGAATGCGCCGGTAGGGGAGTTCAAGCGGTTTCAGGAAAGCGCGCGTGGTAGCGGTGTCAATGGTTTCGGCCAGCGCATAGTCAAACGAACAGGTAGCTGTAAACGGAAGCGTGAGCGCCGGCAGTTCCTGCGTAAAACGCTGGAACGTAACCTGTGGCGCAGGCGCCACAGAAGACTCTACCGTCTCAGCGGTAGGGGCGGTCTCATATTGGGTGGCATTGTCTCTGGTGCAGGAGCATAGAAACCCAACAAGCACCAGAGCCGGGAAGGAAAGGCGGTTCATAGATGCCTTATACGGGACGCCCGGCAAAAAAAGATGTGACACCGCCTCTGGAGGTCCTGATGTTGTGTTTTCGGGCTGTTTTTCTGAAAACAGGCCAAAAACGCAAAACTGCTTTAAACCTTCCACCAGCTGCTGCCGCCTTGAAAACCCCCGGAGTTAAACCAGAAACAGACCGTTTCTGTTTTCGGGCTGTTTTCACGAAAATAGGCCGAAAACAGCCTTTTGGGCGGGGAAGGCATTCAGTACAAAGAAAAGGCCGCCACCTCACCTGCATGAAGTAGCGGCCTTGCTTATCTTGAGCCGGGGCGGTTATTCCCCGGCTTCGGGCGTGGCCCGGCGGCTAGGCTGCGGGCGTTTGTTATTCTGCTCGGTCTCTCTGTTGATCTCCGTGATGTCCACCGTCTGGGAGAAGTCGCCCAGCAGGTATTTAGAGAAATAATCGGCGGTCATCCAGAAGGAGTACTCGGTCATGTCTCCGTAGCCGTGGCGCTGGCCGGGCATAAGCACGAGGTCAAACCGCTTGTTGGCCTTGATCAGGGCGTCTGCCATTCTAATGGTGTTGGCGGGGTGCACGTTGTTGTCAATGTCGCCGTGGGTGAGCAGCAGGTGGCCTTTCAGGTTCTTGGCCAGGTCTGGGTTCTTGTCAATGCTGTACTGGAACGTGGTATCGCCTTTGGCGGAAATCACTTCTTTCACGCCGTGGTGTTTCTCAGACCACCAGCGGTTGTAGATGTTGTTCTCATGGTTACCCGCGCCAGACACGGCCACTTTGAAGAAGTCTGGGTACACCAGCATGGCCGCCGTTGACATAAAGCCCCCGCCGCTGTGGCCGGTAATGCCTACGCGGTTAATGTCAATGAAAGAGTATTTGTCTGCCAACTGCTCTGCGGCGGCTTTCTTATCAGCCAGGCCGTAGTCCCGCAGGTTGCCGTAGCCGTAGGTATGGTACCACCGGGATCGGGCCGGGTGGCCGCCGCGGTTCCCCACGGTAATCACCACAAAACCCAGCTGCGCCAAACGGTCCATGCGGTCCATGCTGCGCCCAAACGCCTTGTTCACCGCCTCGGTCTGCGGACCGGGGTAGATGTACTCAATGATGGGGTACTGCTTGGTGGAGTCAAAGTCAAAGGGCTTGTACATGACGCCGTACAGGTCCGTGATGCCGTCATCGGCTTTCACCTTGAACGGCTCTGGGAATTTGTAGCCAGCCGCCATTAATCTGGACAAGTCTGCGGTTTCCAGGTCCATGACTTTCTTGCCGTTGTTGTCATACAGCACAGATTTAGGAACCGTATTCACCCGCGAGGAATTGTTGACAAAGAAGCGGCGGCTGTCGCTCATGCTGGAAGAATGGTCAAAGTCACCGCGGTTCAACAGTTTCAGGTTAGAGCCGTCAAAGTTCACGCGGTACAGGTGCAGGTAATAAGGGTCTTCCTTGGCTTCGCGGCCGTTGGCCGAAAAATAGAGGACCCGGGCTTTCTCATCAATGGCCACTAAGTCTTCGCAGTGGAAAGGGCCCGAGGTGATCTGGTTTTTGAGTTTCCCGTTGCCGTCATAGAGGTAGAAATGGCCCCATCCGTCGCGCTCAGACCAGTGAATGAGTTCGTTCCCGCCGTTCACCAAGCCTACGCGGGCTACTTCTACGTAGGTGTTGAAGCGCTCCTCAATAATAGGTTTCACCGTGCCTGAGGGTACATCCAGGGCGCACACGTCAATCTTCTTCAGGTCACGGCTGGTGCGGGTGAAATAGATCTTGTCTTTGGTGCCATGCCACACGCTGGGGCGGAACTCGTCATCCCGGGCGCTTTGCTTTGAAGGGGCCGGCCATACAGACAGTTCCTGGTCTTTAAAAGCGGCGGCGGTGATTTTCTTCTGGGTTTTCTCTGGGAAGTTAAACAAGACAAACTCCCTGATAGGTGCCTCTTTCTCGCCGGGCATCTGGTATTTGTACGTCTCCAGCGCCGGGCGGCCCGCCGCCGTGTTATGGATCACCCACAGGTCTTTCACCTTGCGGGCGTCTGTGCGGGTGAGCAGGAAATACTTAGCGTCTGGCGACCACAGCACGTACGCGGGCTTGCGGTTGTTCTTGTTCTTCTCCTTCTCCACGTTGTTCTCGCCGTTAGAGTCGCCGCCGTAGCTGTAGTACTCTATGCCGTCTTTGGTGAGTTGGTTTTCTACAATGGTGGAGTCTTTCTCGTTTTTCAGGGCCTTCTCATAGTTGGCCTTGTCCATCCAGTAGAGGTTGTAGTTCTTGGCGAAAATCACAAATTTCTGGTCTGGGGAGATGGAAGCCCACGTAGGCTTGCGTTTCGGTTTCTCGTAGTCTTTGAGCTCGGTGAGTTGGCGGGTGGCCAGGTTGTACTGGAAATAATGGGTTTTCTTCTCCAGTGAGTCAGGGGCTTTTTTGTCAAGGCGGTCTTTCTTCACCACGTCCACGGTGCTTTTCACCTCAAACTGCACGCTTTTCTCGTCCTCAGTGAACTTGAGGTTTTCTATGGGCAGGTGCTGCGCGTCAAACGGGTCTTTGACAATCAAGGTGATGGCGGCCGCCACTTTGTCCAGGTCAAAAATGGCGCGCTTAGATTTAGTGGCCGGATCTACCACGTACCAGTTCTTGCCGTTCGGGGTCTCGTACTGGTACCAGAACTGGTCGGTTTTCTTGAGCCAGTGCGGGTCCACGCTGGTGCTGAAAATGAGCTTCTCCAGTTTTTTTGGAGAGAAGCGGGCGGCCAGGGCATAATTCGCTTTGGAAGGCTGCCCGGGCTGGGCGTGCAGGCTCAGGCTGGCCCATAGAAAGGCCGCCAGAAAAGAGAGCATTCTCATGTAAAGGGTGGTCAGTTGGTTTGGAGAGCTGAAGGTACAAAACAACCTCCTGATTTCCGCCGCCGCCCGTGTTTTCTGGACAGACGCAGGCAGAGAAACCGCTGGGGGACTACGGCATGCTCTGGGGTGTTCTTTTGCCCGGCCCCGAGAAGCAGCGTTTCTGTTTTCGGGCTGTTTTCCAAAAAACAGCCCGGAAACAGAATGAGTCTTGCGGCATCAAAGCCGTCTTTACTTGTTCGGCAGCGCTTCTTTCACCCCACGCGTCATTTCCCGCTTACCGGGCGGGCCGGGCAAGGCTTCAACGGCGAACCCTGCCGCTTTGAGGCTGCGCTTGAAACTGCCTTTGGCGCAGTAGGTGACCAGTGTTCCGCCCGGGGCCAGGCAGTCATACATCTTCTGGAAGATGGCGTCTGTCCAGAGGTGGGGCTGTTTCTCAGGCGCGAACGCGTCAAAGTAAATCAGGTCATAATGTTCTGGGGCAGGGGCGAAGGCTTCCAGGTCAGTTTCCAGTTTACGCAGCGTGAACTGTGGGCTAACGGCCACCGGCTGCTCCCAGGGGGCGGCGTGCAGGGGCAGAAAGAAGTCCAGCAGCTCCGGGTTCAGGATGAATTTTTCAAACTGAAGCTGCTGTACCACCTCCGGCGCGAGCGGGTATTTCTCCAGCGTGTCATACCGGACCGTGGCCCCGGTGAGCCGAGAGTGTTGCAAGGTGAGCAAGGCGTTCAAGCCCGTGCCGAACCCCACCTCCAGCACCCGTACTGTAGGCAGGCGGTGCAGCGTTGCCTCCAGCCCCATCTTGATAAACACGTGCAATGACTCCTGCAGCGCCCCGTGCACTGAATGGTAGTGTTCATTCAGCTCCGGCACAAAAAGCGTGGTAGAGCCGTCTTTGGTTTGCCTTACCTCCAAATTCATTTTCAAAAGTAAGAATTCAGAATTAAGAATTAGGAATTTCTGGAAAGAGGAGGAGGCCGTTTTCGGGCTGTTTTCTGAAAAACAGGTCAAAAACAGAATCTACATCTTTCAGCGTCTGCCAAAGCAAGCTTCTCACCAAACGGGAGTCTGAGGCTAAGCGTGATGTTCTAAAGAGGAAGTGACCATTGAAGAACACATAATGCTGCAACTGGAGCCGCACAGAAACGTCACTACCTGCCCGGATTGGCGGCCAGAGCAGGCTTTTTCTTACCAGTTCGGAATAATGTTAAACATATTGGGTATGTAATACACCTAAAACAAAGCGTAAACCTGCAGGCGTAAATACCTGACTAACGGAGAAGCGCTGATTTTACGTAAGAGCGTGTTCTCATCTGTCTTTTACGCTATAAGCGGGCCGCCAAAGAACCTGAGATCGCTTTTGCCTTGGCCGTAGCGCTGGTATGCTGCTCAGAAAATGCTAGTGAAGAACCTGCGGCCTCCGTTTTCGCCTGCAAAATCAAAAGGGAAACCAGCGCTTATGGGCAATCGCGCCTTCCATTCTTAATTCGGAATTACCAATTCTTAATTAATCAATGTACCCCTCATACTGGATGCTGCTCACCCGGCCTTTGGTCATGTGAAACCGGAGCCAGGAGTTGCGTTCCCAGTCGCAGACCTCAATCAGGTTTTTCTGCTCTTTGATGAACAGTTTGTAACCCTGTAGCTTCTGCAGCAGCTCTTCGCGCGGGGTGCCTACTTTTAGCCCGTTCCGGAGGGCCAGATTGGGGCTTTTGATGTCTGCGTAAGACAGCAGGAACCGTTTGGTGTACATGGGGTAGTAGAGCTCAACGGTGCTGGAGTCAAAGTTCAGCTGAAAAAGCGTGTCTGTGTAGCGCGGGTTGTGCACGTTGGCAATGGTGTCTTTCACCACCTGGTAGCGGGTCTTGAGTTGGGCCACATAGTGCTTCAAGGCCGGGTCTACCGCGGGCAGAAACGGGTTGGCAATGAAATCAGACGCTTTCCTTACCTCAGGGTTCTCCTCCATGGCCAGTTCTGTGCGCTCATAGAAGGCGGTCATGGTGGCGGTGTTGTTGTAGTTGCGCTGGAAGGCACTTTTAGGGGCTGTGCGGTTTGCCGGCCTGTAAGAGGCGGCCGTAACCCGCGGGGTATCTGGTTCCTGCCGGCTTTGGCAGCCACCGTAAGCCCAAACGGGTAGAAGAAACATAAGCACGATCAGCCGCCGCATACCAGTTACAGAGAAGATGAACAGAGGTTTTTAGTCAGATTGGTAATACGTATACGGGAAAAAAGCGAAAAAAGCTGCGGAAGCTGCTGGAAATTTGCCTTTTACCTATGACAGGTAACCTGCGCAAAACCCCTATGGCCGCTGCCTTTTTATAGTAACCTTTGTCACTTCTAAGCGGGCGCAATGTTAGTGAATCACGGTCATATTTCAAGTGCAGGCCCTGTATTCTGGTGAACTGGCCGGTATCCCGCAAGTTACCATCCTTTTGAGCATGCTTTTCCCTTGATCTTGGCCCGGTATGCTGGCGCTGCGAAAACAGAAAAGCCAGGGAGTGCCCAGTGTAAGGTGGGTTCCCTGGCTTCTGCCTATGAGGGGAGGTGGTTATTTCCGGAAACGGCCCTCTGCGGGCGGCCTGCCGGCTTTGTTGGCTTCCTCTGTTTCTTCATGCGGCAGCTCCCGCACCTCAATGCGCACTGAATTGTGGTTGGGCTTGACGGGGTGCCCGTACGTGTCTGCGTACTCCTGCGTGAGCTCAGCGCCGTAGAAGATGATGAGAGACGAGTAATATACCCAGGAGAGCAGAATGACCACAGAGCCGGCGGCCCCGTAGGTGCTGCTCATGTCACTCTGGCCCAGATACCAGCCAATCAGGTACTTGCCCAGAATGAAAAGCAGAGCCGTGACAAAGGCACCCACCCACACATCGCGCCAGCGAATAATGGCGTCTGGCAGGTACCGGTAAATGAGGGCGAACAGCAGCGTTATAAAACCCAGGGACACCACAATGTCCAGCAGGAAGATGAAAATGACTGCCACGCCCGGTAGTTGCTGCTTTAAAAAGTCAGTGAGCACCCCCAGCACCGCACTGATCACAAAGCTGACCAGCAGCAAGAAAGAGATGCTGAGAATGATCCCAAAGGAGAGCAGGCGGTCTATGACCAGTTTCATCACCCCGTTTTTGGCCTTGGTCTGCAGGTTCCAGACCTGGTTCAAGGACTCCTGCAACGTGACAAAGATGGTGGTACTGGCAAAGATCAGGGTGCCAATTCCAATCCAGGTGGCCAGGGGGTTGGAGCCCTCCAGGTGCACGTTCTGGAGAATCTTCTGCACTTCTGAGGCGGCCTCAGTGCCTATAATGCCTTTGATCTGCGTGAACAGCTGGCCACTCACTGCGTCTTCCCCAAAGATGGCGCCCGCAGATTTCACCACTATGAAGAGAAGCGGCGGAAGCGAGAAAATGGTGTTATAAGACAATGCCGCCGCCAACCGGAGGGAGTTGTTCTTCATGAACTCCTTGCCAGAGTTGGCAATCAGCTGGAAAATACTTTTGGTAGAATAATTCGCCATAGGCCCGTGTGGTCGTTTTGTAAAATATCTGGAAATTCAGATACGCACAGCAGGGCCGAATAGTTGATTTAACCGAAAACAGGAATACCCTGGGGCAAGGGGAAGCCGGTTGCCTACTGCACAAAGAGCGCCATCTTGCCAGAGGAGACAAAGAGGGTGCGCACGCCAGAGGGCGTCAGAAAGAGCGTGTCTGGCTCAAAGGAGAGAACGGTGCCGCGCAGAAGCACCCGCTCGTGCAGCCGGTTTTCGGCCAGGCCGGTTTTCAGGGACTGCCGCATGGCGGTGAGCTGGTCTTTTACGGGTACGGCCATCTGCTGTTCCAGCTGGGTTTTCAACTTGTTCTGCAGAAGCCAGTTGGCGGTATTCACCAGCTGGTCCCGGGTCTTGACCTCATACTCCAGGTCTTTCACCTTCAGGCTTTGGGTGGCGGCGTCATAGTAGGGCGTACCCTGCAGGTAAATCTTGCCCTGAAATTTCTTGGTCAGGAAGCCGGTCTTGGCCATGCCGCTGGCATCTAGCGCCAGCAGCAACTGTCGGCCTGAGCCGCTCACCACCAGGTCATGCACGGTAAACTGGTGCTTGCCGCCCTCAAACGAGAAGGTCTGGTTGCGCAGCTCTTTCTGCAGCATGTCTGTGAGGTAAGGGTAAGAGAGGTCTGTGGCTACCTGAATCTGGGCCTCCTGCGGCAAGGTGCGTGCGGGCGTGAACGCCGGAAGCGGAACCAAGGCCGCTAATGCCGGTTTCTGCCCCATAGACACCGCCAGGAGTGCGTCAATGCCAATCTGTAGGCTCATCTGGTTGTTCTGCAGGGCCAGCGGCGTAATGCGCACGGCTTTGGGTTCAACCGTGAGCCACGCTTTGTAGCCGTCATGCACAGAGAAAGGCTGTTGCACCTGCTGCCACGCCTCTGCCAGATACGCCTTCAGGTTCACCCGCTGCTGCAGCTCCTTGTCCAGCTGTTGCAGCATGGGGTTGAGCTGGGCTTTGAGCTGCGGTTCAATGAATTTTGCCAGGTTGATGGTCAGCGGCCCCAGTGACAGGGTGGGTTTGCGTTCGCCCCAGGCAAAGTCGCCGCTGGTGTAGCTCTTGAGCTGGTAGTTGGGGAGCACCTGCAGCCGGCTCTCGGTCTTGACCACCAGGTCAAACTCGGTCTCCTCGGTTTTCTGCAGCTTTTTGCAGAGCTCACACGCGTTCCACTGCCACCGGCCTTTGGCCTTGACACGCAGGGGCACCTCTACGTACAGTTTACTGAACTCGGCTTTCAGCCGAATGGGTGCCGCTTTGGTGACCTTTACGGCCAGGTCATCGTCTTCCAGGTTGTCATCCTGGTACAGAACGCCGGTTAACTGCTCATTCAGCACCTGCTCCAGTAATGTGACCGGGATGGTGATGGGTACGTTAATGGTAGAAAGGCGCCGCTCTGGCAACGGGTGCTGGGCTACCGCCGCACTGGGGGCGGTGGTAGAAAGCGAAGTGGATTTCTGGCAGGCAGCAGGCAGGAGCAAACTGACCAGCCCCACCCAAAAAACAACAGAGGAGAGTAACCGGTGACGCATACAGCAAAGGTACGGTTTCCCTGGGTAAGCCTAAAGAGCCGCTTATGCGTTTTTAGCCTGATTTTCAGAAAGTAGCCCTAAAACAGAGCCCCTTTTGGGGAGGTGGGACCAGCTTTGGGTGCTAACAAACATCTTGGGCGGGGCCGCCCGTTTCTGGCCTGTTTTTCTGAAAATAGCCTGAAAACAGGTTAGTCGCAGCAGTCTACCAACGTGTCAAGCAGCGCCTGTACCTCCCGCTCAGAAGAAAGCAGGCCGCAGTCTTTGAGAGTGCCTTTGAAATAGGTGGCAAAAAAGGGCGTGCCAGAGAGCTTGACCTCTTTGCTGGACACGGGGTTTTCAGAGGCGTCCATTTTCAAGAAAGTGATGTCTTGGTATTTGGGGTCATCAGAGAATTTCTCTACAGACGGGGCCAGCTTCTTGCAGATGGTGCAGTTCTCATCAATGAATTTCACAATCACGCGCTCTTTGGCAAAGATGATAGAGCGTAGCTCTGCGTCTGAAGATGTCTGGATAGCCATGGTAGTTCTGGTTGTTCTAGCCCTGTATTAACGGGGATGAACGCCTGAGGTTGAGAAAAACACCTGCCAGTGAATAAGAGCACGGGCAGGTGCAGGAATTAGAAGGTGTAGCCTAACCGAATGCCCGCAATGGTAGTAAGACCAAGAGAGAAGGAGCTATACCCGGTTGAGGTGCTTTTGAAGTTGCTGCTTTTAACAGTAACGCCTTTATACTTAGTGCTTGCCAGGCCTAAGCCAAACTCTATGCCTAAGTATAAATGGCGCGCCACATAGTAATCAGTTCCAGCCAACAGGTTTACCCTTAACTTGAGTAAGCTCTAGGGCCTGTGCTGTTGTTGTTAGAGCATGCTTAAATTTGCCTTTTGCGCTGCAAACGGGTATCAAAAGAACCTGACTTCGCGGTTGACTCGCACCATAGCGGGGCGTATGCTGCTCAAAAAACGCTTCGCCAGAACCTTTTGCTCCCCGTTTTCGCTTGCAAAATCAAAATTTAAACAAGCTCTTAGTACCCCAACCATTGGTTACCTCATAATCAGGTACTTTCTCATCATAAGAAAAATTTGCAAAAAATGCTTAGGCGCCAATGTATGGCGACAGCCTCTCTGTACCGGTGAAGTGGTTTTCAATACCAGGCGGTATTCTGAAAGTGGAGGAGGTGCGCTCTACATCGTTTGCCAGGTCACTGTTGTTGATAGAGCCGCTGATCCCTAATCTAAAAGCTTTGGTAGGGCTGAGAAAGTAACGTCCTCTGATGCCGTTAAGGGTAATTGTGCTTCCGCTGGAATTGGTAAGGTTCAGCTGTACTTCTGCGGTTATCTCCCCGGCTTGAGGTTTGAACTCAGAGCCACTTTCTTGGGCAAAGACAGGTGCTGCCATGGCAAGCGCCACCCAGGAGACAAGAAGAAATTTCTTGAACATAAAAAAGGATCAAATTGAAAATAGATTTGTGCTGTAAATCTATCAACTGTTCCCTTGTCATGTGTTGTAGTCCTTCTCCTAACTCTTTTTAAGGACCCAGGATTTCTGTTGCACGGGTGCCTGCCAGATGGCCTGCGCCAACTCCTGGTCTGAGGTGAAGTGGAGCTGTTGCAGGTAGCGTACTTCCACACCCAGTGCCAAAGAGGGTTGTTCAAAGGGCCACGGCTGCACCACAATGGTAGCGTCACTCAGCTGCCTGACCTCATACTTCTGCCGGTCTGGGCCATCACTTATTTCCAGGGCGCGCTCCATTTCAGGCAGTTCATTGCGGCAGAGAATGAGGGAGAGGCGGTCACACCACTGCATGAAATCATAGGCATATTGCGCTTCGGCTTTTTTGACCTTTAGCTGCTGGCGCCATAGTTTCTGGCTGGCCAATTGCTCCTCTAAAAAATGGTCCCACTCGGTTTTCTGCCCCCGCAGGGTCTCATAGAGAAAGGAAAGGTGCATACTGGTGAGCAGGCTTCGCCACCGGCCTTGAAAACGGGCTTCTTTCATGACCTGCTGCGCCTGCGCCAGACTGAACGGAAGCTGGGTGAAATTGGCGGGAGCGCCCGCGGGCGTGAGGGTATAGTGATTCCTGAGTTCTTTCTGCCCGTCATCATGCTGGGCAATGGCCGCCAAGGTCTGGACAAAGTGGAGAGGGCGCTTCTCAAGAAGCCAGGCAAACCCTATTTCAGCCGCCAACAGGGCATGTGCCTGCTGAAAAATTAGCTCCCATCCTTTCTCGTGGGGGTTTACAATCATGCCCGTAACGCTTAAATAACACCTGCTGAACTAATAACTGGCGAGAAACCGGAAAGGTTACTTTATTGATAGTCCTGAGTCTGTAGTTCTGAGTCTTGAGTTCGGTTCCTGTTTTTGGCCTGTTTTCAGGAAATCAGGCCAAAAACAGGCAATATTTCTGAGATGACTGGAAGCTGGCTAAAGAAAAACCCTCACCCGTTCCAAACGGGTGAGGGTTTTATCTATGCCTGCTTTGATCTAAGCGGGAAGAAAAGCTTTGTTTTGCATCCTAAACTCAGGACTCAGAACTCAAGACTCAACGTTAGTTGTTTATCCTTTTCAGGTGCAGCAGCATGTCATCAGTCATGGTGTCCAGGTCGTATTTCGGGCGCCAGCCCCAGTCCTGGCGGGCGGCGCGGTCATCAATGGTCTGCGGCCAGGAGTCAGCAATCTGCTGGCGGGCGTCTGGCTCATAGGTGATGCTGAAGTCTGGGTAGTGGCGCTGTATGCTGGTGGCTATCTCCTGGGGGGTAAAGCTCATGGCCGCCAGGTTGTAAGAAGACCGCACCTTCACTTTTTCCGCCGGAACGTGCATTAGGTCCAGGGTGGCCTTGATGGCGTCTGGCATGTACATCATGGGCAGGCGGGTGTGTTCGCTCAGGAAGCATTTGTAGGTGCCTTTGGCCAGCGCCTGGTGGTAAATGTCAACGGCGTAGTCTGTGGTGCCGCCGCCGGGCAGAGCCTTGTAGCCAATGAGGCCCGGGTACCTCAGGCTGCGCACGTCCAGCCCGTATTTGTTGAAGTAGTAGTCACACCAGCGTTCACCGGCCTGTTTGCTGATGCCGTACACGGTGTTGGGGTCCATGATGGTGTCCTGCGGCGTGTTCTGGCGCGGCGTGCTGGGGCCAAAGACAGCGATAGAAGACGGCCAGTACACTTTCTGCACCTTCTGCTCCAGCGCAAAGTCCAGCACGTTGAACAGGCCGTCCATGTTCAGGCGCCAGGCAAACTTGGGGTTCTTCTCGCCGGTGGCGGAAAGGATGGCGGCCAAATGGTAAATCTGCGTGAACTGGTAGCGGGACGCCAGGTCAGAGAGGTGCTGCGGGGTGAGCACATCTACAATCTCAAACGGCCCGGACTCGCGCAGGTCGGCCTGTTTAGGGTACTGGATATCAGCGGCCACCACGTGGGCGCCGCCGTACATTTCCCTCAGTTCCAGGGTAAGTTCAGAGCCCAGCTGGCCGCAGGCGCCTATTACCAGAATTGTATCTTTTGCTTGTGTCATGCAGGTTTTGAATAGGAAAACAAATGTACGTTATTCTCTCGGGTCCTAAAAGTAGGGAAGGGTGGCCGCCTTTTGTATCTTTGGCAAAAGAAGGAGCTTCATCACCTAGACTTCTATCTACTTTTTATTAATACGAAAGAAGTTGCCCTGTTGCCTGTTTCGCAGTTCCTGCGGAAGTAAGGAGAAAGGAAAGGGCGTTTATGGGCTGTTTTTCGTAAAACAGGCCAAAACTGAGAATTATAACCAGAAACAAGCTAACAGACCATACCCATGTACGAGACCTTAAAGCCAGATTTAGAGCAGCAGCTAGCTGAGATTCAAGCCAACGGCTTATACAAACGCGAGCGCATCATCACCACCCCGCAACACGCCGCCATTAAAACGCAGCAGACCGGTGAGGTGCTGAACTTCTGCGCGAACAACTACCTGGGCCTCTCTTCGCACCCGGCGGTGATTGAGGCGGCCAAACGCACCATTGACACCCACGGCTACGGCATGAGCTCAGTGCGCTTCATCTGCGGCACCCAGGACATTCACAAGCAACTGGAGCAGAAACTGGCCCAATTTCTGGGCACCGAAGACACCATTCTCTACGCGGCCGCCTTTGACGCCAACGGCGGGGTGTTTGAGCCTCTGTTTGACGAGCAGAGCGCCATCATCTCAGACGCCCTGAACCACGCCTCCATCATTGACGGCATCAGGCTGTGCAAGGCCCAGCGGTACCGCTACCTGCACAATGACATGGCAGACCTGGAGGCCAAACTGCAGGAAAGCCAGAACGCCAAGCACCGCATCATTGTCACAGACGGCTCCTTCTCTATGGACGGCACCATTGCCCAGCTAGACAAAATCTGTGACCTGGCAGATAAATACAGAGCTCTGGTCATGGTAGATGAGTCACACTCTACCGGGTTCATTGGCAAGACCGGCCGCGGCACCCACGAGTACCACAACGTGATGGACCGCGTGGACATCATCACCGGCACCCTAGGCAAAGCCCTGGGCGGCGCCATGGGCGGATTCACCACCGGGAAGAAAGAGATCATTGACATGCTGCGCCAGCGCTCACGGCCGTACCTGTTCTCCAACTCGCTGGCCCCGGCCATTGTGGGCGGTTCCCTGGCCGTGTTGGATCTGCTGAGTTCCACCACTGAGCTGCGCGATAAATTAGAGTGGAACACCATGTACTTCAGGGAGAACATGACCGCCGCAGGCTTTGATATACGGGCCGGGGTACACCCCATTGTGCCGGTGATGCTGTATGAGGCCACGCTGGCGCAGGAGTTTGCCGCTAAGATGCTGGAGAAAGGCATCTACGTGATTGGGTTCTACTACCCGGTAGTGGCCAAAGGCGCAGCCCGTATCAGAGTGCAGCTGTCAGCCGAACACACCAAAGAGCAGATTGACCGCGCCATTCAGGCGTTTACCGAGGTGGGGCGCGAGTTGGGAGTGCTGAAAGGGTAACGTAACTTCTAGGGAATCCATCTGGCGGCAAGTCTATCAGATAAATACTTGCCGCCAGATTAAAATATAACTAATCTTTTAGTTGTAAAGTTGAGTATAATCAGGTACGTTTAGTAAACTTCTATGGTGTTGCTGGCCAAGTGCCTGGCTGGCAGCGGGTAAGTTGCTTTATGTATTCATTATTTTATCAACGTAACTATGGTGTTCCCTATGAAAAAACAAAGTATCACTCATCTTATTCTGTGTCTGCTGCTTTTTGGGCAGACAGCTTTTACAGGCCCTGGCGCTGTGCAACCCATTGAAGGAGCAACTGCAAAGCTGCTGATCAACGGCAAAGTGATACCTATCACCAATTGCTACCCAATCAAAGAGTTAGCCGGTAAGGTTTCTTTTGAAACTAGTTTCCAGTTAGAGGAGGTACGGTTCTACATAGTCAGGAAAAACAGGCCGGTGAAAGCTGTCACGCTGGAAGGGGGGGCCAACCTGGAAACTTTTGATCTGTCAAAATGGGCAGAAGGTACAGCAGAGGCTGGTGATAGAATAGCGATGCAGATCATGGGGGGGAACCAGGAGGCAAGCGCAAGTCTGAACCTCTGCGACAAATAGATGCAACCATATTAAACATCAGGCGCGGGCTTTAACTAAACAAAAGCTAAAAAAACTCTTTAACGGCACCTGGGGCAGGAAATAAACCTGCCCCAGGTGCCGTTATTTTTGTGGTTGCTAGACAAATATCCATTGCCTACTTTTGCAACGCTTTTCTGGGGACAGAAAAGGTTCTTTGACATGACGGGGAAATCATTTGGTCCGGTTTATTCTGGGCAGATGATACCATGGGCAGTTCCTGTAACGGGTGCTGCTTTCTGAATAATAAATGAATAATAAAAAGATTTGTGGCCCAGTAAAAAGGAACAGCCACAGGTGTTTACAAGACCAGCAGAAACAAACATAGATTAAAAAGTATATTGTAAAATAGATCACCGCTCCTGCTACTCCTCCAAAACTTGTCGGTGCCTTGCCACCTCTCTTTTTATTTTCCCCGCAAATCACTTTTAGGAGAGACAGACAATTGATTTATAGACAGACAAACGGAAGACAGATGCAAGACAAACTCGTTAGAATTGGCGTTTTCTATGACGGCAATTACTTCTTGCAGGTCAGTAACTATTATGCGTATGGGCACTCGCGCAAACGCAGAATTAGTATCTCTGGGCTGCATGAATTCATCAGAGACCAAGTGGCGGAAGAAGAGGGCCTGGACCCGCGCCTCTGCAAAATTGTTGATGCCCACTACTTCAGGGGCAGGCTGAACGCGTATGACGCCAGCCAGCGCGGTGACACCCTGTACTGGGACCGCGTGTTTGATGACATCCTCATGTCTGAGGGCGTGACTACCCATTACCTGCCGGTGCGGACTACACCAGACGGGTACAAGCAGGAGCGCGGCATAGACGTGTGGTTGGCCTTAGAGGCGTTTGAGCAGGCGTTCTACAAGCGGTTTGACGTGCTGGTGCTGATCTCTTCAGACGGAGATTATGTGCCGCTGGTGCGCAAGGTGAACACCCTGGGTACCCGCGTGATGGCCCTGACCTGGGAATTTGAATATACCACAGACAACGGGCAGCGCATGACTACGCGCCCGTCACAAGACCTGCTCGCGGAAGTGACGTACCCGCTGGCTATGCACGGGATCATTGACCAGCGCCTGGCCCGCCATGACGCCGCCATTCAACGCCTATTTGTACAGCCTGACCAGAAACGGACAACTACTTCTCAACCGGTTGAATATGATGATGACCAGGAAGACAACGTGGGCAACAGCAGCAGCCACGGCGAAGGCGAAATCATGAGCCTGAAAAACGGCTATGGCTTCATCAAGTTCCCGCCCAACAACCTGTTCTTCCACTTCACCAACGTAATTGACACAGACTTTAACGAGCTGCGCGTTGGGGACCGGGTAGAATTTGACATTGACCGTGATGACGAAGGCAATGACATTGCCAAGGCGGTAAAAGTGTTGTAGGGTAACTACCTTGCCTGCGGCAAAGGAGGTGACTGGCCTTTGCCCCGGGAATAAAAAAGAAGAAAAGGGAGTTGCGGCCATGCCGCGGCTCCCTTTTTTTATGGACTTCTTCCGGCTTGCCGGCATGGGCGGGTACTCAAACCGCTTATGCTACTGCCTCACCCACTTCTGAAAACAGCCAATGAACGCCCGCTAGAAAGCTTTTTACCCAGTGGCAATGAAATGACCTGTGCCGAAAGCAAAGTGGGTTTCTGTTTTAGGGCTGTTTTCAGAGAAACAGCCCTAAAACAGAAGGAACGGCCTTTGGGAAACCGCTCCTTTCTCCAAAACTAAACTTAAATGCTATGGGCTGTTGCTGTAACCGCATTGCGCCATTCCCTTTCGGGCGGGCACGCCAAGGGTAACCCTAATCGGGTGGGGCCTACCAGGTCAGAGGGAGCCAAGCGGGTGCAACGCGGTTGTCTGGTCCAGGAACAGAAACGCGTCATAGCGGTTGGGCAGAACGGTGGGCACATAGTTTCCCCGCTCAGCAGTGGGGCTGTACGTCACGCCAATGGCACGGTGCCCCCGGCTGCGCAGGGCCTCAGGAATATCCTGCAGTTCCCGCATCAGCAGAAGCTTGTTGTGTTGGCCCTGCCGGTGCAGAATGTCTTCCCAACTGTTGGTGATGGCGGCGGGTACGTTCATGTCCTGGGTAGGGCCGCCCCAGCGGTTAGAGGCAACCACCCGCCCCTGATACGTCCCGAAGCCCACCAGATACACCCCCGCGCCCGCGTGCTGCTCCCGCAGCAGCTGGCCAATGTTCACCATGCCGGCCTGTGCCATGTCAGTGAAGCGGGCGTCGCCCACGTGGGTGTTATGCGCCCAAATGATGATTTTGGCATGGCTGCCGTGTTGGGTGACCAGCCGGTTCACCGTCTCCTGCATGTGGCGGTCACGCACGTTCCAGGACCCTGCATCGCTCCTGACCATCTGGTAGTAGTAGCGCTCAGCGTTCAGGGCGACCAATGCGTTCTGCTCGGCGTTGAAGGCAGCCTCGTCACCCGCGGGGCTGCTTGCCCTGTGCGCTTTCACGGCCTCGTACAGCTGTTGCAGCTGATCTGAGCACGTACTGCCCTGGGCGGTGGCCTGTGCGTACAACTGCTCATCACGGTGATAAGGGGCCAGACACGCCTGCGCATTTCTAGCCAGCTGGGCCGCCGGCAGATTATTGCTCTCCAGGTAATGCTGCAGGGCATCCAGTGATTCCCAGAGGCTGTACACGTCTAGTCCGTAGAAGCCCACCCGGTTGTTCTGCCCCGCGCCCGCGTTGTATTGGCGCAGCCATTCGCCCAGCGAAGCAATCTGCTGGTTTGCCCACATCCAGGTGGGCCAGCGCTGAAACGAAGACTGCAAAACCTGGCGCGCGCTGCCAGAACGCTGTCCCTGAATGTACTCGTTGAAGGCGTACGCCGCCGGCCAGTCGCCTTCAACGGCAATTAGATTAAAGCCTTTCTCCTGAAGGAGGCGTTTGGTAAGGGTGGCGCGCCATTCATAGAATTGGGCGGTGCCGTGACTGGCTTCCCCCAGTAGAACATAGGTGCTGTTGCCTATGTCCTGGATGACCACATCCAGATCAGAGGCGTTTTCTAAAGGGTAAACCCCTTTGGAGAGGAAATTCACCTCCTGCTCCACCTCTTGCAGGTTGTCATCTGTGTCAGAGCACGAGAGAAGCCCCCAGCACAGGCATACTGACCAAATCAACTGTATCTTTCTCATTCCTATCCTTTCCCGTTGTGTTGAACTGTTGATCCCTCCGGAATAATCACAATGTGCCTGGGGCTGACTGGTTCCGGTAATGGTTTTAACGGGAGGCTCTGCCAGAGGTGTATTGATTAAATACGGAATTTGAGTAGGGTAAAATACAAAAATGAGGGCCTGGCCGGACGCGTGCGTAGGCAGGGGCTCCCTTGGAAATGTAGAAAGAAAGGGTGTGGGTGGCAGTTTCTGTTTTGGGGCTGTTTTCTGAAAAACAGGGCAGAAACGCTACGCAACGGGTGCTTGACCCCGCTCAGAAGCAGACGTGTCTGGCGGCAGCAGGATCTCTGCCAGGGGCGGGAGCCACTTGGGCCAGCCGTATTGAGGGTTGACTACAATCTTGTTCAGCAACGGGTCTACCGGGCTCTCTTCATGCAGCCGGTGCAGAAGTTTCCAGGTGGCGGTGGTGTCTGGTAGCGCCCGGTGCCAGCGGGTGTGCTCAATCCCGTACGCACGGCACATGTCTGGCAGGCTTCTGGGCGAAGGCTGCCGCAGGCGGCAAACCGAGAGCGTGTCCAGAAACGGATGCTGCACCGGGGGGAGGCTTAGCCGCTGGTACGCGCTGTAGAGAAAGGCCAGGTCATACGGGGCATTGTGCATCACTACCACGCTGTCACCAATCAACTCTTGCAAGATCAGGAAGGCGGTGCGCTCCTCCATGCCCTGCCGTACATCTTCTTGCCTGATGCCTGTGAGCTGCGTGGTCTTGGCCGGAATCTTCCCCTTCAGCTTTACCATGGTCTGAAACTGAGTGACCACTTTCCCGCCAGAACTTTTCAAGGCGGCCATCTCAATCACCCGCCCTTTGCTGGCACTCAACCCCGTGGTCTCAAAATCAAGTGCCGTCACATTGTCCAGCACCGGGGTGAGTTCAGGAAAAAGCGGAATGGTAGCAGCGGGCATGGTGATAATAAAGGGGTATGGGCAGCTTATACGCAGAATCAGCGTCTGGGCTGAGAACCTTGCTTGCTGTTTTTGGCCTGTTTTTCAGAAAACAGGCCAAAAACAGCAACGTCAGACTCCCTGGTTGAGTAGCCGGAAGAAGGCCTCACCGTAGACTTTGCCAACTGGCAATGAGTAGCCGTGCACCATTACCTGGTGCCGTTCAATGACCTGCAGGTGCTGTAGCCCCACAATGTAAGACTTGTGTATTCTGAAGAATTGGCCGGCGGGGAGCAGCGCCTGTACCTCTGTCAAGGGCATGAGCGAAAGAATCTTCTGGTGCGGCAACACAAAGGTGCTGTAGTTCTTGTCACTCTCAATGTAGAGGATATCACCCAGCAGCACCTTCACCATCTGGTGTCCGCTTTTTAGGAAGAGGAACTCTTTGGCGGGGGCAGGCGCTGCCGGCAAAGAGACCGGGCCTTTGGCCTGCACCAGTTCTATGGCTTTGTTCACCGCTTTCAGGAAACGGTCAAACTCAATGGGCTTGAGCAGGTAGTCTACCGCGTCCAGCTCGTAGCTTTTCACGGCGTATTCTGAGTAGGCGGTGGTGAAAATGACCATGGGCGGGTGGCGCAGCGCCTTCAGGATCTGAATTCCAGACAAGTCTGGCATGTTGATGTCCAGAAAAAGTAAGTCAAACTTGTTGGTCTGCAGGTAGGCCAGGGCTTTCAGCCCGTCATCAAACGTATTGATCAGTTGCAGGTGCGGGGTCATGCGGGCGTAGTCGCGCAGCACGTCCAGAGCCATGGGCTCATCATCAATGGCAAGGCAGGTGAGCATGGTTACGGGAGTAGCAGGGTGAGACGGGTTTCAAACTTGGTTTCGGTGGAAATAATCTCCAGGTCATGCTTGTGCGGGTACAGCAGCGCCAGCCGCCGGCGCACATTCTCCAGCCCCACGCCAGAGGCCGGCTCCTGGTATTCCTCTGTCTGGGCGTGAGGGTTCAGGCTGTTCTTGACAATGAAGGTGAGCAGGTCTGGCTGGGCCTGCAGCTGAAGGTGAATATAAGACGCCTGCCTGAAACTGATGCCATGCTTGAAGGCATTCTCCACAAACGGGATCAACAGAAGGGAAGGAACCTGCACCGCCTGCACATTGCCCAGCACTTCAAACTTAATGGAGATGTCATGGCTTTCAGAGAACCGGAGTTTCTGGAGGGTGATGAAATCCTGTATGTACCCCACCTCCTTTTCCAGCGGAACGGCAGGCGCGTTGCTGTCATAGAGCATGTAGCGCATGAGGTGCGCCAGCTTGGCCATGCCGGTGGCGGTGCCTTCCGCCTTCTCCCGCCGGGCTAATGAAAACAGGTTGTTCAGGGTGTTGAACAGGAAGTGGGGGTTTACCTGCGCCCTGAGAAACTGCAGCTCAGCAGACAGTTTTTCTTCAGTTAACTGCCGCTGCCTCTGGGTGTACTGAATAGAGTCTTTGATGTAGCTGTAGGTGTAAGAGAGCAGCAGCACACAGGCATTGTACAGGCCGTTCTGGAAGAACACGCCGCGGTCAAACCAGAACTCGCGGTCTTTGATGTACAGGTTCCAGAAAAACCGGTCTGAGTAGGCTTCAATGCTGCTGATGGCCGCTAGCAAAACCATTAGCAGGGCCACGTACAGAAGGGGTTTGCCTTTGCGCAGGAAGCCGGGCATGAGCCACAGGGCATTGGCATAGAAAAGAAGCATGTTGCAGACCGTCCAGAAGATGGAGGGCAGCCAGAGCGTGCCCAGTTTGGTTTTCAGGCTGTACACCCGCGCATCTAACAGCGGGCTGTTAAAAACCAGCCAGGCCAGGAGCCAGAAGGCCACGTGCAGCCATGCCTCGTGCGGCCACTTAAAAGCATTCGCCCTTTTCATGCCGCCAAGGTAAGCGCTTCCGGCCACATTGCACACACCGCTGGATAAAGTGTGTCTCTCTCAGGATGAACGGCTTGCCGCAATGGACCAACGTTTTCTGGCGCCGCAGAAGCCGTTGGTCTACAGAAACCTGCCGTTGGAGTATCTCTTTTGAAGCGCATGTGCAGGCGCCATAGGTTTGGAGCAAATTAGATGCAAACCTATGAATGCTATGAAAAAGTTATGTAACCTGTTGTTGCTGGCTTGGATGTCATTTTCTGCGGTTTCAGCGCAAACCACCGCTGCCCCTACCACTGCCCAAATTGAAGCTCTGCTGGAAGAGTACAACCGGCAGAACCTGCTGTCTGGCGTCTTCTTTGTGGCCAAAGACGGCAAACCTATCTTCCAAAAGGCTTTCGGCTACGCCGATGTGGAGAAAAACCAGAAAAACCTGCTGAACACCCGCTTTAACGTAGCCGGCATGGGCAAGCATTTTACGGCGCTGCTGGTACTGCAGCTTGTAGAGAAGCGCCAGTTGGAGCTGCATGCGCCCATTTCCCGCTATCTTCCCGCCTCCGGCATTCCCAACGCAGACCGCATTACCATTCACCACCTGCTGTCGCACACCTCGGGCCTGGGCAATTACATGGACCATCCAGCGTATGCCCAGCTGAGGCCCACCTTGACTACCCTGGCAGCGGTAATGAAACTGGTAGCAAGCCAGCCCCTGGTGTTTTCTGACCCTGGGAAGAACTTCTCATACTCTAACAGCGGGTACCTTGTGCTGGGCAGGGTCTTAGAGAAGGTGACGGGTATCTCCTACGCCAGCTATGTGAAGCAAACCCTGTTCAGGCGCTTAGGCATGGGGTACAGTACTGTGGGGGAGCAGGTTGCCCAAGCGGTGAGCGCCTCTGCGGTCCCCTACTTTGCAATGACCCCTAAAGACGTGTATTCTGCCGCCAGTTGGCAGTCTCCGGCGTTCTCAGACGGTGGCGTGTATACCACGGTTCTAGATCTATTCAAGTACAGCTTGGCACTCAACAGCAACAAACTGCTGTCAAAGAAAAGCAAGGCGCTCATGTTTGGCGTGTATCATCACTATGAGGGGAAATCTGCGGGGTACGGCTACGGTGCCGAAGTGGCTACTTTGAAAAACGGCAGTACAATGGTGGGGCATTCTGGCGGGGGGCACGGCTGGGGCGCTGATTTCAGGATACTGCCCAAAGAGGGCTACATCATCATTGGGCTGGGCAATCAGGAAGCCATGGCCAAACAGGTCACACACAACCTGGCCAACTTTGTGACTACAGGTACTTGGCATGCCCCTAAACCTTTGCTGACCCATTTGTTCATGCAGACGGTACAGGAGAAGGGGTGGGCGTATGCGCTTGACCATCTGGAGGAGCTGTATGCCAGCGCAGAAGTGCCTTTTACCGGCCCCGGTATTCTCACCCGCCACGCAAGTAAGCTGGTGAAGCTCCACCGTCAAACCGACGCCATACACCTGCTGCAGGCCCTAAGCAGTCGCTTCCCGACAGATGCCGCTACCGCCGCCCAACTGGCCGAGGCGTATTTGGCTAAAGGGGATCAGCTGACCGCCAGGCAATGGTATGAGAAGACCCTGAGTTTAGACAGGCAACACCAACTGGCAAAGTTCCGGTTACAAGAGATGGCGGTGAATTGATGTATTCTGTTTTCATAAAGGGAAAGTCCACCGGAAGCACCCTGTGCGGAAGGTGGGCTTTTATGCATTTTCTGTTTTGGGGCTGTTTTCTGAAAAACAGCCCCAAAACAGAAATTTTTACGTTTACTTATTTCTGTAAAGCGGGAGTAAGATTTATTTAATATTTCTCCACCCCCGCCGCCGGTTCCCAGTAATATTTTGGCTCAAAGTGGTTCCAGATGATGTTGGAGACCTTTCTGATCAGTACATAGCCCGCATTGTCATCTTGCCAGCGTTCGTCTTGCTGGTTTTTGGTGATGATGCAGAACACGTAGTCGCCGTGCGGGGCGTTGACCAGTACCACCTCTGATTTGGACTGGTTCACCGCGCCTGATTTAGAAGCCGTATGCACGTACGGCGGAATCTGGGAGAGTGCCTCACGGTCATAGTAAATGCGGCCCAGGTTGCGGTACATGCGCTCGCTGGCCGCCGGACTCACCGCTTTTCCGTCCCGTATCATGGTCACCAAGGTAGCCATTTCGCGCGGAGTGGTCTGGCCCCAACCGTATTTGACCCAATTAGGCCGCCTGCCGGGCGTGCGGGAGTTCATGCGGGTATGTTGGAAGCCGTTCTTCTCCAGCCAGGCATTGATGGCCTCGCCGCCGCCCGCCAACTGTTGCAGCCAAAGACTACCCGTATTGTCTGAGGTGGTGATGCTCAACATCTGAACTTTGCTCAACGCCACCAGCGAACTGTCTTTGAAGTTGCCCACTATGTCTTCCCCGGCATAGTAAAGAGAGTCACGGTAGCGCAGAACGGTTTTAGAATCTATCTCGCCACGCTCCATTTTGTCAAACATGCCCACCATAATGGGGATTTTGATCATGCTGGCCGTGGGAAAGAGGGTGTCAGCGTTAATGGCCACCATTTTGCCCGTCTTCAGGTGCCGCACATAGATACCCACATCCCCCTGGAAGCCATTGGCCAGTGCCTCCAGTTTTTGGGTCAGCTTTTTGTCTATGTCCTCTTTCCTGGTCTGCTGGGCCGAAGTAGTGAAGTGCAGCAGGAAACAAACGAGGAACATTAGTAGGGGCAGGCGCATGTATCTTGGGTTTAATGACCAAAAGATACAGATTAATTTGAGTTTTCTTACAGGTGATGGGGCATGTGCCTGGGGGATAACGGCGTTCCGTTTTCGGTCTGTTTTTGGAAAAACAGGCCAGAAACGGCTTTTGGCGCAGACGCCCGCAGGTTCTCCGGGCGCTACGAGGCCTGGTGGTAGTTCTGAGTCTTGAGTCCTGAGTCCTTTCTTTTTCCCTTAGGAGATTCTTCCCTTAGGAGATTCAGTACGAACGAAGTAGCAATGCCTGGTTTCGCTGCCGTGCCGCGAGGGCAGCCAGAGACCGCCCATCATCTGTAGGCACGAGTCTGGAGACTCGCGCCAGCGCGTGATGTGGGAAACAGTTCGCAACAGGCAAGCAACAATGATCAATCAACACTTCTGCCCCTGACTGATGTGCGCAGCACGGGCTCGCCACAGGCTAGCGGAATAGTAACGGTTACCTGCAGAGGCAGACAAACAAGTAAAGGCTGATCAGGAGAGGAACCCAAACCAGTCCTGGGGGTGAGCGCCTCTGTTAATACGGTGCCGAAGGCAACGCCAAAGGCGTAGTTTTAACAGCAGTGCTCACCCCCAGGACGGGGCCCCGCGGCCGTGAGCGCTTACCGGAAAAGATGAAACAACTCAGTGAGTGAGGCACTGGGTCAAGCGGTCCAGCCAAGGGAACAGCAGAATTGGCATTCAATCGCCAACCGCCACCGCCAAGGGATCAGCAGACTATGCATTTGCAATACAGCAGAGAACAGCGTACTGCGCATTGCCACTGTAGCCATTGGCAGTCACCCAGCTCAGGCAGCCTCAGCCAAGGGAACAGCGAACTGTGTTTAGTTAAGGGAAACAGCAGACTTCCCATTCTACAAAACGTCATAGCCAAGGAGGCGTGTGAACCAAGTAGGGCTGCATCTGACAGCACCAAAGCCATGAAAACAGCAGACCTTGCATTCCCGCAGGGCATAAACAGCAAACAATAGGTCAGCGGGCTTACCCCTTGAAAACGCAGGATGGGAAACTTCTTAGGTAAAAGGAAAGAACTACGCCGCCGCTACCTTCTCCACTACCTTCGGTTCAATGTCAAACAGGAAGTGGTTGAGCTTAGAGCGCAGATCAGCCGCAGATAAGTTTCGGTAAACTTCGCCGTTGCGCACCAGGGCAATCTGCCCGGTTTCCTCAGACACCACCAGCACCACGCTGTCAGTGACTTCGGTGAGACCGATGGCGGCGCGGTGACGCAGACCCATAGAGGCGGGCACGTCATTGCTTTCGGTGACGGGCAAAATACAGCGGGCGGCTTTGATGCGGTTGCCCTGAATGATGACCGCGCCGTCATGCAAAGGGCTGTTCTTGTTGAAGATGGAAATGAGCAGGCGTTTGCTCACAATGGCATCTATGGCGTCACCTGACTCGGCAAAATAGCGTAACTCAGAGCTTCGGGCGAAGACAATCAGGGCGCCGGTATTCTTGCCCGCCAGCGATTTAGCGGCTTCTATGAATGGGGTGATAGATAGCTTATCCGGGTTTTCAGTGCGGCGCCACGGAAAGCCTTTGAACAGGCGCTCATTGTTGAAGGCGGTGGTCTTGCCAATCATCAATAAAAAACGCCGTATCTCCGGTTGGAACACAATGATGGCGGCCAAAACCCCCACGCCCATGAACTGCCCCAAAATGACCGTGAGCAGCTCCATGCCTGCTGCCCGTACAATCAGGTAGAGCAGGTAGATAGAGAGCAGCCCGAAGAAGATTTTCAGCGCCACGCTTCCCGTCAGGAGCTTGTAGAGTTGGTACAGCAGTACCGTCACCAGCAGCACATCTATAATGTCTAGCCAGTTTACCTCTAAGAACCCTATGGAAAACAAGTATGTCACGCCGTTACTGTCTTTTTTACAATTTCTATGGTATGGACCGCCTCCTTTACGTCATGCACCCGCAAAATGTCGGCTCCGTTGAGTAACGCCAGGGTGTTGGCTACAATTGTGCCGGTGAGCGCTTCCTGGGGGCCTACCTGCAGCGGCTTGTAGGTCATTGATTTCCGGGAAAGGCCTATTAACAGCGGTAACTCAAACAGTTGCAACTCCCGCAGGCGCCGCAATAATTCATAATTTTGTTCCACATTTTTGGCGAACCCAAACCCCGGATCCAGAAGGATATCCTTCACACCCGCCCCCCGTAGCTGCGTTATCCGCTCCGCGAAGAAGGAAACCAATTCTTCTACCAGTCCATTTCCGTACTCGGTGAGAGAGGTCATGGTCTGGGGGGTACCCCGCATATGCATGAGAATGTACGGCACGCCCAGCCTTCCCGCTGTCTCAAACATGGCCTCATCCAGCGTTCCGCCGGAGACATCATTGATGAGATGGGCACCGTGCTGTACTGCGGCCTCGGCCACCTTCGCCCTGAATGTATCAACAGAGAGTAGCGCCTCCGGGAACTCCTTCGCCAGCGCCTGTATAATAGGTAATACGCGATCCAGCTCTTCCTGTTCTGTAACCTCTGGGGCGTTGGGGCGCGTAGAATAACCGCCAACGTCTAAGAACGTAGCCCCATCAGCCAGCATCTTCCCGGCCTTTTGCAACGCCTCTTCTGTAGAGGAAAGCCTGCTGCCGGCGTAGAACGAATCTGGGGTGAGGTTCAGGATGCCCATGACCGCGGGCTGCTGCAGCAAGACCAACCGGCCACCGCAGTTGAGGGTGGTTTTTTTGCAAAAAAGTGTATCTTTCGCGTTCAATTGGCCTATATTCTCATTTTCTATAAAAGTAAAACGAAAAACTTGATTCACCAAACCGCCCAAGAGTACCAGCGAGTGATAGAGGCGTGCCAGCGGCTGTTTCTGCAGAAGACCCAAGACTACGGCACCGCCTGGCGCATCCTGAGGCTGCCCAGCATCACTGACCAGATTTTCATCAAAGCCCAGCGTATACGGTCCATCCAGGAAAAAGGCACGCAGAAGATTCAGGATGACATCACCTCTGAGTTTGTGGCCATTGTGAACTATTGCGTGATTGCCCTGATCCAGGAACAGCTCATTGCGCAGGGCGAAGAAGAGCAGGCGCTGCCGGTGGAGCGGGTGCGGGAGCTGTACCAGGAGGAGATCAGGAAGACGCAGGCCCTGCAGGAAGACAAGAACCATGACTACGGCGAGGCCTGGCGCAGCATGCGGGTAGAGTCTATGACCGACCTGATTCTGATGAAAATCTACCGAACCAAGCAGATTGAAGACAATGCCGGCAAGACGCTGGTGTCTGAAGGGGTAGAGGCTAATTACCGGGACATGCTCAACTACGCTGTCTTTTGTTTAATCAAACTTAACTACCCAGACCATGTTGCCGCGCCTGCTGAATAAGATTGCCTGGATAGTGGTGGGGGCGCTGTTCATCTTCTCAGGCCTCATCAAGCTGAACGACCCGGTGGGCACCGCCATTAAACTGGAAGAGTATTTTGAAGTTTTCTCCAAGGACTTCTCTACTGTATTTCTGTCCCTGAAGCCGTTTGCGCTGTATTTTTCCATTTTTCTGAGTTCGTTGGAGGTGGTGCTGGGCGTGGCGCTGCTGGTGCGGTGGCGTACCAAACTGGTGCTATGGCTGCTGTTTGGGCTCACGCTGTTCTTCACGTTCCTGACCTTTTACTCAGCGTATTACAACAAAGTAACCGACTGCGGCTGCTTCGGTGACTTTATCAAGCTCACGCCGTGGCAGAGCTTCAGCAAAGATGTGGTGCTGCTGGTGCTGATTGTGATCCTGCTGGTAACGCAGCCGTTTTTGCCCTCTTTTGCCAGAAACGGCTCCAAAACGGCGGGCCTCTGGGTGGCGTTGGCCGTGGCGCTGTCGGTGGCCATTGGGGTGTACGCGTACCAGCACGAACCGTTTTTTGATTTCAGGGCCTATAAGGTAGGGGCGAATATTCCGCAGCTCATGAAACCCTCTGCGCCGCTCCGGTACCAGTACATCATGGCGAAGAACGGGCAGGAGTTCACGTTCAATGAGTACCCCGCAGACACCACCTACAAGTTCAAGCAGATGGTGCCGCAGAACCCGGAAGACGGTCCCAAAATCACCGACTTCAACGTGTGGAATGACCAAGGCGACTTTACCAAGGAGATGTTCCTGGGGAACCGGTTGCTGGTGGTGGTGCACAACGTAAGCAAGACAGATGCCGAAAGCTTTGCTGAAATTAACCGCCTGCTGGCCAGCCTGGAGCAGAACCAGAACCCTAAAGTGGTGCCGGTGGTGCTTACCTCCAGCAGCAGCCAGGAGTTTGATGTCTTCCGGCATGAGGTGAACCTGGCCGCCCCCTATTTCTTTGCAGATGCCACGGTGCTAAAGACGATCATCCGGTCAAACCCAGGCCTGCTGCTCTGGAAAAACGGAGTGGTGGTAGGCAAGTGGCACCATAATGATGTGCCTACGCTGCAAGAGGTGCAGGAGCTTTTATAAAAAGCGCCTACCTGAAAAAGCCAGCTAAATCAGTAAAAGGCGTTTTTGGCCTGTTTTCGCGAAAACAGGCCAAAAACGCACCAGGTTCTGGTGCTGCACCCCTCCAGCGTCTGTAGTCTTCCACTTTCAGGGTAACTAACGTCTCAATCACTTTATTCCATGACAACAAAGGTTTTTCTGGTGGGCATGCCGGGGTGTGGGAAATCAACGGTGGGGAAAGTGCTGGCTGGGCTGCTGGGATACGTTTTTTTAGATTTAGATACGCTGGTGGAGGAGCAGGAGGGGCTTACGGTGGCGCAGGTCTTTGAGCAGAAGGGGCAGGAGTATTTCAGGGAGGCAGAGGCGCGGGCCCTACAAACAGTTTCTGCGCGTTCTGGCGGAGTGGTGCTGGCAACCGGAGGCGGGGCTCCCTGCTTTCACGGGAACATGCAGGTGATGGGGCAGCAGGGGGCAGCGGTCTACCTGAGGGTGTCGCCGCAGGAGCTGGTGAACCGTTTAACGGCCTTAGACCTGCAGGTGCGGCCTCTGCTCAGAGACAAAACCCCGGCAGAACTTTTGCACTATCTTACCCAAACATTGCGCCAGCGGGAAGTGTTTTATAGCCAGGCGTCTGTTGTGCTAGACGTAGACCGTCTTTCGGCGGCAGAGGCCGCCGAGGCATTGGGGCAACAGTTTAGAGGTAATATCTAAGGTTCTTGGACGGTAGCCACGTATTTTTCGTTATTTTTGCATGTCACATGGAGCAAGCTGTTTCATTTTAATTTAAAACCTATGAAACCGAGTCATAAAGGATCTGCGACACTTTTCAAAAATCCGGTACTGGAGCGTATGACGCATACGCACATTGCCTTGCCTATTTCCATCTTCCTGGTGATTGCCACCGCCGCGTTGGTGTACGGCTTTTACTATGGCTTTTTAGGGCTGCTGTCGGCGGTGGGGCTGTTTCTGGCGGGTTGGCTCATGTTCTCGCTGGTAGAATACATGGCACACCGGTTTATCTTTCACATGGCGCCCACCAATGAGTTCAAGCGCAAGGTGCAGTACACGTTCCATGGCAACCACCATGATTTCCCCAAAGACAAGACCCGCCTGGCCATGCCGCCCATTGTGAGTCTGTTTCTGGCCTCGTTTTTCTTTTTTGTGTTCAAACTGATCTTCGGGAGCATGGTGTTTGGCATAGTGGCGGGCTTTCTGTTTGGCTACGCCTTGTACCTGTTTGTGCACTACGCGGTTCATGCCTATGCGCCGCCTAAGAACTTCTTGAAATCCCTCTGGATCCACCACAGCATTCACCACTACAAAGACCCTGAGCGGGCGTACGGGGTTTCTACCCCGTTGTGGGACTGGGTGTTGGGAACTATGCCGGAGCGGAAGAGATAAGCACCAGCGCATGATTGAGTGAAGGGGCCTAGTGCCCCTTTTTTCTTTTGCTTCGGCCAAGGGCCGAAGGGGAAGCCGTTGGTCTCTTACCAGCTGTTTTTGGCCTGTTTTTCTGAAAACAGGTCAAAAACGTGCTTATCGCCTTTCAACTAATTCAGTTAAAAGCTTGTGGGCAAGAACCAGAGAAGGCCACCTGTGCGGGTGGCCTTCTCTGGTTTGGGGCTGTTTTCAGAAAAACAGGTCAGAAACGCTTAGCGTCTTATTTTTCTGAACAGCCACATGACCAGTACAATGATCAAGACAATGATGATGACGGCCGTCCACATGCCGGCTTTGAAAATATCGCCAACCAGCTCGCAGCTGGAGAGTGTGAGCGTTACGAGCATCATCAACGCGAAGAAGTATCCCTGTAAGTTTTTCATAGTGGTAGTGTTAGGTCTAAACAATTGCTTTAGCTTCTGGTCATCAGGAACTATAGTAATTTTCTAATACTCCTTTTGTGGATAAAAGGTTGAAGAAAGGCCATAAATGCCTCAGTCAGAGAATGGCTCACCGGCAGCAGCTAGCCCGGTCTTAGTTTGCAGACAAGTTGAACAAATACTTACATGTAGGTAGTGAAATACCGGGTCTGTAATTTCCTTTTAATCAAGAATATGCTTTAATTTTGTGACCTGATGCCTAAAGCGCCATCTGTTCGCCTCCCCCACGCGCAGCCGCTGATTTTACTGGCACAATCACATTTAGCAAGTTTATATGCAAGACAAGTACTACTATGCCTTCCCTGGCCTATGGGCGAAGGGGCAGCGGGCAAATGTTGGACGTGCGGGGGAAACTGGTAGCCTTTCTGTTTTCTTCAAGTTAAGGCTCTTCGGCCTGCTGTCATTCTGTCTGTGGGGGCTTTTGCCCCTTGCGCATGCCCAGCGCATGGCGCCGGAGTGGAGCCAGCAAGTGCCAGGAGGGAACATGGTGGCCCTGAAACGTGATGCGGCGGGGAATATTTATGTGACCGGTCAGAAATACGTTACAGGTTCTGGGTATGATTTTGTGACCAATAAATACAATGCTGCCGGGCAAGTGCTGTGGAGTAAAACTTATACGTATCCTTACTACGGCTCCAGTACCGGCTATTATGGCGGGTATACCTCTGAAGGTCCTGATGAACCGGTGGCCATGGCAGTTGACGCTGCGGGGAATGTTTATGTAGTAGGGAAAGTGACCACCGGTATTTATTATTATACCTGGAGTGACGGAGATTCCTCTCCCTCGTTCTCTACCAGTTATGGCATTGTTAAATACAATTCTGACGGGGATCAGGTCTGGACACGCACTTTCAGCGGGAGCGGGAGCTCAGGGCCGGGCAGCCTGCCTGAAGATATTGCGGTTGACGCAGCAGGCAATGTCTACGTGACCGGTACGGTTACAACCAATTACCGGACAGAATCTTACCGGTCAGGTTTTCCGTCAAGAACCAGATACAGAACCCTTTCAGACCAGATTTTCACTACGGTTAAATATAACGCAGCCGGTGATTTTCAGTGGGCTTCTTCCTACAACGGTACCGTTGATGCCTCAGACGCAGCCAAGGCTGTAACTGTTGATGGCTCTGGCAATGTGTACGTGGCCGGCACAGTGGCAGGGGGAACCAATAACAATAACCTTGGGCTGGTCAAATACAACGCTTCTGGCGCACAGCAGTGGGTGAAGATATATACCAACAGCACCAATGCTGACGAGGTGGTTGAAATGGAGGCAGACGGTGCCGGCAACCTGTATCTCATAGGATCTACCACCGGCTACACGTATGATCCATCCTGGGGAAGCAATATGCTGGATCCAATCAAATGCGATTTCCTCACCCTGAAATACCGCATGTCAGACGGTGCCCAGCTTTGGGCCAGAGCCTATAACGGGCCGGGGAACAACACAGATGCCGCCAGAGCGGTGACCGTAGATGCCGCAGGAAACGTGTATGTGGTTGGGTCTTCCATGAATAGCAATGTGCATTTGGCTACTGTGAAATATAACGCATCTGGTGCCCAGTTGTGGGCTAAAAGTAATGTCTTTGCCGCCTCCAGTACCTCTTCCTCAAGCCCAGACGGGGCAAATGCCGTGGTGGTAGACGGCTCAGGGAATGTGTATGTGGCTGGCGGGAGCGGAGCCTACTTCTCTGGGGCTAAATACAACAGCGCTGGCGCACAGCAATGGAGCATTTATAACAACAAAGGTGGCGGAAGGTTTGGCGCCGTGGCCTTGGCCGTTGATGCAGCGGGAAACCCGTTCATGGCCGGTGATGACAAGGTGATCAAGTTCAGCCCTAATGCACTGCCAGTAGCGGTAAATGATGCCTATGCCGTAGACGAGGACCAGACGCTGACCGTAACACTTGCAGATAACCACCTGCTCAAAAATGACACAGACGCAGATGGCAATCAGCTTACGGCCAAGGTGGTCACGCAGCCTGCTAAAGGCACGCTCACGCTGAATGCAGACGGCACCTTTACCTATACACCTGGTGCCAATGTCAACGGTACAGACTCCTTTAACTACCGGGCCCATGACGGCCGTGAAGACAGCCAGGACGCAGCCACCGTTACCATTACTATCCATCCGGTCAATGATGCACCCACTTGGGTGTTAACTACCATGCCTACGGTGGTTGACCAGGATGCCGGGTTACAGGTGGTCAATAATTTTGCCTCCTCTATAGAAGATGGGGACCCTGACGTGACCCAGAACTATTCCTTTGTCATTACTTCCAACAGCAAGCCCGACTTGTTTAAATCCATAGAGGTCTCCAGAGACGGCATGCTCATTTTTGAAACGGTGGCCGGGGCTTCTGGGGTGGCTACCATTGGGGTGAAGCTGAAAGATGATGGCGGTACCGCCCGGGGCGGAAAAGATGAAAGTGAGGTAAAAACCTACACCATTACGGTGCAGGCTACCAATGTAGCCCCTACCTTGGCCAACGTACCCGCCACGGTGACCATTGATGAGGTAAAGGCCTACACCTTTACCGCCACCGCCACAGATCCTGACCAGCCGGCGCAGACACTTTCCTTCTCCTTAGAAAACGCCCCGGCCGGTGCCACCATAGAAGCCGCCACCGGCAAATTTGCCTGGACACCTACTGAAGCCCAGGGGCCAGGCACATTTACGTTCAAAGTCAAAGTGTCTGACGGGATAGCGACTGCTGAGCAATCTGTTACCATTACCGTGAGGGAGGTAAACACCGCTCCGGCGCTGGCAAGTGTACCCGCTACCGTTTCTATTGAGGAAATGAAACTGTTCACCTTTACAGCGGTTGGCACAGATGTAGACCTTCCTAAGCAAAACCTGCTGTACTCTCTGTTGAACAGCCCCTCTGGCGCGCAGATTAACCCCACTACTGGCGTGTTCACCTGGACCCCTACTGAGGAGCAAGGCCCCAAGGTATATTCTAACATTACGGTACGGGTGTCAGATGGACTGGTATCTGCAGACAAGACCATCACCATTACCGTTACAGAAGTAAACCTACCCCCCACGCTGGCCAACGTACCTGCCACGGCTACAATTCCTGAACTGCAGGCGTATTCTTTCACAGCCACGGCTACAGACGCAGACCGTCCGGTGCAGGCGCTCACGTTCTCCCTGGTGAATGCTCCTGCCGGTGCGGGGATCAACGCCAGCACAGGGGCTTTTACCTGGACCCCCACAGAGGCGCAGGGGCCCGGTGTGTATGCTTTCAAAGTTAGGGTGACAGATGGGTTGAGCGCTGCTGAAAAAGACATCACAGTGACCGTGACAGAAGACAATACGCTGCCGGTGCTGGCAAACGTGCCCCTTTCGGCCTCTATACAAGAGGGGGCTGTGTACACGTTTGTGGCTTCATCTACAGATGTAGATGAACCTGTGCAACCCCTTACCTTCTCCTTGGTGAATGGTCCGGCTGGGGCTGTTATTCATCCTGCCACGGGTGTCTTTACCTGGGAGCCGTCTGAAACGCAGGGGCCAAATGTCTTCTCGTTCAAAGTGAAAGTCTCTGACGGCCTGGGAGCGGTAGAGAAGGAAGTGAGCCTGACGGTCTCAGAAGTAAACGAAGCCCCGGTGCTGGCTGCCATTCCAGATAAAACAGCCAAAGAAAATGTGCTGCTCTCCTTCACGGTGTCGGCTACTGACGGAGATGTTCCTGCCAATACCCTGAGTTATGCGCTGATCAACGCTCCGCTGGGTGCCACTATCAATGCCGCCACCGGGGTCTTCTCCTGGATGCCCACAGAGATACAAGGCCCAGATGTTTACGTGTTCACCGTACGGGTTCTGGACAATGGCAGTCCTGCCAAATATGCTGACCAGCAGGTGAAGGTGACGGTAGAAGAGGTGAACGAGGCCCCGGTTCTGAGTGGGGTGCCCGCTACTGCCACCATTGAGGAATTAAAGGCCTACACCTTCACCGCCACCGCCACAGATAAGGACATCCCAAACCAAAAACTGACATTCAGCTTGCTCAATGCCCCTGCCGGTGCCACCATTAATGCCACTACCGGGGTCTTTTCCTGGACGCCCACAGAGGCACAGGGTGCCGGTTCTTATACCATTAAAGTACGGGTGACAGACGGAGCGTTGGCAGATGAGGCCACTGTTACTTTACAGGTCACTGAAGTGAACGTGGCCCCTGTGTTGGCCGCCATTCAGAACCAGGTGACAGACGAAGAGAAACCGCTCACCTTTACTGCTTCCGCCACAGACGTAGATGTGCCAGCCCAGAGCCTGAGGTTTACGCTGCTCAATGGTCCGGCGGGGGCAACCATTAATGCCCAGACGGGAGTGTTTTCCTGGGTTCCCACAGAAGAGCAGGGCCCGAAGGTGTATTCTATGACCGTGCAGGTATCAGATACGGGAACGCCCGCTCTGGTAGACGAGCAAACCTTTACCATTACGGTGAATGAGGTGAACAAAGCACCGGTACTGAGCAGTGTGCCCGCCACTGCCACCATTTGTGAGCAGCAGAGTTATACGTTTACCGCCGCCGCCGCAGATGCTGACCTGCCCGAGAATACCTTGCGGTTTACGTTGGTGAATGCCCCCGCCGGGGCAAGCATCAATGCCACTACCGGGGCTTTCTCCTGGACACCCGCCCTGAACCAGGGCGGCGCGCAATACACGGTCACCATACGGGTTTCTGATGGGGTGGCGCAGGCTGAAAAGCAGGTCAACATTACGGTAAACAAACTGCCTAAAATCTCAGCCCAGCCCCAAAGCAAAACCGTTTGCGTAGGGGGCAGTCACACATTTCAGGTGCAGACAGAGGGGACCAGCTTTGTGTATAGATGGCAGGTAGACCAGGGGGCTGGCTTTGTAGATCTCTCTGACGGAGGCGTTTATGCGGGGGCAAAAACAGCTGCCTTAACGATCAATGGGGCAGTAGGCAGCCTGAACAATTACCGGTACCGGGTACAGGTGTCTGGGGAGTGTGTGCCCGGGGTAACGTCTCAGGTAGCAACGCTGCGGGTGGTACAACCACTGCAGGGAGGCACCATCAGTGCCAACCAGACCGTCTGCTATAACGCGGCGCCCGCAGCACTGGAAAATACCGTTGCCGCAAGCGGAGGAGATGGCACCATTCAATACACCTGGGAATCTTCCCTGAACAACAGCACCTGGACCGTGATTAGCGGGGCGAAAGGTGCCTCGTATGTACCAGGGGCCTTAACCAAGACTACCTACTTCCGGCGGAAAGCAAGTGCAGCAGACGGTTGCAGCACGGCGCAGTATTCAAATGTGGTGCAAGTAGAAGTGCAGAGCGAGCAAAAGGCGGGAACATTGGCTTCTGTTGCGCCTGTCTGCTACGGCACACCTCCCGCGGCACTGCAGGTGAGCGGGGAGCTGGGCAACATGCCCCTTTACCAGTGGCAGTCCTCTGCAGACAATGTGAACTGGCAAGACATAGCCGGTGCCCGCTCTGCCAGTTATGCCCCTGGTTCGCTTACTGCTTCTACTTATTTCCGCCGCAGGGTGACGTATGGCAACGGTGACTGTGGCGCCTTGTTCACCAATGCGGTGTGGGTAGTGGTGTATGGCCAGCTGCAAGCCGGGACTATCAGCGCTAGCCAGGTGGTCTACTACAGTGATGCGCCCGCCAAACTGATGTCTGACGCCCCGGCCACCGGCGGAAGCGGCACCCTTGCCTATCAATGGGAGTCGTCTAAGAACGGGACCTCCTTCTCTGCCATTCAAGGGGCCACCGGCATGACGTATCAACCAGACCCACTTACCCAGGATGCCTACTTCAGGCGCAGGGTAACAGATGGGGCCTGCGGTAGCCAGGTGAGCAACGTGGTGGCCATAAAGGTAGAGGTGCGCAAATTTGAGGAGCAGGAAATACCCAATGCCCTTTTCCCTAACGGCAGTGACCGGAACAAAACGTGGGGAATCTCCCATATGGGACTCACTGAAAAAGTGCATGTGCGGGTGTTTGACAAGAGTGGCCGTGTCTTGTTCTCCACAGAGAAGCCCCAACAGGAATGGAACGGGACCTATAATGGCAAGCCGGTGCCGGAAGACACCTATTTCTACACGGTGCAGCTCACCAACGGGAAACAGTTGAAAGGATCAATCAGGGTTATTTATTAAGGCGTTATGAGAAGTTTTCAGCGGTATATACTAAAAGGGGTGCTGGGTCTGGTGTTGTGTGGCATGGGGTGGGAGGCAGTTGCCCAGTCTGACCGTCCGCTCTCCCAGTACGGCCGCCTGCCCTATTTTTATAATCCGGCGGCCGCCGGAATGGAAGATTTTACAGATCTCAAAGTAGGGTTCAAACAGCAGTGGAGCGCTATGAACCAGGTGCCCCGCAGTTATATTCTGGCTGCCAGTCACGCGTTTAACGGAGTCAACCTGCCTAGTCTGGCCTCTTACGGCAAGAACAGGAGCGTGAAGCCCACCGCCCGGCATGCGCCCAAAGTAGGCATTAGCGGGTTTGTGCTGCAGGAGGCAGCCGGCGCCTACTCTGACTTGCAAACAGGTTTCTCTACCGCCGCCCACGTGCCGGTCTCCCGCAAATTTTACCTTTCTGCCGGGTTAACGCTGGGGTACAACCAGGTGAATGTGAAGCTGGAAGACCTTCGGGTGCGGGACCGGCAGGATTCTTACTACCAGGGGCTGTTGGGGGCCAACGGCTCGTTGCGGTATTTCTCGCTTGATGCCGGGTTGATGCTGTACTCTGACCAGACCTACATTGGGTACTCTGCCCAGAGACTCCTGCGGGTGCGCCTGAACGAGGAGCTAGACGGCAGTGGCAAAACCTACATCAGGCATACGGCCCTCTTAGGCCACACCTTTCAGCTAGACCCGGACTGGGAACTGGCGCCCGGGGCCTTGGTCAGATATGAAGGGAATTTAGACCTGATAGTCAACCTGAATGCCAAAGTGCGCTACCGGAACATGGTATGGGTGGGAGCCGGGGTAGTGCCGGAAGGTTCTGTGTCTGCCCTGGTGGGCTTTGCCCCTACCAACCGGTTCACCCTCAACTACAGCTATGACTACAGCATAGCCGGGGCCAACGAGTTTGACTTTGGTGACAGCCATGAACTAGTAGTAGGCATGGCCCTCTTTAAAAAATCTAACCAGCGGGCTATCATGTGGTAAACTTTACCTGAGCCAAGTATACGTCACAGGATGCGGGTTCTGTTTTGGGGCTGTTTTTAGAAAAACAGCCCCAAAACAGAACCCGCATTTTACTTATACCACATTTTGGATTTTTGTACCCATGGCAGGTGTCTGTGTCTATGGTTTGCCTGGATATTGGATCTGCTGGCGAAAAGCGGGCAGAGGCATGGTGTTGCTGCTGCCGGTCAAACAGCCTGTGACAGCAAGGCCAGAGGGCTGCAAGTGAGGGCGCAGGCTGTGGTTAAATCCTGATTAGCGCAGGAAAACCTACTGCTTAAAAGATGTTATGGTAGAAGTTGGGTGCATGAATTATAGCACAACCTAACAATGTTAGTATTTGTACTATAGAGGTTGAACTTTTTTGATACATGTTGTATTTATCCTATAGCACATCGTGCCAATTTAACCCCTATAAAGCTAGTGCCGCTGCTATGACTGATTTTTACTCGGCCCAAACGGAGCCTATCACTGTTGAAAATTTAGTGCTGGCCATGAGGCTGAGCCGTATGGGGCATTCCTCAGAATTCATCACGGGCTTTGTCACCGGCTCCTGGAGCCCTATGCCGGCCGCACCGGCCGCCATTAATGAGCCTTGCCTGGATCTGGTGCTCCCTGGTCGGCAAAGGGTAGCTGAGAACTCCTGGTCAAATTTAGCGGGCGCCAAACAGTCTGCGTAATCCCTGCATAGCTTTTCTCTAACGGAAACCAATCTTTCACCTGGTACCCTGCTGAACTAGCCAAACTTGTCAGGAACGGTGAGGTGGTGGAGTACAGATGGCATTGCGCGGTGAGGAGGCATGAATCCAACCTTTGTAAGTCTATTTCTCTTCTTTGGCTGCACTACCTTCCGCTCTTGAGCGGGAAAAGGGATACTGGTGGGGCAATTCAGTCTCCTTTGTCTGCAAAGGTGCAGTAGAAGCTTTTTAGCCGCACCGGAGTGACTGCCGCCGTTCTGGGTTTTTTACTTTATTGGACTGGCTCCCGTACCTGGGTAAGCAAAAGCTGTGTTGTACGGGCGGGTTTTCATGGCTGCTCCTTCAGAGGCTCCTGCTACAGCAGATCACTAGAGGGCTGCCGTCCTGCTCTTTCTCCTTCTACAGAATATAAACCAGGGCCTGCTACAACTACCTCCCAGGAACCCCAGAGGTTGGCCAGCTGCTCACCCAAAAGAGAGACGGCAGAGAGTGCTCATTCTCCATTTGGTTGTTTTGACGTGTCTGGTTCTATGGTTGACAATTGTTTGTCTGCAAGAAAGTTCGCCTGTGAAATTTGCGGCTGAAGCAGAGTTTCTAACTTTAGGGCATGAATACAAAGATACTACTGGCTGCCAGCGCCTTCCTGCTGGGCGGCTTAGGATTGGCCGCTTCTTTTTTCCCGGAGGAAATCCTCACAATGCTGGGGGAGCCGATGGCGGGAACCGGCCCCTTGTTGGTGCAGCTGCTGGGAGCTCTTTATCTGGGCTTCGGTATGCTGAACTGGATGTCTAAAGGTGTAGTGATGGGCGGAATTTATGCCCGCCCGCTAGTGATGGGAAACCTGCTGCACTTCTTTGCGGGTGCAATGGCCTTGCTTAAACAGACGCAGGCAGGTACACCAGAAGCTTTCTGGGGGCTGGCGGTAATCTATGTGCTGCTGGCAGTCTTGTTTGGAGTGACCATGTTCCGGCATCCTTTGAAAGAAAAAGCCTCTGTTTAAGATTTTGTGGGTCTTTGCCTGTTTCTGTTTTCGGCCTGTTTTACCAAAAACAGGCCGAAAACAGCAATGACAAGGCTACCTCACGGGAGATAGTACACTGAAAATCAAGCGGGTTTGCTTATTTTTTTGTAACTTGAAGTGAGCGGAAACTGGGGACTCTTCTATAGAGTTGAAAAATACGGGCTTCCTTTTCCGTAGGCCGCCTACTGGAGCCTGTTTCAATTTTGGCTTAGTCAGCGCAGAGGGGCGGCAGTGTGAAGGCAGGTTCTGGCCATGAGGCCTTGCCGCCTGAAAGGCCAACTGGGAACATATCTAAAATCACTTAAACAGAGCAAACATGAAGTGGGCATATAGCATTAAGCAGAAAACAAAGGCAGCTCTTCTGTTGGCAGTGGTCATGGTATTGGTGATTGCCAAGAACATGATGGATAGCCGCCACGTGTCACAGCTGGGTGATTCCTTTTCCTCTGTCTATGAAGACCGCCTGTTGGTGGAGAGCTATATTTTCCAACTGTCGGGGCATTTGTACCAGAAAAAGATGACAGTAGACAACTGCAGCAGCCAGGGGAACACCAGTGGGCTGCGCGAGAAAATAAGCATCCACAACGCGGCTATTACCACATTGCTGCATGCTTATGCGAAAACCAAACTCACGCCCGCAGAAGCCCAGTGTTTTGAGAAGTTTAAGCAGAATATGGCAGCCATCAAGCAGCTGGAACTAAGTTATTTGGCGGCACCCTCCGGTGGTCTGGCCAAGCGCCAGATGGATGCGCAGTATAGTCTGGCGGCGGGCAATCTGGAGCAGCTCTCCGGTATTCAGGTTTCTGAGGGTAAGGCCCTGAGTGACCAGACCAAGAGAATTATTGCAGGCTCAGCGCTGCTCACCCAGTTTGAGTTAGGGGTCTTGATCTGCCTGGGGCTAATGATCATTGCTATTGTGCTTGCCTCAAAGTCAATGATGCCCAAAAAGCCGCAGATGCCGTCTTTAAACTAACCGTAAAGAGTCTAAAGCAGGAAGTCACCGCCAGATTTGTAAAGCAATAGGGACTGCTTTCCCCAACCGTTGGCAGATTACCGGTAGATGCTTCCTTTGTAGCGCTGGCCGTAGTTTCTTCTTTGGAAGAGGCTACAGCCAGCGCTAAACCTTTTAGCCGGTTTCCCAGCTATTTTCCCCCTCAAACCGGGAGGCGCAGTGCCATGCCGAAGCAGAAAGACAGACCACATGCCGCGGCAAGATTGCCTGCCGCAGCGCCGGGTGCTGTACTGAACTATTGGCCAGAGGCAGAGAAGCCTGTTTGTGGGCGGTCTTTAAGAAAGTAGCCTAAGAACATACCTTTCTGTTTTTGGCCTGTTTTTCAGGGAATAGCCCAAAAACGGAAAGGTGCTTCTGGCTTCTGCTCCTGTTTTGGGGCTGTTTTTCTGAAAACTGCCCCAAAACGCAATTGCCTGAGACCGCGCTGAAAAAATTCAGGAAAATTTTCATTCGCCAAAAATCTACTGACACAGGGTTGTCACTGGGGCAGTATTTCTTTGTGGTATCATTAATACTGAAAGCTATGTCAGAAATCCTCACCACCCCCACCACCATCATGGGCTTGCTTGCCAGAGAATTGGAGCAGGAAGCCAAGACCACCCGCAAAATGCTGGAGCGCGTGCCCGCCCATCAATTTGACTGGCAGCCGCATGAGAAAAGCATGACCATGAAGAGACTGGTGACGCACATTGCCCATCTGCCTTCCTGGGTGGGCATGACCCTCACCACCAGTGAACTTGATTTTGCCAAGAACCCGTACCAGGAAGAGCAGATCACTAGCCAAGAAGAGCTTCTCAACTACTTTGAGCGCATGATGGATGACGGCCGCCACCACTTCGCCCATGGGTCTGATGACCAGCTAGATGAGCCCTGGACCCTGCGCGAGGGAGACCAGGTGTTCTTAACTTCCTCTAAATATGAGGTGTTGCGCATGACCCTGAGCCAGATCATTCACCACCGTGCGCAACTGGGCGTGTACCTGCGCCTGCTGAACATACCCATTCCGGCCAGCTACGGCCCCAGCGCCGACGAGATGGGCCTTTAAGTACGAAGGCAAATTAAAATACACATGTAGTGCTCCTGAAAGGATCTAAGGGAGCAGACAGGGTAAGCTTTTAATTGACCGCCACCTCCGTTTGCCCCCCAGGTTTTTTTCAGGAGCACAGAGAAGAGAAGAAGGTAGGGTTGTTTCTGTCCAGGCACTTCAATCCCAAGTCATATAAAAAAGGAGGCTGCTTTCTTAGAGGCAGCCTTCTTTTTTGTGCGTGTTGCTGGGTGCCTTGCCGGCAGAGAGTTGGCTGTAACAAGGAACTATGCGGGCCGTTACCAGCGTTCACAGGCGAACGGGGAGCCATAAACAAGAGCTGGTTTATAGGAGATAGCAGGTATAGGTCTGGGGCATCTCTGTTAACTTATTTTCTTCTGCCTATCTTTACAAAAAGCGTTGAGGGGGCACCCGTCAAAAAAACAGTCATGAAAAATACTATTTCCGTTATTGTGGCAGCGGCCTTCTTCTGCCTGGTGGGGTGTTCAGAGAAAAAGAAGCAGACCGAAGGCTTTACCCCGCAGCCTATGAATTTCCCGTCAGCGGCAGCGGCCACTGATTCAACCGGTGCGCAGCCTGCTGCCGGCGCAGTGGCGGTAAATCCGCCGCACGGCCAACCCGGCCACCGCTGCGACCTGCAGGTGGGCGCGCCTCTGCCGTCAACGCCGCAGCCGTCTCCCGCCGTGACCACGTCTGCCCCGGCACCGGCCACGCAGGTAGTGACGCCCACTCCCGTGCCAGCACCTGTTACAACCGCTCCCGGTATGAACCCGCCGCACGGCCAGCCCGGCCACCGCTGTGACATTCAGGTAGGCGCGCCGCTGAAATAAGGAGCTGCTGCACCTGGTTGGTTGCCCTTGCTCCTGGCAGGTGGGGCGAAATCAGCCCAGGCCAACGGTTTTCTGTTTTGGGGCTGTTTTCTGAAAAACAGCCCCAAAACAGAAAAATCAGACCACGTAAGACAGCCTGAACTCCGGGATTTCCACGTTGCCGTAACCCATCTCCTCTAAGTCAGATTTCAACTGTTCCATGGTAGAAACTTCCCCGTGCACCAGAAAGATGCGCTGGATCTTTTCTTTGTCCTGGCAGTGCAGGAACTTGGCAATGTCGCCGTAATCACCGTGGGCGCTGTATTCTTTCATGACAATCATCTGGGCCTGCACGGCCACTTCCTCGCCGTGAATAAAGACTTTGTCTGCCCCGTTCATGAGTTTTCCGCCCAGCGTAGAAGGCTCGCAGTACCCGGTAATGAGCACGGCGCTGTTGGGGTCTGAGAGGTTGCCTTTGAGGTGGTGCTGGATTCTGCCGGCGTTCATCATGCCTGATGACGAGATAATCACGCACGGCTCATCAAACTGCACCAGCTCCTTGGAGTCATCTACCTCCGTGATAAAGTGCAACTGCGGGAACCCAAACGGGTCTGGGTCTTCTTTGATGTACGCCTGCATGGTTTCATTGAAGTGCTGGGGGTGGTCCCGCATCACGTCTGTGGCGTAGACAGACAAAGGGCTGTCTACAAACACTTTCACGTCTTTGGGCAGGCGGCCTTCCTCGGCCAGGTAATTGAGCGAGTACACCAGCTCCTGGGTGCGGCCAATGCTGAACGCCGGAATAATCAGTTTGCCCTGCCGCTCTACGCACACCTCCTGCACAATCTTCTCCAGCCGGTCCTCGGTGTTCTCAATGCTGTCATGCACGCGGTTGCCGTAGGTAGACTCGCAGAGAATAATCTCAGCCTGCGGAAACTCCTGCGGCGCGTTCAGAATCCGGTTGTTGAACCGGCCAATGTCGCCGCTAAAGGTGAGGGTGCGCTCCCTGCCATTGTCTTTCAACCTGAGGTTGATGGCGGCGCTGCCCAGTACGTGGCCGGTGTCTGTGAACAGTAACTCTATGTCCTCGTCTACCTGAAAACGCTTGTCATAGGGCACCGTCTGGAACTGCTGCAGGGCCTGCTCAGCGTCTTCTTCTGAGTACAGCGGGCTGTCTGTGTCGCTGCCTTTGTTGCTTTCCTGAATTCTGGCGCTGTCTGGGAGCAGGAGGCGGCATAGTTCCAGCGTGGGCGGCGTGCAGTAGATGGGGCCGGTGTAGCCGTCGCGCACCAGCTTGGGCAGCAGGCCAGAATGGTCAATGTGCGCATGAGATAAGATGACACAGGTCAGGTTTTCGGGTTCAAAATCAAAGGCGCTGTTGCGTTCATCGGTCTGGGCGCCCATGCCCTGGGTGAGGCCGCAGTCCAGCAGAATGCGCTTGCCGTTCTCCAGGGTGATGAGGTGCTTGCTGCCGGTCACCGACTGGGCGGCTCCGTAAAAAGATATGGTCATGTGAATAGGTTCAGATGTGGGTGGAGTGGTGTACGGCTGCCGCCGATGCTGGTTGTGCAAGTAGCACGCATCGGCTTTGCCGAAAAGAGGATGGCGGTTTTGGGCCTGTTTTTCTGAAAACAGGCCCAAAACGCAACCGCGCCGTTCCCTCTCCCGGCGGGAGTGGCAGCTAGGGTAGGGGACAGCGGCAGCTATGGAATAATTCAAGTTATGAGTCTGTCAGGAGCAGGATTTACAGGATTTTATTGATGGTCAGGATTGGGAAGCAGCGGCTGGCACAGATAGTTGTTGCAGGTCTGGAAGGCGCTGCAAGGTCTCTGAAAAAAGGCTGATGGTGTTCTGCAAGCGGTTTTGTAGAACTGGCGAACTGGCGCGAGACTTTAGTCTCGTGACGAAAGATGGTGCGAGTCTCCAGACTCGCCGGGAGCCACAGACACGTGTTCAAATCTTTGATTCACCTTACATGCCTGCTGCCAACGCCGCACGGCAATGCGCGGTTTCGCTGCGGGGCAGCGAGGGGAGTCTCCAGACTCCCGGCATCTATAGGCGCGAGTCTTCAGACTCGCGCCAGAAGAAGATTCCTGTTTTGGAGCTGTTTTTCTGAAAACAGCTCCAAAACAGGAAACAAGGCTACAGGTTTCTTGGCTAGGCATTTCTGCGTACCTTTGCCCAGCTATGACAAACACCTTTCTATTTATAGCGCTCACGCCACCGTGACTTCTCTCACGTAAAGCCGTTCTGGCTTTGCTACTTCCTGTCTTACAATCCAGTTAAATTTATTTACGTTGCTATTGCTGTGCCCTAACGAAGTGAGTGATGGGGCTAGCCGAAGCGGTGTATCTTTTCTTTTATATTGATATTTATAGAATGAAGCCATTTGTACGCTTATTTGATTTCAGCCAAAAAATAGATTATAAAATTGAGATTCTGGCCGGGCTCACAGTAGCCATGACCATGATCCCCGAGTCACTCTCATTTGCCATTCTGGCTGGGTTTCCGCCGTTGGTGGGGTTGTACGCCGCTTTTATCATGGGGCTGGTGACGGCGGTGCTGGGCGGAAGGCCGGGCATGGTGTCTGGCGGCGCGGGCGCGACGGCGGTGGTCTTGATTGCGCTTATGCAGAGCCATGGGTTGGAGTACGTGTTTGCAGCGGTGGCCTTGGCCGGGGTGCTGCAGATGCTGGTGGGGGTGTTCAAGCTAGGCAAATTCATCAGGCTGGTGCCGCAGCCGGTCATGTTCGGGTTTGTGAACGGGCTGGCGGTGATCATTTTCATGTCACAGGTAGAGCAGTTCAAAACGGTGGTGAACGGCGAGGTGAGCTGGCTCACGGGTAGTCCCCTCTACATCATGGCGGGGCTGGTGGCCCTGACCGTGGCCATTATTCTGCTGCTGCCCAAGATCACCAAGGCTGTTCCGCCGTCACTGGTGGCCATTCTGGTGGTGTTTGGCGTGGTGATGGGCTTTGGTATTGAGACAAAACTGGTGCGGGACATCGCCTCGGTGTCTGGGAGTCTGCCGCCGTTCCATATTCCGCAGATCCCTTTAACACTGGAGACGCTGCAGGTTATCTTTCCGTATGCGCTCATCATGGCGGGCGTGGGCTTGACCGAAAGTCTGCTCACCCTCAACCTGGTAGATGAAATTACCGGCACCCGCGGCAGCGGAAACCGTGAATCTGTGGCCCAAGGCGCGGCCAACGTGCTGAACGGGTTCTTCTACGGCATGGGCGGCTGTGCCATGATTGCGCAGACGCTGGTCAACCTTTCGGCGGGAGCCAGAGCCCGGCTGGCCGGAATTGTAGGGGCGCTGACCATTCTGGTGATTATTCTGGTGGGTGCGCCGTTTATTGAGCGCGTGCCCATGGCGGCGTTGGTGGGCGTGATGGTGATGGTGGCCATTGGCACGTTTGAGTGGATGAGCATCAGGATCATCAACAAAATGCCCAGGCATGACGTGGTGGTGGGTATTCTGGTGGCGCTCATCACCATCTGGCTGCACAACCTGGCGCTGGCGGTGCTCATTGGGGTGATCATCTCGGCGCTGGTCTTTGCTTGGGAAAGTGCCAAACGCATACGCGCCAGAAAGTACGTTGACGCCCACGGCGTGAAGCACTATGAACTGTACGGCCCGTTGTTCTTCGGGTCTGTGCAGGCGTTCACTGAGAAATTTGACGTGGCGGGTGACCCCGAAGAAGTGGTCATTGACTTCAAAGACAGCCGCGTGGCGGATATGTCGGGTATTGAGGCCCTGAACAAACTCACTGAACGCTACCACCAGGCCGGCAAGAAACTGCACCTGCGCCACCTGAGCCCAGACTGCCGCCTGCTCCTGAAAAACGCCGAAGCCGTCATTGACGTGAACATTCTGGAAGACCCGCACTACGCCGTGGTCAGTGATAAGCTGGCATAATTGCTGCCTCTCGTTTCTTGTGGATTCCCGTTTTGGAGCTGTTTTTAGAAAAACAGCCCGAAAACGGAAATTTTACTTTAGCTTATATTTCGCCTCTGAGAAGGCGTAGAGATGGGTTTCATACACGTGCCTACGCAGAACCGCCTGCTCACAAAACCTCGCAGCGTCTAGCAGACCGGCGAGCGTCTGTGCCAACTGCCTTTGCAAACAAAGTAACGCCAACTTAGGAGAGGAGCTGCCGGTAGCGCTTTGCGCACAACCAACCTCAGAAAATGAAAAGCCCTCCCGGGTTTCTGAAAACCTGGGAGGGCTGAGACTGCTTTCCGTTTCAGGCCTGTTTTCGCTAAAACAGGCCTGAAACGCTCTGTATAAATGATGGGAACAGAAATTGCTAACCGGGGGCGGACTGCTAAATTTATTGCGTTTTGCTCCAGGCCAGCATTTGGGTGTACAGGTCTTCTATGCTTCTGGAAGGATTTTCTTTGTACAGCGCCAGAAGCTTCTGGTTGAAGGCCCCAAACTTGATAAAGCTTCGTCCTTTCTCCATCTGGCGCTCCATTAAAGGAAGGAAGGTGGCGTTGTCTTCTGCTGAAAAGGTATCTAAGCAATAAAGGGAGTACACCGCCCACGTCATGTACTCATTGAACACGGTGTAAGGCGAGCCGTAGGCACTGGTCCCGTTTCCTTCGGCAGCCCACTTTTTCCGGTCAGAAAACACCTCGTTTATTTGCCGAATGTAGGTATCTGACATGGGGTTCACAAAGTTGTGGTCAATCTCTGTAAAGACTACGCGCGAGGCGAGCATCTCATTGACCTTGGCATTGTACTGGGCAACTGGCTCTGCTCGGCACACAAACATCACGGTTTGGCCGAACCCATTGTCTTCAAAGCGTTGGGTAGAGTGGGCCCCGCCCACCAAAGGCGAGAACGTGACGCGGTAACTGCCATACTTGGTAGGGAACTTGGCCTCCAGCCACGTCTGCATCTGCTCCATCGGGTTGAGGGAGCGGTACGTCTGGAGCAGACTGCCGTAATACAGCTGGTGCTTCTGGTAAAACGCTCTGAAGTTAGACTTCCTGGCGAAGTCTTCCACCAACGCCAGGTTTGCCGCCATGGGGTCTGCCTGGTTATTGAAACCCATCTTCCGGATGATGCCTTCGTTCCTGATGTGTCCCTTTTTGTCAAAGACATACGCGCAGGCGTTCATCTTCAGGGCATAGTAGTACCAGTAGCTGTCATTGTCAAAAGGTTTGGTGATGTGCCGGTTCACCACCTGCATGATAGGGTGGTTTTTATACGGGGCGAAGTAGGCCATCACTTCTTTGTAATAGGGCGTGGTCATGTCTACCATGTTAGAATCCTGTTGCCCAACGGTAGAGAGCGCCACCAGCACATTGGCCAGCTCATGCACCTCCGGGATTTCTACGGTTGACTTGCCTTTGTGCGCCTTGATGTATTTTTTGGTGAAGTTGACATTTTTGGGCGTGCCTACTATCTCTGTGAGGGCTTTCTCGCGGCCTTTCTGCAGCACGTAAAACTGGAGCGTATCACCTGCCTTCACTTGGAAGGAAACAGAATCTACATCTGTGACAAAGGCCACTTTCATTACTTTCTGTTTGCACTCTACTTCCAGCCGGTCTGGTTTCAGGTCAGGTGAGATTCTCCAGCCCGGGTTCCGGTCTGTGTTGTTCAGCACATAAGTGATGGTTTCCACATTGGAGTGCAGAACGGGCAATTCTTTCTTTTTTTGAGCGTGGCCGGTCACCAGACCAAGTGTGAGCACCAGGCCCAGGGCAGATTTAAAGACTGTTTTCATTTCTTCGATATTTACTTTTGATGGGTACCTGACGGTGCAGCTGCTTTGCGTTTCCTCCTGTCTTGGGCGAAAGCAAACGCTCACGTATCTGGGTTTCTGTTTCCGGGCTGTTTTTCAGAAAACAGCCCGGAAACAGAAACTTGTAAGAAGGCACAAGCAGAACCAGGCAGGTGGTACTCTTTATAGGCAGGGAACAGGTTCAGAATTACAGATGCGAGGCCAGCTTTTGTCCTTTCAGGTGTTTGAGGGCCTGTTCCAGCACCGGGTCTTTCTTCTGGATGTAGTCTTTGAGCGTTGATTTTACTGTGATGTCTGGTTTCACCCCGTAGCCTACAAACTCCCGCCCGTCTGGATAAGTGTCTTTCTTGGTGCATACCCTGGCAACGGCGCCACCGGGCAGGTCAAAGAGGAAAGGCTGTCCGGTGCTCCCGAAGGAGTTTTCGCCCATCTTGGTCATGTGCTTCTGGTTGTCGGCGTAAATCAGGAAATCCTCTGCCGCTGAGGCGGTGTTGTGACCTATGAGCAGGGCAGTGGGTACTATCACTTTTTCGGCTGGGTTTACCTGATTCCGGTAGGGGGCATAGTCAAAGGGGTAGAAAAGTTTGTCCTGGTAAGAAAGCAGGGATTTGGTTGTCCATGCGTTGCCTACGGTGTCTTTGGGCGTGGCAAATTTCCCCCACGCCTTGAAAGAAGCCAGGTGCTGACGGGTCATATTCCGGGAGCCGTACAGTAGGGTGTCAGGAGTCAAGTAGTCCAGTATCTGCCGACCTATGCCGGTGGAGCCGCCGCCGTTGTAACGCAGGTCAATGATTAAGGCTTTGGCTTTGCGCAGCTCAGGCAGTTTCTCCAGAAACAGTTTGTTAATCTCTGGATTTGAGAAACTGTTCAGCGCCACATAGGCCGTGCCGTTGGGGTACCACTTGAAATCCAGTAGTTTTCGGTCTTCAAAGGCCGGATACACTTCCTTTTCCAGCGTTTTCTCATGGGTTAGCGTGAACGCCTTTACTTTGCCGTCTGGGGTTCTGAATTTAACGTGGTAGGATTCTCCTTTGAGCCCTTGCAGGAGGTTGTTGATGGCAATATCCATTAGCACGTAGTCAGTGGAGGAGGAGATGTAGGGCAGTACCTGCTGTTTCAGGTAGTCGGCGGTGGGGGTTCCGTTTACCTCCATCACCTCGCTGCCCAACGGCAGTTCATTTTTAATGCTCAGGTTGGTTCTGGTGACAATGGCTTTGTTGTCTACATTGCTCAGAAAAATTCTGTATTTCCCAAACATGTTGGTGTACAGCAAGGTGTCTAAGCTTTTTGGGAAGTAGATATTGGTGTGGCCGTCTTTCAGCAAGGCGCAGAACCGCTGTAGCTCCCGGTAATAGGCATAGTCATTGGGGGTGTGCTGCACCTTGGTGATGAGGTCTTGGTAGGCACCGTCCCACTGGGCCCGGTCTACTTTGTCCAGGTACACAAAGTTATAGTTCACCTCCTGCCAGAATTTAGAGAGGCCGTACACTTTCTGGGCAGGAGTGAGGGTGTTGGGGATTTGTGCCTGGGCAGCAAAGGCAAGCAGCGCTAAGGCAAAAAGCAGGTACTTTTTCATGGGAAGGGTTTAGTAAAGGGTATTCAAAATCTATTCTGTGCGCAGCGACCGTACCGGGTCTGCCACGGCGGTTTTGATAGCGTGAAAACTCAGGGTGACCATGGCAATGATGAACGTGGCGATGAGGGCCGCCGCAAAAATCCACCAGCTCAGGTCCGTATGGCGGGCGTAGTCTTCCAACCAGGAACGCATCAGGTACCAGCTCAGCGGCAACGCGATGAGGTTGGCCAAGAGCACCAGTTTCAAAAAGTCTTTGCTGAGCATCATGACAATGCCGGCTACTGAGGCCCCTAATACCTTCCGGATGCCAATCTCCTTTTTGCGCTGCTCTGCCGTGAACAGGGCCAGCCCGAACAAGCCCAGGCATGAGATGAAGATGGCAATGCCGGCAAAGTAGTTAGTCAGCTGCCCTATCACGCTCTCGCTGCGGTACATGCGCTCAAACGTGTCATCCAGAAAGTGGTATTCAAAGGGGAACGCCGGGTTATACTTTTTCAACAATGCTTCTGTGGTGGCCAGCACAGTGGGCGTTTTACCTGGCGCTACGCGGGCAAACAGGAAGTTGGCTTGCCGGGGAGCCAGCTTGATGATAAGCGGCATGTCATTCACCTGCATGCTTTTGGATTGGAAGTTTTTCACCACCCCCACAATCTGTCCTTGCTGGTCCCACATGGTCAGGCGTTCACCTACCGGGTTTTTCAGCTGCATGAGCTTGGCCGCTTCTTCATTGATGAGGTAGTTTGCCGTATCAGTGCCAAACTCCTTGGAGAAATCGCGCCCTTCCTTTAGCTGCATGCCCATGGCGTTCAGGTAGCCGTAGTCCACGTGCATATAGTCAATCAGAATTTCGGCACCGGGTTCTTTGCCGCGCCACTCCACGTTACTGGTGTTAGAACCCAATTGCAGCGGGTTGTAGTCAGAAGCGGTCACGGCCATGACACCGGGAATTCGCAGCATTTCCTGCTTCACCACCTCATAGTTAGTGCGCAAATCACCTTCTATGGGTATAGACACCATGTTCTGGCGCTGCAAGCCAATGTCTGAGGTGCGTATAAAGTGCAGCTGCAGGTACACCACCAAGGTGCTCACAATCAAGAGGGCAGAGAGAACAAACTGGAAAACCACCAGCCCCTTCCGGAACAAGGTAACCCGGTCATTCAGCTTCACAGTGCCTTTCAATACCACTACCGGTTCAAAAGAAGACAAAAAGAACGCGGGGTAACTGCCCGAAATAATACCGGTCACCAGCGCTACACCCAACAGCATCAAGAGCAGCTGGGGGTCTGCAAGGTTGAATTCTACGGCTTTCCCCGTCAAGTCATTGAAGGCAGGCAAGAGCACCCCCACCAGGTTGGCGGCTAAGAAGAGGGCCAGGAACGCGATCAGGATAGACTCTATCATAAACTGCCCCACCAATGAACCCTTGCTAGCACCAATGGCCTTGCGTACGCCTACTTCTTTCGCGCGTTTGGCGGCACGGGCGGTGGCTAGGTTCATGAAGTTGATGCAGGCAATAATCAGGATGAACACCGCCACTACAGAGAAGAGGCGCACGTACATCACCAGGCCGCTATTTGATTTCCCCTGCCGGAAATCTGAGTACAGGTGAATGTCTTTCACCGCCTGCACAAAAAAGTCGGTGTCCCGTTCGCCTTTGTCGCCTTTTTTTACAAAGTGTTTTATCTTCTGGTTGAAAGCCTCTGGATCAACGCCCGGCTTAAGTTGCAGGTAGGTGAGTATGCCATAGCTGCCCCAGGTCTTAAGGCTTTGGTTCTGCTGCAAAAACTCTTCAAACGGGAGCACATAGTCAAACTGCAGAGTAGAGTTGGTGGGTACAGAGGCCATGACCCCGGTCACCTCATAGCTTTCCTGGTTGTTCAGCTTCAGCAGCTTGCCCACGGCTTCTTTGCTCCCGAAGAATTTCAGCGCAACGCTGTCACTGATCACAACAGACTTGGGGTGCCGCAACACCTGGCCTGCCTTGCCCTGCAGCAGCTCAAAAGAAAACGCCTCAAAGAAGGTGCTGTCGGCGTAGATGCCCGATTCTTTAAATTTTCGGTCGCCATAGCTGAAGAGGGTCTGTTCGCCCCAAGTCATTCTGATGGCCCGTTCCACTTCCGGCAGTTCTTTTTCCATGGCTGGCCCCAAGAGTCCGGGTCCGGCGGGGGTGGTAAGGTCGTCGGCCCCAGGATAATGCTGCTCGCCTACCACGCGGTACAGATGGTCTATGTTTTGATGGAACCGGTCATAGCTCAGCTCGTCCTGCACCCATAGCAGAATCAGCACGCTGCAGGTCATGCCCAGTGCCAACCCGAAGACGTTGATGAGGGAAAAAACTTTATTCCCCATCAAGTTTCTAAAGGCCATTTTCAGGTAGTTCTTATACATAGGAAGTAGGGTGGAAGTAGGTTCAAACGCAGGGCAAGCAACGCTCAGGCGGTTCTTGCTTCTTTTTTCAGGTAGATGACAAGAAAAATAAATGCCATTTATGCATAAGGATGGTAGTCAATAAGTTATGATTTAGCCCTGCTTGTCACCTGTACGCTTCTGATACACATTCTCATGCTACAGCTGTGCGCTAACGTGACAAGGCATTTTCCCTGAATGATGGGCGTAGAAAACTATTCAGCGGGATTTAGTACCTTAGAAGTCTGTTGCACATGAATCAATAAGTTGGTCTTACAGTGGAGAAGTCTGTTTTTGGCCTGTTTTCCCACAATACTTCGGACAGTTTATGCTGCGATTCTGCCGAAGTTAAGGACACAGTCTGTTTTGTCCTTGTTATTTAAGT